>CAZIJO010000170.1:0-13463 GCA_964539515.1 uncultured Bifidobacterium sp. | reverse complement strand
AATGAGAACTGGTCGGTGGGCGATTTTTTGGGACTGGATAACGACGGCAACAATCTCTATGACTTGGCGGACTACGCAATTGGACCATTTCGCGTCCAGAGCCTGAATCGGGAGGGCAACAATATGCGCATCACGTGGCAGACGGCAGGTGGACGCAGCGACCGGCTGCAAGCCGCTGGCGCTGTTTCCGGCTTGTTTACCAACTTGAGCCCGATCATCGCAATCCCGGGGGTGGGGCTTGTCACCACCAACTATGTCGAGGTGGGCGGGGCGACCAACGGAGCGCGTTTTTACCGGATGAATGGCTCGCTACCATAGCCTGGGCCTTGGTTATGGCTTGCAGGGAATCGGCCAGCCGCGGGCGGGTGAAACCACGGTGGATTCTTGGATATGACAGATTGCCAAAATCAGCAGTCGTTGCGGCGTCCGCCTGGCCGGCACGCATGCCAAAATAAAAATCCGGGAGGAGATTGCCGAGGGAATTGAAAATGCACCCCAGGCATTCATCGGGATGTTGCAAGGACAGAGTACGGGCAAACAACTGGTGAAGGTCGCGACGGTCGCTTGATCGATTCGCGGCCGCTCAGGGCTGAATCACCGTTCGTACTTCATCCCCGAATTGCTCCAACCGGTCGAGCGCATGGTTGATGGCGGTCGCGGCGAGCGGAACACACGCCGTGACGGTTTGCGCCAGATTGAGTTTGCGTTCGCGGGCGAAGGCAATCAATCCGGGTAACTCCGCCGCCAGATGGTCGGACACGCCAATGATCTCAGCCTCCTTGTTGATGACTTCGTGATAAGGCGCCACCGGAAAACTTTCCCGCGTGATTCCGACCAGGGCGGCGCGGCCCTTGATTGCCAGCGAGCGCACGGCCTGTTGCATCGTCAATGGCCGGCCCACGAGTTCCAACGCCACGTCAACGCCCCAGCCGTCCGTCAGGGTCCGAATCGTGGCCACGGGATTGTGGGTGGCGGCATTGACCGGCGTCGCCCCCATCGTGGCGGCGAACGCCAACTTGCGCGGGTTGATGTCGACGGCGAAAACGGTGTCGGCGCCCAGCGCCTGCGCAAGTTGGATGGCGGAGCTGCCCAGGCCGCCGGCACCGAATACCGCCACGCTCTCACCCGGTTGCAGCCGCGCCTGGCGCAACGCGTGCAGCGAGGTGGCGGACGAACACATGAGAATCGCCCCTTGCGGAAATGGGATTTCCTCTGGGAGCGCAAAGACACTCCGGGCGGGCATCAAGATGAATTCCGCGAACCCGCCGGCGCGGTGCTTGCCGATCATCTGGGCGGCGGGGCAAAACTGTTCATTGCCCGCGCGACACCAATCGCAGGCGCCACATGTGGCGAGATAATGGAGACACACGCGATCGCCAGGCTTGGCGGTTTTAACCTCGCGGCCAACCTCCACGACCACCCCGGCAACCTCATGCCCCAGCGTCATGGGCAGCGGTTCCACCGTTGAAATGCCGGCACGGTAATGCGCATCCGAGTGGCAGATGCCGGCTGCCTTCACCTGCACGAGCACATCCTGCGGCCCGGGCGACGGCGCCGGAACCTCGTGAAGTTTGAGCGGTTGACCCGGCTGGACGAGGCGGACAGCTTTCATTGGGCGCCACAGTACCCGCCGCAGGGTGAAAGCTCAATGCCGGCCGCAATTTCCCGGATCATTGCTCGGTGTCTGCTCGCTCGAAAACTTGCAGGATCTTGTTGAAAGCATCGCGGATCTGGCTGTAGTCGCTGACATCCACGGTAAACCGGTTGTCCTTGTTCGGCCGCGAGAAAGCGTGGCCATCCGCGAACAACATCGTGGCGGACTTTTGTTGATGATGCGTCCGCGGCTTGACGTTGAAAGCGGCGAGATCGTCGGGGCACAGGAACAAGGTGTCGATCACCAACGCGCGAACTGGCCCGCCGTTGCGGTTCTGGCCCAGGCTGTCGAGCCGGAGATGGGGCGGCGGATTGTTCGTGCCGGGGGCGTCGAAAAGCAGGGTGTTTCCCGCATGTCGGTAGTAGTAGCTTCCCTGAGCTTGATAGTGGCCGACCTTTGCCAATTCCGCTTCGGTGTCCAGCGGTTGATCGGTGCTGGGACAGAACAGGACCTTCGGCTGAACGGTCAGGTAGGATTGCAGCAAAAGCCCCAGGGCCACTGGCGCGCCGCTCTGCAAGGAAAGCAGACTGGTCGGGGCGCCGGTGGAGGGATAGAAGTTGGACGGATTGGTGAAGGGAGGCGCTTTGGGGCCAAAGGGAATCCGGCCGTCATTGTCCTGCGCATACATTTGAATCGCGATGCCAATCTGCCTCAAGTTGGAGAGACAAACGGTCCGGCGCCCCTTCTCCCGCGCGGAGGACATGGCCGGCAGCATCAAGGCCGCCAGCATCGCGAGGATGAGGATAACCACCAGCAATTCAATCAGCGTAAACGCGTGACCGCTTGCAGGTGACAGGCTCGCTTTGGCCGGTCGAATGAACATGGCGTTTCGGCTACGGCAATTGCCGAGCCCGATAGAAACGCTGGTCGAAGTTTGCCGAAGTGTCAATGAAGGGAGTGCTGCCGGACGAGTTGGTCAACGTGCCGAGACTCGTCCAGTTCGCCACGGGCAAGGCGAGATTGCTGCTGGCGAGAATCTCCACCGGGAGCCCCGGCTCGCTTTGCAGCATGAATTGGAACTGGCCATTGGTGTGAACCGGATTCACCAATGTGGGGGCGAGGATGGAAGTGAGGCGCACGTTGTCCAAATCCCAGTAGCCGGCCCCAAGTTCGGAGCTGGCCGTGGAGCGAAATTGAATGCCTATGTGCTGGTCAACCCAGGGATCCCCCGCCTGCACCACCGGCGTGGTCACCGCGAAATCCACCAACTGCGTGCGGTTGCTGAAATAGTCCGAGGAATAGGTGATGGTGTTGGCCGCGACGATTATCTTATTGCTCGCCGCATCCCGGTAGTACAAGCCCACCTCAAGTGGCGTGCCGGGCAGCATGCCGTATCCACCGCCAATGACGCCAACCGTCAGGCGGTAGGACTTGCCGGCCTCGTATTTTGCATCAAAGGCGTGAGTGGGTGCCGGGTCATCCCAGTCCATCGAGTCATAATCCTGAAACAAGCCGGCGTCCGGATTCGCAAACAACCACACCGCTTGGTTCCCATCGCAATTCTCTATGTGGTCGGCGCTGCCCGGGGCGGTGTTTTTGAAGATACCGGTGAGGTTGGTCCAGGGACCGGAAACGTTCTCGTCCCACCCTACCGGCTGGGGCAGCCTTTGCCAGGAATCAAAAAGGAGGCTGACGAACAGGGTGGCCGGCGCTTCAAATGACGCATTCGGCACGTGGATGGGCCCGGCCTGCAACGCCCCATTTCGAACCAACAGGAGCAAGACCAGGCAGGTTTGGCACAAGAGCCAGTTCCGCTTGCGGGTCAGTTCGAGATCCGATTGGGCAGCGAACTTAAACATGACGCACGCAAACTTCACGCGGGAAGGTCACTCCCGGTGGCGTGATCGCCCCAAAAGCAGCGCCCCGAGGCCAAGTCCCAACAGAGTGATTGTGGCGGGTTCGGGCACCGCCGTGAGCCGAACATTGTCAAAGTCCCAATTTCCCCCGGTGGTGAGCTGGATGGGAATGGTGGACTCCAACTGGATGCCGATGTGTTGTCCAGCCCAAGCATCCGTCGCCAGCACGGTTGGGACGTTCACCTGGTAATCCACAAAATTCAAACTTGGCGTGATTGGAAACGCCTCTGAAGTATAGGTGACCACCGTTGAAGCGACCGTCACTTTGTCGCCCAAGCCATCGCGAAAGTATAGGCTCAGTTCCAGAGTAGATCCGGGAGCCAGAGGGGCCGAGCTGCCCTTGCCAAAAATTCCAATGGTCAGGTTGTAGGCCTTGCCAATCTCGAAGGTTGCGTTGAAATCGTGCGTCGGGGAAGAATTGTAATCTTGAAACAAGGTCACCTGCGGGAAAGCCAAAATGTACCCCGCTTGCGCCCCGATGCGGTTGCCATAGGGACCATTATCAACGAAGGCACCAGCGGTTCCAAACCAAGGAATCTGCCCTCCGGATACCGCGGCGAAGTAGGCGGGCTCGGCAATCTTCTGCCAGGAGTCAACATTCGGATTCGTGCCGAAGGGATATCCGACGCCCGACTGCGATTCAAAGGAGTAATTGGGAACGTTGATCGGCTGGGCTTTAAGCCCAACCGGCCATCCGGGCAACATCGCCAAGCCAACCAGGAAGGCCACGGCCGCGAAAAGTCGGTGCCTCTCAAGTGGATGGGCCAATGGGGCGGTTGCAAATGCTTTGATTTTCATACGGCGATTGTGAGTCCTTAGGGTCGTTTGTTAAGCGGATGGAGAAGGAAAGTCTTCTAACGGCAGGGCATCACCAGATACAGCTCGGCGGACAACATGGGATCATAATGCAGCTTTTTGCCGCCACTTCAAGCCTTCGCTTACAAGTATTTTGCCGGGTAAGCACAGGATAGGGCGTCGGAGCGATTGGCGGGAGCGAATTTGTTTAAGATTTGTGTGGCGTATTTGCCTCGCTTTGCTAAAGTCGCGCCCCTCGTACGAGCGAAAATCGCAGCGAACAGGCTGCCAACGAGTCAATACTCGGGAAACTTTGAGTTACATGTGACAACGAAGAAGAAAGAGATCAAAAAGAGCGCGGTGCGGCACAAAGCGCATACTTCGGCCTCGGTCGCTTCCATTCTTGGACGGCCGGTGGTCGCGAAATCCCACCCTGAAGCTCCGGCCAAGAAGATCAAGCCGGAGTGGCGGACCTACTACAATTGCCTCCTGGAGCTGCGGGAACAATTGATGCGCCAGATGAACGGCTTGGCCAAGGAATCGGCCCAGGAAATCGCGGGCTACAGCCTGCACATGGCGGATTCGGGCACGGATAATTTTGACCGGGATTTTGCGCTGAGCCTGTTGTCCTCCGATCAGGATGCCGTCTACGAGATCGAAGAAGCCTTGAAACGAATTGAACGCAACACTTACGGTGTGTGCGAGTTGACCAACAAGCCCATTCCCAAGGCGCGGCTCGAAGCCATTCCCTGGGCACGTTTTACTGTGCAGGCCCAGGCGCAATTGGAACGCGATGGCACCTTGCGGCAACGCCGGATCGGCCAGTTGGGCACGGTGGATGCCGCCGGCGCCACGGAAGTGGAAGAAGACGACGAGATCGTGGACGAGAAGCCCAAGGAGAAGGAACAATAATTTATGCCCCGAGAAATCATCACCATCGAATGTACCGAAGCCCGCAAAGAAGGGAAATCTCCGTCCCGTTATACCACCACGCGCAACAAGAAGCTCAAAACCGAGAAATTGGAGGTTAAGAAATTCAACCCCGCCCTGCGCCGCCACACCTTGCACCGCGAAATTAAATAATCCCTATGCCCCGCAAGACCCACACCGACAAGAAGGAACGCGGCAGCCGCCGCACCACCGAAAACCGCACTCCACGCCCGAAGCCAAAGGTCGATTTCACGGTGGATGCACTTGATTTCAAGAACACCGTCTTGCTCCGGCAGTTTGTCACCGACCAAGGACGCATCCTACCGCGCAAATACACCGCGTTGCCCGCCCATTATCAGCGCAAGCTGAACAAGGCGATCAAGCGCGCTCGGCAAATGCTGTTGGTAAGATAACTCCACCAGACCATCGCCCGCCAACTGAGTTCCGAGCCGCCATAAACGACTCAACTCATAGGCGGATCGGTGCAAGTTGTTCAGCGGTTTGGACGATCCCCAATGAAAATGGGCCACGCACTTTCGCGTGGCCCATGTTGTTTGCACATTCCTATTTCTGTTTTCAGGCCGCCTGCTCCGCCTGCCAATCGGCGAGATGCAAGTATTCCTTGATTTTTCGCCGCTCGTACCTGTGTTTCATACGCTTTTTAGGCTGATTGTCCGCCTTACGAAATGGGTGATTGGGATTGCGGATGGCTTCAGTAATCACTTCGAGGGTTTTGATCATGGCTCTTGTCTTGGTTGATGTTTACCTGAGGACGACTTGCCCGGCGAGCGCTCCTTGTTGCGCCTGCTTTTGCAGTGACTGAGACAAGCATAATTACCTCAGATGTTTCGTAGTATAGGACAAACTTCACCAAAAGTCATTCAAAAATTTTCGCCGTATCCAAAACCCGACAAAAATGGCCGATTATCCGACAAAAACCTCACGGGAGGGAAGGTGGTTTCGGGTCAAACTGAGCCAAGGCTCGGGCAGACATTTCCCAACCGCGAGCAAGTCCGCCAAGGCGCAATGATCCCTTGACCTGAGGCTCCAGCCCCAGAGTCTCGAAATTCAGTGGCCGGTCATTATCGTGAGAGACTTGTCGCTTTCTTCGGCCCGGTTTTTGGGTCACCGCTGCGGCGGCCCCCCGATGCGGATGACTACGCGGTAGCTGATGCGAACGAGCAGGTCACCACGACCGCCCCGAAGATTGGGCAAGCCTTCACCCCCGAGGCGCAGGATTTGGCCATGTGCCACACCGCGCGGGATTTCGACGCGGAGCATTGCCCCCGTCGCCCCTGGAACCACTGCGTGGCCGCCTTGCACCGCCAGCTCAGGTTTGATTCTCAAACTAAAGAGCAAATCCGAACCGCGGAGCTTGAACTGGAAACTTGGCAGGGCACGGATACGGAGCTGGACAAAGCCGCTCATCCCAGGCGCGTTGCGTGGCAGACGGAAAAGGGCACCCGGCGCCGTCCCCGGCGGAACGTGTAGCTGGTACGTCTCCTGTCCGTTGTGATTGCCGGGGTCGTGAATCTGCACCTCCCGCACGGTGCCACGAAACAACTCCTCGATTCGCAAATTCACATTCCGGGAGATGAGCCGTCGTCCTTTCTCAGGGTGTCGTACAAGTGTGGACATCCTGGCTTGGTCGAGTTGGCGGTCGTACGCGAGCCGCCGGGCCGGATCGCTCAGGATTTCGCAGGCGGCATTCAGTTTTTGCGTGTTTGCCACGGCTGCCGGGGAGCGGGGATTCAGATCGGGATGGTGTTGCTTGGCCAAGATTCGGTACGCGGCGCGAATTTGGGCCTGGGTGCAGTCACGGTCGAGGCCAAGCGTGGCGTAGTGGTTGATTTCAGCTCGTTGCAATTCCAGATCTTACCAACCGAATTGCCGGTCGTCAGCTTCAATGCAGCCCGCAATTGCCTTTGGCGCTGAATCTCTTCATGCTGCCGCCATGAAAACCGATGCCGTCGTATCCCCTTCCGGCGCGCGCTTCAACGTCAGCCGTCGCCGTTTTCTCCAATCCGCGTCAGCGTTCGCCGCCCTCGCCGCCCTGCCTGCGCTTGGGGTGGAGGCACTTGAAATCGTCAACGGCAAGCCCAGGCGGGTCGGCTTGATTGGCGCCGGCTGGTACGGCCAGAGCGACTTGTGGCGGCTGATCCAAGTCGCGCCCGTGGAAGTGGTCGCCTTGTGCGATCCCGATAAGCAAATGCTGGCGGGGGCGGTGGAAATCGCCCGCCAACGGCAGAAATCGAAGAAAACGCCGCGGACCTATGGTGATTACCGCGCCATGCTCAAAGAGAACGACCTCGATATCGTGCTTGTCGGTTCACCCGATCATTGGCACGCGCTCCATGCGATTGCGGCCATGGAGGCGGGCGCCGATGTCTATTTGCAGAAACCCATCAGCGTGGACGTGCGCGAAGGCGAAGCCCTGCTCGATGTGGCGCGAAAACGTAAACGCGTGGTCCAAATCGGTACGCAGCGCAAAAGCACGCCGCATTTGATTGCCGCGAAACAGCAGATCGTTGACGCGGGTTTGCTCGGTAAGATTGGTCACGTGGAAATGTGCTGCTACTACCATATGCGCGCCAACGGCAATCCCCCGCTGGCGCCGGTGCCGGATTTTCTCGATTACGAAATGTGGACCGGCCCCGCCCCGTTACGGCCCTATGATGGCCTGCCGCACAAGCGTTGGTGGCGCACGTTTCGGGAATACGGCAACGGGATCGTCGGGGACATGTGCGTCCACATGTTCGACACCGTGCGCTGGATGCTCGAACTCGGCTGGCCCAAACGCATCAGTTCGACGGGTGGCATCTATGTCCAAAAGGAGGGGAAGTCGAATATTTCAGATACGCAGACCGCAACATTTGAATACGACGGCTTCAATGCCGTGTGGCAGCATCGCACGTGGGGAGCCCCGACTGATCCGGATTATCCTTGGGCCCTGTTTATCTACGGAGAAAAGGGCACGCTCAAGGCCAGCACCATGCGGGCGGACTTCATTCCACTCGACAGGAACGCCAAACCGGTTCACTTCGATTGCCAGTACGAGCGCGAGCAATATCCCGAAGATGTGACCGAAAAGGACATCGAACTGAATGCCGCCCCCGCCACACGGCGGCACATGATTGATTTCCTTGCGGCGATTCAAAAGCGAAGCCGTCCGGTTGCTGACATCGAGGCCGGGCACATCTCCACTGCGAGCTGCATCCTCGCCAATCTCGCCATGGACCTTGGTCGGCCATTGGTTTACGACCCACAACAACGCCTGGTGGTCGGCGATCCGGCCGCGACGGCCCTTCTGCGTCGCCCCTACCGGGCGCCCTGGCAACACCCGGTCGCCGCGTGACTGTGGTGAGGTCACTGCATCGGGGAAGAGCCTCTCAACGGCGGCCATCGCGCGCCATCCCGGTCGGCGCGGTGGCGATCGACGCCCAAAAGAATGTTTCCGATAGTTGTTGCTATCCCACCGGAAACCACGATCATGGGCTCGTCTGTTAGATAGCTTGTCTCTTCCAAGGCATGGTGAATCCTCAGGTGAACATGGTTCAGTGATGATTTGAAACCCGGTGTTCGGGAACAGTCTGGTAAGCGCAGTGTTAGTCTGGACAGTAAAACATCACATGAGCAATAAACTGTTTGTTGGAAATCTTTCCTTCAACACCACCGAAAACGACCTGAATGATGCGTTTGCCGCGTTCGGCACGGTCACCGAAACGAACCTGATGATGGATCGCATGACCAATCGCCCCCGCGGCTTTGGTTTTGTAACCATGAGTTCTGCCGACGAGGCACAGAAAGCCATTGCGGGTTTGAATGGCAAAGAGCTCGACGGTCGCGCCCTTACCGTCAACGTCGCCAAGCCCCGTGAAGAGCGGCCGGCGGGTGGTGGTGGCGGTCGTCGCGAATACGGCGGCGGCGGTGGCGGCCGCGGCCGCTACTAAGCCATTTGGGATTTCATGGCGGAGTTCGGCTTGTATCCGGGCTCCGCCTTTTTGCTTGGCGCTTCCGGATTTGCCCGTCCGCCGGAAAGCGCCAACGATCCCAAGCCCACTCTGCCAACCGCCAATGAAAGAACAAGCCATTGAAGTCGAAGGTCGCGTTACGACCGTGCTGCCCGGGACCATGTTCCGGGTTGAGCTGACGAACAAGCACCTCGTCCTCGCCACCATTTGCGGCAAAATGCGCAAACGCTGGGTGCGCCTTACGGTCGGTGACCGCGTAAAAATGGAGATGTCGCCCTACGATTTGAACAAAGCGCGCATCACCTGGCGGCTGAAATAGCACGCTGGTCCGTCCGTCCGTCCGTCGGCATCCCTTAACCGGAGTGCGCGCTAAACCGCACCCCAATCCCACGCTTTTCACCCATGTCTTTTCGCAACCTTGGTCTTGATTCAAGAATTTTACGAGCCGTTCAGGAAGCAGGCTACACCGAGCCAACCCCCATTCAAACGGCGGCCATTCCGCCGATCCTTGCGGGTCATGATTTGATCGGCATCGCTCAGACTGGGACCGGCAAGACGGCAGCGTTCACGTTGCCCATCTTGACCAAGCTGGCCGCCGGGTTGGGTGAAGGCGGCCAGCACGGAACGCGGGCCCTGGTGCTGGCGCCGACCCGCGAACTCGCCCTGCAGATTGAGGAGAACGTCCGCGACTACGCCAAGCATCTGCCGTTGCGGGTGGCCACCGTCTTTGGTGGTGTGGGGGAGCAGCCACAAATCAATGCGCTCCGGGCCGGCACCCATTTGATCATCGCCTGTCCCGGCCGCCTACTCGACCTGATGGGCCGGCGCTGCGCCGATTTCTCCGGGTTGCAATACCTGGTGCTCGACGAAGCCGACCGCATGCTGGACATGGGTTTTCTGCCCTCCATCCGACAGATTGTGCGACAGCTCCCGACGAAACGCCAAACGTTGCTTTTCTCCGCCACCCTCTCCAAGGAGATCGAGGGGCTCACGCATGAGTTTCAACACGCGCCGAAGCTCGTGCAAATCGGCCGCCGCGCAAACCCGGCTGAAACCGTGACCCAGCTCGTCTATGAAGTGCCGAAACACCTCAAGCCGGCGCTCCTCGTGCATTTGCTCCACGACCCCGGCATGAACATGGTGCTGGTTTTTTCCCGCATGAAACACAGCGCTGACCGGATCGCACGCCATCTGGAGCAAAAGGGCATCCGCACGGCCACCCTGCATTCCAACCGCTCCCAAAACCAGCGGCTGCGCGCGCTGAAAGATTTCAAATCGGGCACCGTCCGCGTATTGGTGGCGACGGACATCGCCGCGCGCGGCATCGACGTGGACGGAATCTCGCACGTGGTGAACTACGATTTTCCCATGCACCCCGAGGACTATGTGCACCGGATTGGCCGCACGGGCCGGGCGCATGCCGTTGGGGACGCCATCAGCTTTGTCACGCCGGAGGATTACGGCGAGCTGCGATCGCTGGAGCGGTTCATCGGTCGCGGCATAGTGCGCAAGCAGGCGGCAGGATTTAATTATGCGGCGGCCGTCCCGCCTTCCGATTTCGCGTCTCCCCATCGCCAGCGACCGCAGGCGCACGCCGCGGCCTCCCATCCTCAACCCCGGCCAGCGGGCGGCGGCACAAGGCACGGCGGCCATCACAGTCCTGGTCGCCGACACCACGGCCACCGGCGTTTCCGCCCCCGGTAAATGGAAATGGGCAGCATTGGAGGGAGGGAGTCCAAAACAGAGCCACCGCAACCGACCGGGCGAGTCCGACCCAATAATCGCTTGCGTTCAACGGGAGCTTTGCGAAGCATTTCTGCCGGCGACGGTATCGCATGTATATTAACCTGAATCTGTTTTTCAAGGCGGAGTATCTTTCGCTGTTCAAAACCCGTTTTAGCCTTCGTCGCTGGGCGTACATCTTCTTTTTTACGGCGCTCTACTGGATCATGTGGTTCATCGTCGCGTTAGGGCGGGCGCTAGACCACGTTTTCTTCCCGGGCTTCAAGCAACAGCCCGTGCGCGCCCCGGTATTCATCGTGGCCCCGCCCCGCAGCGGCACCACGCTCACGCAAAAACTGATGGCGCTGGACTCGGAAAGATTTGTCCATAACAAGCTGTATCAAACGATTTTTCCGGCGGTGTCCTTCCAACGCTTCTTCCACGGTCTCGTATGGCTTGACCAGCATACCGGCCGATGCTTCGCCCGACTCGTGGCCTGGGCGGAAAAGAAGTGGTTCGGCGGCTGGGACGACATGCACAAAATGCGTTTTGACCAACCCGAGGAGGACGACGGCTTCTTTGTTTACACCTTCGTAACGGAAGCGATCTTCCTGCTGTTCCTGCACGTGGACGAATTGTGGGCCGCAGGATTCCAGGATGCGCTGCCGCCGGCACCGCGCCGCAAATTGATGCGCTACTACCGGAGTTGCCTGCAACGCCAGCTCCACGTCAACGGGCCAGACAAAACGCTGCTCTCCAAGGCCACGCAGTCCTCGGGGGCGGTGCAAGCGCTCCTTGAGGAATTCCCGGATGCAAAGTTCATCACCATTGTCCGGCATCCCTATCAGTCGGTAGCCTCACACGTGAGTGTTTTTTATCCCGTCTGGCACGCGCATTCGCCGGAGCTGCCCAAGGATTCCGCAGTCTCGAAAGCCTACGCGCGGCTGGCCGTGAAATGGTTCCAACATCTGTTCGCGTTCCGGAACCAGGTCCCGCCGCAACAATATTATTGCATTGATTACCGTGACCTCACGCGGGACCCGAAGGCGGCGCTGGAAAAACTCTATGAACATTTCGGCTGGCCGATGAGCCAGAACTACCGCGCCCAGCTTACCGCCGCGACGCAACGGCAACGGCAGTTCGAGAGCAAACACGAATACAGTCTGGAGGAATTCGGCCTGTCGAAGGATTGGATTCAAGAGGAACTGGGGCCGCTGCTTGATCACTACGTGCTGCCACGGTAGGGCCGGTGGCGCGCCCAATGGCAACGTTTGGAAGGGGAAGGCAAGCCCACGGGAATTTGCTTTGCGCTCCGGAGGAACTGACCTAACCTAAACTCGCATGTCAACTGCACTCGAGACTGAAGTAGCAATGAAGCCGGCGGCGACCACCCAGCCCGGCCTCGACATTCGCGCCTTGCTGGAGAAAAGCGCGGGCCGGAACTACGAGTTGCACGCCGCGCACGTCAACCCGGCCAATGTCCGCACGCTCAAGACCATCGGCTTCGACCGTTGCTACGTCCGCGCCGAAGGGCCATACCTCTGGGACGTGCAGGGCAATCAATACCTCGACATGTTGTCCGGCTATGGCGTGTTCGGTTTGGGCCGCAATCATCCGGAAGTCCGCCGCGTGTTGAACGAATTCCTGGACCTGAATTATCCCAGCCTGGTCAAAATGGAAGCCCCGCTCTTAAGCGGGTTGCTGGCCGAACAATTGAAGCAGCGGATGCCCAATCAGCTCGACATGGTGTTCTTCACCAACTCGGGCGCCGAAGGCATGGAGACGGCCCTCAAATACGCCCGGTGCGCCACCGGCAAACCGGCCATCATTCATTGCGCGAAGGCATTTCACGGGTTGAGCTATGGGGCGCTGTCCGTCAACGGCGACGAGAGTTTCCGCGAAGGCTTCGCGCCGTTCCTGCCGGACTGCCGCAAGATTCCCTTCAACGATTTGGACGCGCTCGAACAGGAACTGCGCAAAAAGGACGTCGCCGCGTTTGTGGTGGAACCCGTACAAGGCAAAGGCGTCAACCTGCCCTCCCCCGGTTACCTGCGTGCCGCCGCCGACCTTTGCCGAAAGTATGGCGCGCTGTTTGTGGATGACGAAGTGCAGTCCGGCATGGGGCGCACCGGGCGTTTCCTTGCCATCGAACATGACGGCGACGTGGACCCGGACATCGTCGTGCTGGCCAAGACCCTGTCCGGCGGCTTTGTTCCCGTGGGCGCTGTTCTGTGCAAGAAGTGGATTCACGAAAAAGTCTTCTCCAGCATGCAGCGGTCGGTCGTGCACAGCTCCACTTTCAGTCAGGGCAGTTTCGCGATGGTGGCCGGCCTGGCGGCGCTGGATGTGCTGGACCGGGAGCAACTCATCCAACGGGCGGAACGGATGGGCAATGCGCTTGGCGAAGGATTGCGCGCCATGATCCCGCGCTACGAGTTCATGAAGGAAGTCCGCTGGCGGGGGTTGATGTTGGGCATCGAGTTCGGTCCGCCGCGCTCGCTCACCCTGAAAGCCGCCTGGGCGCTCATGCACAAG
>CAZIJO010000169.1:2109-13476 GCA_964539515.1 uncultured Bifidobacterium sp. | reverse complement strand
CGTCACTGGGACGAACTTTGGGCGGCAAACTAAGGACAGTGCCAAGATGCACCCGCGCACCGGTTTTCCGCCAGAAAAGGCTTGCCATCCACGGCGCGGCGGCTAGTCTGGGCGACCTTAATTTGGAACAGGATCTATATGGCAAGAATTTGTGAACTCACCGGTGTCGGCCCGCGCAAGGGCAGCATCATCTGGCGCAGTGGTAAGGCGAAAAAGCTTGGCGGTATCGGCACCCACATCACCGCCATCACCAAGCGGAAGTTTATGCCCAATCTTCAGCGCGTAAAGGCGCTGATTGACGGGGAAGTGCGCTATGTTCGAGTTTCCACCCGGGCGTTAAAGAAAGGCCTGGTCACGAAAGCCCCCAAACGCACCTGGAAAAAGCCCGAGGCCGCAAAAGCCCAGGCCTAGCCGAATCTGCCGGTTTGATTGATTGAAGCGTTGCCACGGAGAATTCCGCGGCGACGCTTCATTGCTTTAGCCTTATCGGAGTTTGTAGAGGCCGGCGTCAATCATGCGGGTCCACCGCTCCTGTTCGGCTATCGGAATCAACCCCGCCTGCACCTTTTGCCAGGCGTTTTCCCGCAGTGAACGCCAGCCCAGTTTGCGCGCGGCTTCCCGGAGCTGGCTGGCCTTGACCCCCGGTTGGATCAAATCGGCGATGTCCTCGTTGAGCAGAAATAGTTCGTAAATCGCCACGCGGCCGCGGTGACCCTTCTGGTTGCACTCGATACAACCCCGCCCGCGCCAGGCCCGCACCGCCTCCGGCGCCAGTCCCAAGACACCGGCCATCTCCTTGCGCACGCCGGGGGTAATCGACTCGTCAGCCGCCGCGCAGTGCCGGCAAATGCGACGAGCGAGTCGTTGCGAAATGCTGCAAACCAGCGAGGCCGCGATGAGATACGGTTCAATTTTCATTTCCAGCAGCCGGGTCACCGCGCTGACGCTGTCATTCGTATGCAACGTGGAGAAAACCAGATGACCGGTCTGCGCCGCGCGGATGGCAATCTCCGCCGTGTCGAAATCGCGAATTTCCCCCACCAGCACGACGTCGGGATCGTGGCGCAGCACGGAACGCAGTCCGGCGGCAAAAGTCAGGCCGATCTGCTCCCGCACCTGAATCTGCACCGTCCCATCGAGTTGATATTCGATGGGGTCTTCAAAGGTGATGATTTTGCGCCCTTCGTCATTGGCCTGAGCGAGGGCGGCATATAGCGTGGTGGTTTTGCCACTCCCGGTCGGACCGGTCAGCAGTACCAATCCCTGCGGCAACTGGGTCAGCTGGGTAAAGATGGCCTCGTGCTCCGGCTCCATCCCCAGCTGGCTGAGGTCGAGAAAAAGATTTTGCCGGCCCAGAATACGCAGGGCGACTGCCTCGCCGTGCTTCGTTGGGACGATCGAAACGCGCAAGTCATATTCCTCATCGCCGGTTTTCATGGCGATCCGGCCATCGTGCGGCAACCGTTTCTCCGAGATGTTGAGCCCGGCCATGATTTTGAGTCGGGAGACCACGGCCAGATGCAAGTTGCGCATGTCGCTTGGCACGGGCACGGATTCCAATATGCCATCCACGCGATAGCGCAGACGAATGGCATTGGCATAGGGCTCGAGATGAATATCGGTGGCCCTCAGCCGCAGGGCCTCTTGCAGGATCTGGTCCACGAACGCCGAGATGGTGGCTTCGATCGCGGAATCGGTCTCCTTGCCCTGCACATCAAAAACAATCTCGCGGTCCAGCTCGGCCCCTCCCCGGTCCTCGCGCAGGCGCTGAATCGTTTCCGCCCCGAGGCCAAAATGCTTCTTGATGACAACGTGGATGGCGCTGGGGGTGGCCAGAACGATCTGGAGTCGCTGGCTCAGCAGCAGGCGGAGATTGCCCAATTCCATTTGCCGCGGCGGCTCGCTGAAGGCCAGCGTGAGCGATTCGGCGTCACCCGCGATCGGCAACATGTGGTGATGAAAGACGAGTTTGATGGGCACCAATTCGAGCGTCCCGCGCTTGAGGTCGAGGCTGGACGGGTCAACGAATTCCAGGTGGCTGACCGTCGCCAACGCCCGCCAGGTGTCCTCCTCCGAAGCGAAATTCAAGTCCACGATGGCGCGGTGTTGCGCCAGATTGAGCCGCTTTTGACGGCGCCGCACCTGTTCCAGCTGGACGGGGGTGAGTTTGCCCTGCTCCACCAGCAGGTCACCCACTTCGCGTTGCGCGGGGCCGGAGTCCGAATTCATTTGAGTGGCACTTCGATTTCTTGCTTGGCGTTCAAGTTGAGAACGTTGGTTTGCACAGCGGTATTCGTCAGCGTCAGAGTTTTCAGCGCCGCGTCAACCACAAACAAATTCGTCACCACCATGCTGCCCACCGGAACGCTGACCAGCTTTTCGCCCATCCGCAGGAGCGCGTATTTGGGCCCGTCGCCGGTACGGTAGTAGCCTTGGTAGGTTAGTTCGAGCTTCCAAGTCGTGGGAGGGGGCGGGGGGGGCGGGGGGGGCGGCGGCGCCGGTTTGGGCGGAGGAATGAAATAGGTCGTCGTAAACAAATTCAGCAACGCAGGGTCCACCACAGTCTTGGGGTAGTTCGTCATGACGAAAAGCAACCCCAGTTTGGCAACCGGCACAGGCGTGATGACCGAAGCGGGATTCGCCGCCGCCTCGCGAAACTGGGGCGTGCGGCTGCCCCGGCTGATGCCGACGACCGTGAGCAAGGCGAGCACCCACAGGCCCACGTGCAGGCCAATGGAAAACCAGCGGCTTCTCAAGGTTTCACTCAGCATGGATAAACGGCGCTTAGTTTCATCTTTGGAACACAAAACCCACGGCGCGCAATGAGACGCGCACTTCATCCGGTCGCTCTATCGAACTTTTGCGCAACACCAGCCGGTCCATGAACAATGCCGGCTTGTTCGTCGGCGCGGCCGGCAGCCCCGCCGCCTGAATTTCGTCCCCGCGCAAGGGCAGGGCCTGCAAAAACCGGGCAACGCTGGCGATCCCTCCAGTGAGTTCCACCTGCAGGGGCAATTCGGCCACCCGCAGCCGCTGGTCGGTCGGCGGCGAATTGGTGAGGGGCAGCTCGGCGGCCAGGTAATGGACAGTGGTCACTTTCGCATTGATGGCCGTGGTCAACAAACTATCCAGAAACAACAATTCGGCCCAAAGCAGGGAAGGCTCCTGCATGTCGGCGGAAGGTTTGGGAAATCCGACGAGCACAGCCGGTTCGAGCTGGACGCCCGCTTGTTTGGAATGGCGGATCAGGGCATCCATGCGCCGGCCGGCTTCGTATTGGTATTCCACAACCGCGAACGGCGATTTGACCTGGTCGCGTAGTCCGGGATCCAATTCGACGCGCGCCCGCGCCTGCCGGAGGGCCGTTTCGAAGGCGGTGATCGCAGTGCGAGTGGCCTTGAACTGATTGGTAATGCTGCTGAAATCAAGCTTGAGCGCGTTGGTGTGGCCCAAGGCGTCGGCGAGCTGCCGCCAGGATTGTTGCAGCGGCGTGTCGAGACTCCGGGCTTTGCGGTCAAGGGGGACGAATACAAACAGATAGACCGCCCCCATCACCACCGCGAGGAGCGGAAGTATGCTGCGGTACCGGGTTTCAAGATCAAGACGCATCAAGGTAGGGGCGGCGGCCCGGTTTTGGCGGGGACGCGCTTTGGCGGCAGGGGCCGGGGTTGACGCGCCGCCGCCTGGAATTCCGTGGTGACAAAATCCAAGGCGAGCGCGAAGTGGCGTTCCGGCAAAACCACTTTCGGGTCCGCCAGACTGCGTCGGAGATCCTCAGGCAAGGAATCCACGCGTTCGAATATTGGGGCTTTCTTCAAATTGTTCACCACGAGGCTGAGCGTGCTGCGGGCGACGTCGGCATCTTCCGGGACACATAGCTCCGCGATCAGTCCGGGACGCGCCGGGGACGCGTTGGTGAGGTCATGCCGGCGCGCCGCCGGCTCCGGGTCCGTCGCAGCGGCAGCGGGTTTGTTCGTGGGGGTGAGGGTGGGCGGCAAGGCAAAGTAGCTGTTCTGGTCCGCGATGAGCACGTACCACAAAGTGCGATTGCTGCGCGCCGATTGCAGCAAGGCCAGAGTCTGCAACGTGTCCACCGTCGCCTGTTGGCGCTCAAACAGCGGTCGCAACTCCTCGTAACCTTTGAGCAGATCGCGGGTCAAGCTGCTGTTCGTTTTCACCACACTCAGGCCGGCTTGAACTTTGTTGGTCAATGCCTGCTGGCTTTGGATCAATGCCACCTTCTGCCAGATGCCCAGCGCCAGCAGCACCCCACACGCCGCCAGCAACAGGGCATTCAAAAACTCCACACGTTGCCGGCTCAGGTGTTTTTTCCAGGCCAGCCGCCGTTTCGCCGGCATCAACGAAGCCGGCTGCGGGCTCTGGCCGAGCGCTTGCAGAGCCGCGCCGAAGGCGATCTCAAAACCGCTCGCCGGCCGCAACGTGGCCGGGGCGTTGCTCGTGGGCCACGGGAGAAAACTCAAACCCGCCTGCCGGGCAAGGTAATCCCGCAGCCCGGGTTGCTCGAACGCGCCACCGGTGGCGATCAACTCCCCGGGACGACCCATCGGCTGTCCATGCCACTCACTCAACTGCCGCCGCAATTCGGCCGCCCAACCGTCCACGATTTCCGCGAAGCCCGGCAACGCCTTCTCCCCGATGAACAGATTGGTGGTGCACTTGAGGTCCTCGGCGATCTGGGGAGTGCTGCGCAGCAGCCGCGCGATGGCCCGGGTGAAAAAGTCGCCGGCCATCGGAAAACTCGACGCGAACACCCCTACACCATTGCGGATGACGACCAGGGTGGTGCTCTGCGCACCGACGTGGACAAGAATCGCATCCCGTTTCGCGGGTTGGGCCGCGTGCCAGGCGGTTAGCAGGGCATTGGCGGCCGTGGTGATCTCGCGAAATTCCTGGTCCTCTAGGCCAAGCTGGGCGATGCGGGATTGAATCTCCCCTTCCTGACAAAAAGTAACCCAAAAGCTTTGGCGGTCCGCGGCCTGGATGGGAACGCGGGTGAAGTCGCACACCATCACGCTTTCACTAACGCCACCGAGCTTGACGGTTTCCGCTTCGATGAGTACGCGCGCCTCGGCGTCGGGCACGGGCGGCAAGTCGACAAGTTGGGATACCGCAATTTGTTGCGGCAACACCAAGGCCAGCGGCGGCCGGCCCCATTCGCCCACCGCCGACTGCATGTGAGCCCGCAGTTCCTCGGGAGAAACAAGCCCCTCCGCCTCCAAATCGATAGCTTCCTGCCGCTGCAGGCGCAGCTTGCCAAAGCGGCTTTCCAGCAACAGCAGGCGGACGCAACGGCTGCCGGCATCGACGGCCAGCACGCGGCGCAAAGGTGGCTCAAGTCCGCGAGGCTTGAGATTGGAGGGCCCGGGCATGACGCTACTTGGATTTGGGGGCCGCGGCGGCCTCTTCGTAAATAACGCCATCGCCCGAGTCGTTGAGGATGGTCGCCGTGACGAAGACGAGCAGATAGCGGGGCGTATCCACCGCTGTGCGGCGGCGGAAGAGCACGCCGACATATGGCAGGCTGCCGAGAATGGGTACGGACTCCACCAGTTCGGAGGTCTGCCGTTCCAACACCCCCCCCATGACGACGGTCTCGCCGGATTTGACAACGACACGCGTGGCGAGATCCTGGGTGCGATATTGTGGCAACTTGATTTCAAAAGTGCTTTGGACTTCGCCATTCTGGTTGAAATCGGTGAGCGTGGCGTAGGGGACGAGCTGAACGTCCGTTTTAACGCTCGGATTCAAGGCCAGCAGGATGTGGCGACCATCGCCGGCAATGCTGGCCATGACGTTGAGTTCCGCCCCGGAAGTCACTTTGGTCGGTTTGCCGCTTGGAACGAAGGAGGAGGCCGTGTAAAACTGCCCGACGGATTGTTTGACCTGATACTCTTCGTAATAGTACTGCACTTTGCCGTCGTTGATGGTGGCAGGACGGTTGTTGAGGACGGTGAGCCGCGGCGCGCTCAGGGTTTGACTCTCCCCGCTTTGCTCCAAGGCACTGATGGTGGCGGTGAGCGTGGCTTGGTCGAATATGTTCGTGAACGTGTATTGAATACCCAGGCCGAGGTTCTTCGCCTGCGCGTCGCTTAGCAAGCCGGTGAAGTCGGTCGGGGTCCGTCCGCCAACATTCAAACGACCCGTTTCCCACAACACGCCCAGTTGCAGAAACGCCGGTTTGCTGAGGGTGACGAACCGGGCCTCGATCAACACCTGTTGAATTGGTTGATCAAACTCCTTGATGATCTTCTCCAACACGTCCAATTGCTCGATGGAGCCGCGCGCGACGACCAGATTGCGCTCGTAATCAATCATGTACTTTGAACCAGTGAACAAATTCGTGATGGCCCGCTCCAGTGCCGGCATGAGCGGCGCGTCGTCATTGACAAATTTCCTGAACTTCTGGCTCTCTGTGATGGTGGTGACCGTGGCGGTGGTAACGGCTGACCGAATGACATCCTCGGCCCCAAGTGCGGCCGGCAGGACAAATCCCTTTCGCAATTTGTAAAAGCGCGTCTCCTCCATCAACCGCTTTTGGTCCTTGGCGTCGATCACCCAAACCAGATCCTGCCCCACTTGAAATTGGACTTCATAATTACGCCCGACATATTTGAAAAATTCCCCAAGCTTGACCTTGTCGAGGTTGACCGTGAGGCGGTTGGTGAGCGCAGGCAGCGTCTTGTCGGCGACGATGTTAACGCCTGATGATTGACTCAGGTTGAGAATGACTGTCTCGAACGGAACGTTGTCGAGATGAATCGAAACCTCCTTTTCGAGCACTTTTCCCATCGGGCCCTTGGCAGCCTCGAAATCAAACAGCGGACCTTGTTCCTTGATGGTTTTGCTAAAATTCTTGGGAATCCAGGGCGTATTCTCGATCAGGTCAACCGCGTCCCGTACGTCCTTCCGAGGGGGCAGGCCGCGGTCCTTGTTTTCGGTGATGAGATCGACGGCATTGGGATTGTAGACGGAGTTCTTCGAGTCAATGTTGCGAATGGCGTCCTCCAGCGCCTGTTCGCGCCGTTTCTGCCCCTCTTGGACCACCCAAGTATTCAAGCGTTGGAGCATGGTATTCTTGGGATCAAACTTGACCAGCCCGGCAGATTTCGCCTGCGCCTCCTCCCAGCGATTCCCGTTCGCGAGACGGAATACCTCCTTGATTTCAGAGTCGTAGACCGGGTCGTACTCCACCTTGGGCGTGTCAGACGATATTGTCGACGGCAAGGCACTGTTGGCCGGAGTCGTGGTGGTGGCCGGAGTCGTGTTGGTAGTCGGAGTCGTGGCAGTGGCCGCTGTCGCCGCCGGCGCGGGTGCGGGCGGAGGAGTGGCGGTCGGCGGCGGGGCGGTTGCCGCCACAACCGAGTTGGTCGCCGCAGCCGTCGCCGCGACTGGCGTGGCGCCGGTCTTTCCCGCTTTTTGTTTCGATTGAGGTTTTGGCTGCTGGCAACCCGTGAAACACGCCAGCGCGATGGTGATCAAGATCAGTCTTAACATGTCGGGCAATCCTTGCTGCATTGACTGGCAGCGAATTGTCGCCTAATAGAACCAGCAAACTCAAGCGCTAGAAACACTTTTTTACTTTTTCCGCCGACGATTCTGGCAAGACACATCGCTTTCCGGGATTACCTGTTCCCAAAAAGCCGTTGGACGTTTGCACGGGGAGATAATTCAAACTGACACCCCTCTCCGGCGGGACAACCACGTCAGTTACGGCGCATCGTTGCCCGTTTCATATCGCGATCCGCTTCGCGCCGTTTCAGATCCTCCCGCTTGTCGAATACCGCCTTGCCCTTGCCGACCCCGAGTGAAACTTTCACCCGGCCATTCTTCCAGTAAAGCGCCAAGGGAATGAGCGCGTTGCCTTTGACGGAGGCGAGTTCAAACAGCTTGCGGATTTCGGATTTGTGCAACAGGAGTTTGCGGGCGGCCTTGGGCTTGTGGTTCTGGAGATTGCCGTGCGAATACTCGTCAATGTGGGCATTGTGCAGAAAGACCTCGTTGTGCTCGACGCGGGCGTAGGCATCGGCAATCTGGCCTTTACCAGCGCGCAGCGCCTTCACCTCGGTCCCGTGCAAAACGATCCCGGCCTCGAAGGTTTCAAGGATGTGGTAATCGCGCCGGGCTTTTGCGTTCTTGACGATGTCAGCCATAAACGACAACAGCCAGAGGTTGATTCCTCTGGCTGGGCGTAATCAAGCGGTTTATCGCACGCTAGCTAGTGTTTCTTGCGCTTTTTGGAAGTGGGCCGCGTGAGGGCCGCAGGCTCGGGCAGTTCCCAGCCAATTTTCTCTTCGAGAATCTCCCGCAACGCCACATCGGCCATGCCCAGATTGGCCGACTCGGCGATCAATGGGCGATTCATGCCGCCACCGCCGGAATTGAGCTGGCGCACCCGACGGGAGACCAGGTTGATGAGTACGTTAGGGTTACCAACCTTTTCCAGTGCCTTTTTGCAAAGTTCAGCGTTCACAGTTTTTATCAGTCCTAATCGAGTTGCACAGGGTAGCGGACGGCGCGCCGGGCGCAATAGAAAAAACTATCAACTTGCCCGCCCGCCGGCATTTTTCTAAAACAAGCCCCCAATGCCGCGAATTGAACAGCACTCAGAAGTCGGAAGCCGCAGGTCAGACCGCCGGTCGCCGAGCTCCGGCCTCCGCCCCCCGGCCTTCAACCTGTCGCACTTTCTTGAAACCCGCACGGCCGCTGTCAACGCGGCGCTCGACGGCTTTCTGCCGTCGGACAGGACCAAGCCGGCCACGATCCACCGGGCCATGCGGTACTCGCTCTTCGCCGGGGGCAAACGCATGCGGCCCGCCCTGGTCCTGGCGGCGGCCGACGCCTGCGGCGGGCGCGAAGCCGACGCCCTCCCCCTGGCCTGCGCCGTCGAGTGCATCCACACCTATTCGCTGGTGCATGACGATTTGCCCGCGATGGACAACGACGATTTCCGGCGCGGCAAGCCGACGAACCACAAGGTTTTTGGCGAAGGCGTCGCCGTGCTGGCCGGCGATGCGTTGTTGACCCAGGCCTTTGAAATTGCCGCGCAGGCCAAAGGCTGGCCACGCTATGCGCACCGCGATCTCATTCTGGAAATCGCGCGCGCCTCCGGGTCACTCCAACTCATCGCCGGACAGGTGGCCGATCTGGAAGGCGAAGGGAAGAAGACTTCCGCGGCGCAGTTGAAATACATTCACGAGCGCAAGACTTCAGCCTTGCTTTGCTGCTCTGCCCGGCTTGGCGGCATGAGCGCGAACTGCTCCGCCGCCCAACTCAAGGCGCTCACCAATTTTGGGTACCATGTCGGGCTCGCTTTCCAAGTGATTGACGACATTCTCGACGTGACCCAAACGAGCGAGCAGCTCGGCAAGACCGCCGGCAAGGACACCAAGGCCCAGAAGGCCACCTACCCTTCGATTGTCGGGCTGGAGAAATCGCGGAAGATTGCGGAGGAATTGACGGCGAGAGCCTTCGCGGCTCTGAAGATTTTCAAAGGCAAAGCCGTTGCCCTCGAAGCCCTCGCGGAATTCCTTTTGAAGCGGGATCGTTGAACCACTGTCACTGCCCCGCGTAATACGCGTCCACCTTGGCCGCCACGTCCTTGTAGCCGATGTCGGTTTCGTAGATGAGTTTGAATTGTTCGATGGCGTCCTCTTTCTTGTTCATGCTTTCCAACACGCAGCCGAGGTTGTAGATCAGCTCCTTCTTCTCGTCATCGAACACCAGCTTTTCTTTGATCGCGTTCTGCAATGTCCGGGCGGCGAGGTCGAACATCTTCCGCTTGGCGAAACACTGGGCGAGGTAGTTCATCGCGGCGAGGCGCTTGTTCAAATTGCTCTGCGCCTTTTGAAACTCCTGGATCGCCTCCCCAATCTTGCCCGCTTGAAAATAGAGCACGCCCATCTCGTACCGGATCGCCATGTCGGTCGGATATTTCTCCACGCGCTTCTGGCATTCCGCCACCTGGAAAGCCAGTTTTTCCGCCTGCATTTGCGCGGATCGCTCGGCGTGATCCGGTGCGGTCACATCCAACTGTTCCTCGGCGTGTTCGAGTTTCCGGACCGTGGTCTCCGCCACGGCGCGGTCCAGCGCAGCGTCCGCGCCTCCGTCCATCGCCTTGATTCGCTCATAATAACTCAACGCGCGGTCAAACTGCTTTTTCTGCGTGTAGAGTTCCGCGAGGGAGCGGAGGAGCTTGAGATTGTTCGGCTCTTTCCCGAGGCGCGCTTCGTATTCCGCGATCAGGCGCTCGGCCGCATCCTCGGTCTTCTGAACGCGCTGGCCCTGCTCCAGTTCGACCGCTTCCTCTTCGTTGCGCAAGATGTCGCGATAGGATCCTTCCCCCGAGGCCAGTTCATTGTAGCCGCCCTCCGCCAGGGTCCGCCGGGCGGAAATGTCCTTCAGGGCTTGCGCCAGATCGGCGTCGCCGGGCAGCAGGTGCAGGGGCTCGGCCAGGACCTGCTCGGCGCGCTTCACATTGCCAATGTCCGCCAGGGCATGCGCCAGCTGGATCGCCACCGTTTTGTCCTTGGGCGAGTTTCGGACGAGGACTTCCAGCGACATGACCCGGGTTTGCGGCATTTCCAGCACCGTCGCCGCCTCGACGATTACCCGGTGGGCGGCGGAATTGTTGGGGTCGGAATCCAGCACCTGCTCGGCGATGGCCATCGCTTCCGCTGGATTCTTGCTCAAGGCGAGCTGGGCCTTGGCGACCTGGGGCGCCGAGCCGGCACTGCTGAGCACCTTTTTGAAAAAACCGCCGCCACCCTTTGCCTCGGCCTTGCCCAATTGCGCTTTCCGCAGCGCCTTCCGGCATTCGAATACGGCCGGTTCGCGGGCAAGTACCTGATGAAAGAGCGCGATCGCGTAGTCGAAATTCTCCCGGGTGAGGGCGTCATTGCCCTTGGTGAACAACGGCCGCACGTCGCGCGGAATTTCATTCACACTTTTTTCTGGCATGGCGAGGCAATGTAAGCCGAGTGCGGTGGAAAAAGCCAATCCATTTGATCAGCGGAGAATGCGGCTGGTTGGTCACCAAAACTGGGCTGGCTACGAAGCCCCCCCCTGATCCGACCGTCAGGCGTATTTGACTGTCCGCGGTGGTTGCCTACGCTTCCCGCGTGTCATTGCTGCGAGTGAAACTGGACGCCGGCGGCCTGCACCTGCCGCAGCTCGGCCTGTGGCTTGATGCGCGCCTGGCGCAAACCGGCACGGAACGGGTCTTCGTCAGCCATGCCCACAGTGACCACATCGCCGCGCATCGCAGGGTGGTGCTCACCGCCCCCACCGCGGCGCTCATGCGGGAACGAATCCCAGGTCGGCGACAGGAGCAAACCCTTGCCTGCGGCA
>CAZIJO010000169.1:0-2099 GCA_964539515.1 uncultured Bifidobacterium sp. | reverse complement strand
TTCGCCCACGACGGAATAGAATACCAACTCACACTTCGATCGGCGGGGCACATCCTGGGGAGTGCCATGTGCTGCGTCCAAGCGAACGACGAATGCCTGCTGTACACCGGAGACTTCAAACTCCGCCCCGGTTTTGCCGCCGAAGCGTGCGAGCCTCACCGTGCGGACAGGCTGGTCATGGAAACCACGTTCGGCTGCCCGCGCTATTGCTTCCCGCCGGCGGCGGAGGCGATGGCCGGCATAATTCAATTCTGCCGCGAAACCCTGGCCGATGGCGCGACACCCATATTGCTGGGGTACTCGCTCGGCAAAAGCCAGGAACTACTGCGGGGTCTGGCCAGCGCCAGTTTGCCGGTCATGCTGCATGGCACGGCGTTCAAGCTCGCGAAGATCTTTGAACAATTTGGCCAGACGTTTCCAGCCTACGAACTTTTCGACGCGGAAGCAGCGCACGGTAAAGTATTGATCTGGCCTCCCAACGCACTGAGGTCCCCTGCCCTTCAAAACCTCGGCAGGTTGCGCACGGCAATTATTACCGGCTGGGCCGTGGATTCGAGCTGCCGCTACCGCGCGGGCACGGATGCGGCGTTTCCTTTAAGCGATCACGCGGATTTTGCGGAATTGATCGAAATGGTGGAACTCGTGCAGCCGAAGAAAATCTACACGGTTCACGGCTTCACTACGGAATTCGCCGCGACGCTGCGGGATCGAGGCTGGGACGCCCAGGCGCTGGGTCGCCAGGAACAATTGGCGTTCAAACTGGAGCATTGAACCGGTCCACGCGCCCTAAATTGCGAAGTCATTGTACTCCGGCTTCACCACTTCCTGGGGTGGATAAAGCATGCCTGCCGCTACGGTCGCGTTGGTGCCTTGCTCGATTAGAATGAACGAGCCGGTCAACCGGTTGGTGGCGTAGCCGTCATAAACGATGGGTTTCGCCGTCCGCAGGCGGATGACGCCGATGTCATTGGCGCGAAACTCCGCCGCCCCGGATTCCAGATCCAAGGTGGCCATGTTGATCCGGCCCTCAATCTGGGTCACCACGGTCTGGACCGTTTGCGAACCGTGCTTGAGAAAGTATTTTTTGCCTGCCTGCAAGGGCCGGATGCTCATCCAGCAAACGCGTGCGTGCAAATCGCTCCCCATGCCCGGCAACTGTTCCAGCCCCACGATCATATCCCCGCGACTGACATCAATGTCGTGTTCCAGACAAATGGTCACCGATTGCGGGCAGAAAGCCTCAGCGCGCGAACCCTCGTAGGTCCAGATGTCCTTGATCGTGGTCTTGATGCACCCGGGCAGAACGGCAACGGCCTGGCCTTTGCGCACAATCCCGCTCGCGATTTGGCCGCTCAGGCCGCGAAAATCATGCAGCGCCGGATCCGTCGGATTGTTCGGGCGATTTACCCACTGCACGGGGAAGCGGAAGGCGTTCAGATTCCAGTCGCTCGCGATGTGGACATTTTCCAAATGGGCCAGCAAGGTCGGCCCTTCGTACCACGGCGTAAACTTTGAAGTGTCCACCACGTTGTCCCCGTTAAGGGCGCTGATGGGAATGAATTTCACATCGCGGAAGACGTCAAGCTTGGGCAGAAAATCCTCAATTTCATCCCGGATTTCCTGGAAGCGCGCCTGCTGCCAGTTTACCAGATCCATTTTGTTGATGGCGATGACGAGGTGCGGGATACCGAGCATCGCGGCAATGAAGGTGTGGCGGCGGGTTTGCTCGATCACACCCTGACGCGCATCCACCAGCACAATCGAGAGGTTCGCCGTGCTGGCGCCGGTGACCATGTTGCGCGTGTATTGCACATGCCCCGGCGTGTCGGCGACGATGAACTTCCGTTTCGGGGTGGCAAAGTAACGGTACGCGACGTCGATGGTGATGCCCTGCTCCCGTTCAGCCCGGAGGCCATCGGTGAGATTCGCAAGATTGATCTGCCCTCCGCCGGTGATGTCGGCGGAGCGTTCGAGCGCTTCCACCTGATCCTCCATGAGGGACTTCGAGTCGTACAGGAGCCGGCCTATCAGCGTGGACTTGCCGTCGTCCACGGAGCCGCAGGTGTTGAAGCGCAAAATTTCAATTGCGTGTTGGGCGT
>CAZIJO010000168.1:0-13541 GCA_964539515.1 uncultured Bifidobacterium sp. | reverse complement strand
CTTCGGCTATTCGATTAATATCCTCACCATGCTGGCGCTCGTGTTGTCGATCGGGGTGGTGGTGGATGACGCCATCGTCGTCCTTGAGAATATTTTCCGGCATATCGAGGAAGGGATGCCGCCCATGAAAGCGGCGTACCAGGCCATGGTGGAAATTGGTTTCGCGATCATCGCCATCACGGTGGCGCTCGTGGCGGTCTTCCTGCCGCTGGCCTTCCAGAAAAGTTCCACCGGCCGGCTCTTCACTGAATTCGCGGTGGCGGTGGCCGGTTCGGTGATCATCTCCGCCTTCGTGGCGCTCTCCCTTTCGCCGATGATGGCCTCGCGCATTCTTCGGCCGCTGCAGGCAAACCAAAAGCATGTTTTCTTCATCAACTGGTTTGATCACTTCCTGGAGGCCGTCAACCGCACCTACAGACGACTGCTGGAATGGTCGTTGGGCCATCGCTTCGTCATCCTGCTGGTGGCGGTGGCCAGCCTGGGACTGACGGTGCTGGCGTTCAAGCATCTCGAAAGTGAATTCCTCCCGGAAGAAGACAAGGGCCGGTTGCTGTGCTTTGTGTTCGGTCCGGAAGGCGCCACTTCTGAATACACGGACCGGATGCTCCGGAAAATGGAGGCCATCCTGGTCACGGTGCCTGAAGTGCAGGCGTACGGCGCCATTGTCGCCCCGGCGTTTTCCGGGCCGGGCCAGGCTAATTTCGGCATCGTGTTTTTGCGGTTGAAGGACGAACGCACCCGTTCCGTGCAGGAAATCGTGAACGGCCCTGGCGGACTCAAAGGCAGATTTTTCGCCGAGGTCGAAGGCGCCATTGCCATCGCGCAGATTCCCAAGGCGATTGGCCGGGGTTTCGGCGCGCCGTTCCAACTGGTCTTGAAGGCCCAGGATCTGGACCAGTTGAACGCCTATTCCATGGCGTTCCTGAACAAACTCCGGGCTTCGGGTTATTTGCAGAATGCCCGCTCCTCGTTCGAATACAGCAAGCCCGAATTGCGGCTCAACCTGGACCGCGACCGCGCCGCGGCCCTCGGTGTTTCGATCCAGGATATTTCCCGCACCCTCCAGATGTTGTTTGGCGGACTTGACCTGAGCCGCATCAAGCTCGACGGCAAGGAATACAAGGTCATCACCCAATTGTTGCGCACGTCCCGGCTCACGCCGCAGGACCTCGACAAGCTTTATGTCCGGAACGCCAAGGGGGAATTGATTCAACTCAGCAGCATCGTCACGCACCAAACCGGCCCGTCGCCCAATGCCATCGAGCACTACGGCCGCATTCGCAGCACCACGATATCGGCGTCCACCGTGGGCGTGCCGCTCGGCACCGCCATGGCCCGGGTGGAGGAACTGTTGCGCACCGATTTGCCGGCGGGCTTTACCTACGAATGGGCGGGCGAATCGCGCGATCTGAATGAATCCGGCGCGGAGGTCTGGTGGGTGCTGATCGTGGCCTTGATCATCGTTTACATGGTGCTCGCGGCCCAGTTTGAAAGCCTGATCCATCCGCTGACCGTCATGCTGGCCGTGCCCCTGGCCGGGCTGGGGGCCTATGGCCTGCTCTGGCTGATCGCATTTCTGGGCCAGACCGGTGTCATGCCCGTGGTGCCCGCAATGAACGACAACCTCTTCAGCAAGATCGGGGTGATTCTGCTCGTCGGTCTGGTGACCAAGAATTCAATCCTGCTCGTCGAGTTTGCGAATCAACAGCGCGCGAAAGGGGCGAAAGCGCGCGCGGCCATGTTGCAGGCCGGCATCGTCCGGCTGCGCCCCATTTTGATGACCGCGTTTTCGACCATTGCGGGGATTCTGCCGATCGCCATTGGCTTTGGCGCGGGTGCGGAGAGCCGGCGGCCGATGGGTGTGGCCGTGGTGGGCGGTATGCTGACCAGCACGTTTTTGACCCTGATCATCATTCCGGTCGTCTACACAATTTTCAGCGACATCGCGGAGAAACTCGGTTGGAAACAACACTTGGAGACGACGGAGAGCGTCGGTAACGGCGGCGAGCCGTCCGCCCCGCCGCATCATTCATAAAAGTCCGACTTTGGGCTGCGGCAGTGCTGGCTGTGGTCAACCGGCCAACCTCAGGCCTTGATCCAACGCATCGCCTTCATCTCGAAGCGCGGCAGGGTACCCGCCGCAACCATCGTCACCGGCACGCGCAGCGCAAAGCTTTTTTGGAACACCTGCTCCAATTGGCGCGCCAATGCCGGCGGTGCGGCGCCCGTAACCGGCTCGATTTCCACGCGCATTTCGGTCAGCGCCTCCCTGGTGCTGACGTGGACTCGATACTCCCCCACTTCGGCAAAGCCACGAATGATTTCCTCGATGGCGCTGGGATAAATATTCACGCCGCGCACGATGATCATGTCGTCCACGCGCCCCAGGATGCCACCTTCGAGCGCGAGATCAGCCCGGCCGCAGGAACATGTTTCCCTTCGGCCTTGCACCAGATCGCCCGTGCGATAACGCAAGAGCGGGGAACCGGTGCGCACCAGCGTGGTCAAAACCAGTTCGCCCATGGGGGCTGGCTGACCGTTGGCTGGATTAATCACTTCCGGGTAGTAGGCGGATTCCATGACATGCAACACGCCCGGCCGGCGCGGGCATTCGAAGGTTACCGGCCCCACCTCCGTCATGCCGTGGTGATCAAAAATGCGCGCGCCCGGCCAGAGCGATTCGAGCTTCGCCCGCGTGGCGGGAATGCTGCCGCCTGGTTCGCCGGCGACAACGATGGTTTTAACCCCGAGTTCGCGGAGGGAGATCTTTTCTTCCGCCGCCACCTCCGCCAGGCGAAGCGCATAGGTGGGCGTGCAGCAAAGCACGTTCACGCCATTCTCCTGCATCCCGCGTAATCGCGCGGCGCTGCCAAGTCCGCCGCCCGGCAGACACAGGCAACCGAGGCGCGCCGCCGCTTCAAACGCCAGCCAGAAACCGAGAAACGGTCCAAACGAAAACGCAAACAGGACGCGGTCGCCCGCCCCCACGCCGGCCGCGCGGAAAACTTCCGCCCAGCAATCCAGCATCGCCTCCCAACTCTCCGGGGTATCGAGCCAGCGCAATGGCGCGCCACTGGTGCCGCTGGTTTGGTGAAAGCGGGTATAGCGATTGAGCGGATAGGTCAGGTTGGTCCCAAAGGGCGGATGGGCGCGTTGATCGGCCACCAACTCCGCCTTGGTGGTGAACGGAAAGCGCGTGGCGAAATCGGCGATTGACGCAACGTCGAAAGTAATGCCGACGGATTGAAGTTTGCGCGCGTAGAATTGGTTGGCGGGAAAAAGCTCCGCCAGGAGCGACCGAAGTTGTTCGAGTTGGAGGGCCTCGAGTTCGGGGCGCGTTGGGAGTGGCGCGTCAGTCATGCAACAGTGCTTTCAAAAGCCAACGCCCGACCAGCCGCCGTACGGGCCGAACAGGTGGCGTCACTGCGCACGGGGGTTGGGGGCCGCCGCGCTCACGGGCGGCTTGGCCGCAACGGGCGCGGGCTTGTAGTAGGTCACGAGACAACCGCCGAGGGCCGCAAGGGCGATGCCGGCGAAAAACTGCGGCTTGATGGCACTCAGCCCGCCTTCCGGCGGATGTTGCATGATCGAAACCAGTGCGTTCACGATCGGGGCGCCGGCGAACACGATGGACATAACGACGGCCGGTGTTCCTTTCGCACCGAAAGCCAGCAACACACAGAACGCGCCAATCGCTCCGACGACCCCGGCAAGCAGCGACCACCACATGCCGCTCTTCGGGTAATTCCAATCCGCCCCGCGCATCCACAAGAGCGCCAGCGGCGCGAGCACCGCGGTCAGAAAATACGCCAGGCCAACGAACAGGAACGCCTTGTAGCGGCCGTTGACCGCGTCCTTCATGCCCATTTGGCCGGTGTGCAGAAAAATTCCGTACACTCCCCACGACGCCACCGTCATCAATGCAAAGACAAGCCAGTTCATGGGCCGAGAGGCTAACGGCGAACCCGCGCTGCCGCAAATCGTTTGTCGTTGATCGGGAGGGATGGACCGGCCCGAGGGTGACGGCCTCCGACCGAGAGCCAGCCACCTCAGGCAAGCAGTCGTGCCGGGGCGACCTGAAGCTTGTCCGCGATCGCCTTGGGAATTCTGGTGGCCTTCATCTTGCCGCCCAGCGCCGTCACACAAACAGTCACCACCAACCCGCGCGCGACTTCCCGACGTTCCTTGTCCCCCAATCGGTACAGCCGAAAGGCATACGTCAGGGATTTGGATTTTTTCTTTGCCACCAGCAGATGGATTTCCACCTCGTCCTCAAACTGCAGCGGCGCGAAAAAATCGCACTCGCAGTGCACGCGGGGCCAACCGACGGCGGGGCTGGCGTGGCGCGAGGCAATCGACAGGCCGAGCGAGCGAAAGAAGGCGGTTTCCGCCGCCTCCATGTAGTGGAAGAACACCGCGTGATGGACAATCCCCGCCATGTCCGTGTCCCCAAACTCAACCCGGCGCACGATTTTGTAATCAAAAGCCATGCGCGGATATTAGTTTGCGCCGGCGGATTTACGATTGAAAAAAAGGGCGCTCGCGAAGGTTGGAAATGGCGGTCCGTTTTATCCTGGTCTTAATTCTAATCTTCATCTTACTCGTAATCGCTTCTGGCGGACTTGCTGGTTGGGAGTGGACGGGGAGATAAAGATTACGATGAAGATTAAGAACCGTGCGGCGACCCAGAGCTTTGCTTGTCGCCAGCGCGGCCCGGGTGTTAGTCTCCGCGCATGGAATCCCCGGCTTGGGCCAGTCTGAATGATGACGAGTTGCTGGAAAAAAAGATTTCCCAGCTCGGCCTCAAGCTCGAAGGCACGCCCCTTCAGCCGTTGGTCCAACAGCTCTACACCGAGCTGGCGCAGAAGGGATTGAGCTTTCAGCCGCCCTGCCACATTGGCGACGAGTGGTTTGTTCCGGTGGGGATCCCGGCGATTTTCGTTCCGTTCTTTCTCACGCATGACCGGCTGCGGCACCTTGAGCGCAAGATCATCCTCGAAGTCGAGGGCGAAACCCCGGAGTGGTTCATGAAATTGATTCGCCACGAGGCCGCCCACGCATATGCCTATGCGTATCAGGTCTTCCGGAAGCGCAAATGGCAGCGCACCTTCGGCTTGTCCTCCGCCGAAGAAACCCCGTCCTTCTACCGCCCCCGCCCGTACAGCCGGAGCTTCGTGGTGCATCTGGACGACTGGTATGCGCAGAGCCATCCGGATGAAGATTTCGCCGAAACCTTCGCCGTCTGGCTCACGCCGGGGCTCGACTGGCGGGCGCGCTACCGGAATTGGAAGGCGCTGCAAAAGCTCGAATACATGGACGAGCTGATGCAATCTCTCGCGGGCAAACCCCCGCTGCCCATGCCGGAATACCAGGTGGCCGATTACGATTGCCTCAACGTCAAGCTCAAGACCTATTACGCGAAGAAGCGGCGGGAGTATGAACATTCGTTCCCGGATTTTTACGACAACGACCTGCGACAGTTGTTTGATGCGGGGGCGGATGTTGATGGCCGGGTGAAGGCATCATTGTATTTACGCCGTCATCGCCGCGAACTGGAGAGCGCGGTCTGCCAGTGGACCAATGAAAACAAGTACCGGGTCAACCGGCTGCTTGCGCGGTTGATCGACCGTTGCGACCAGCTGGGGCTCCACATCCGCGCCTACGACCCGAAACAAAACCTGCAGGTGTCGGCCTACATTACCACGCTGGTCATGAACCATTTGTTCACCGGCAAATTCAAGCGCACGAAATGACCGTGAAAAAGAAACTCAAAATCCTGGCCCTGTTCGACGCCATCGCGCCGACGACCATCGATCAGGACCTCAGCGCCGAACTGAAGACCGATGACTGGAAGACCGAGGCGAACGTCCTCGCCGCGCTTCCGGAGCTCGGCCACACCGTCGAACACCTCGCCATTTTTGATGATCTCAACCTGCTGCGGCAGAAAATGGATGAGTATCAGCCCGACCTCATCTTCAACCTGGCCGACCAGTTCAAGAATAACCGGGCCTTCGACCAGAACATCGTCTCGTTCCTCGAACTGCACGGCGTGCCGTTTACCGGCTGTGGCTCGACCGGCCTGACGCTGTGCAAGCAAAAAGGAATCTCCAAGAAGATCCTCAGCTATCACCGCATCCATGTGCCCCAGTTCACCGTTATCCCGCGGGGCAAACGCTGCGCGCGACCGAAGCGGCTCCAGTTTCCCATTCTCGTAAAGCCGCTGAAAGAAGAAGCGTCCTACGGCATTGCGCAGGCATCATTTGTCGAAACGGACGAGCAATTCAAGGAGCGCGTCCAGTTCATTCACACCTCACACGACTGTGACGTCATCGCCGAGGAATACATCGCGGGCCGCGAGCTTTATGTAAGCATTCTGGGCAATCACAAGCTGGAGGCTTTTCCCATCCGCGAGCTCGTGTTCAAGGAGGTGCCCCCGGAGGAGCCGAAGATCGCCACCTACCGCGCCAAGTGGGACGAGGAATATCGCAAACGTTGGGGCCTGCAAAACCAGTTCGCCGAAGGCCTCGACCCCGCCCTCGAGCGTGACATTGTGCAAACCTGCAAGCGCATCTACCGGCTGCTTACAATTGACGGCTACGCGCGTGTGGACCTGCGCGTCACCCCGGCCAACGAGATCTATTTCATCGAAGCCAACCCGAACCCCATTCTGGCCGCCGACGAAGACTTCGCGCAATCCGCCCTCAAAGCCGGTCTGAACTATCCGCAACTCATGGAACGCATCATCCGCACCGGTTTGAAGACCCTGCGGGATTGAGTAGGCCACTCTTGCGGATTCGCCGCGCGCCACCCTCCGAGTGGCAACCTTGTCAGGCCCCCAGTGTGGCCGGGGCTTCGGGGGGAAACACATCATACTCCGGCCCAAACTGCGCAAGGAAATGCAGCGAATACGCCCGCTTAAAGACCAGCACCGGCAACAGCAACACCGTTCCAAGATATGGAATCAGCAGGAAGCATCCCGCGAGACAACAGGTCGCCAGAATCACGATCAACAGCAGCGCACCAATAACCATGCCCAGCAGGATCTGCATCAGAAAGTAGAGCACAAAACTACCGAGATGGGCCGCCAGTAATCCACCCAACTCGCTCCAACCCGCCAGGCACTGTTTGTTGCGCAAAAACATGATGGGCACGACGAAATCCGTAAGCAGTTTACCGATCAGCGCGAGCCCAATCGCCGCCGCGATCAGGCTCAGCAGAGCCCCCGCCGCCACCAGGATGCCAGCGACGTTTGGGGCTCCCTGCTGCACCATCTTCACCACCGGGACAATGATCAGGAGCACCAACGGCAACATCACCGCCATCCCGACCAACCCCAGGCCAAGCTGGAATCGCCACACACTGTTGCCCGCGCCGGCAAACTTCTTCCACGGCACCTCCACCTCCGCCCGGTTCAACGCGACACAATGGAGAAACATGAACTTGCCCCGGCTGTTGAGCCAGGTGATGACCACCCACAAGATGAGCCCCAACAACACCGCGGCGACCACCACCGGCCCGATCCACCAGAGATTGCTCAGCACAAAGTCCTTCACCCGCTCCAGCCCGTGCTGGAAGTTGCCCCCGCCCGAACCGCCCGGGGGTGACCCGCCATAATTCCCGCCCCCGCTCCAACCCTGCTCGCCCAGATGCGCCAGCCATGCACTAAAGCCGAGGACGAACCAACGGCCGAGATCGAAAGGTTGAAAGAGCACGCGCTTTACCCGGTCCAGCGCCTGGCTGATAGGCGTGGTGACGCTGATCTCCGGCGACCGGCTGGCGATAGGTTGAATTGGATTCATTGGTCTGACTTGCGTCGAGCCCTGCCCTCCGACTTCGCCGCGCAGGCGCCCAAGGGCTTTTCCCGAAACGAAAAGAACCGATGACGACGACCGTTAGGCGGGAGAGATTTTTTCCCGCTCGGCGAGGCTGGGTTCGCGAAAATCGCTGAGCCGTCCCTTCTTGATCGTCCCATCTCGCAGCTTCAGGGTGATCTGCGGTGGCCAGCCCGCCTTGGCCTCAGTCACGCTTTCCACGACGCCCACGGAGCGGGTAATTTTGTGGACCATGGTTTCCCCCAGATAGCCTTCGCCCGTGGCGGGGATTTTGGTTTTGCTCATGCCGGCAACCTAACAGCCCGCACGAAAACCACAAGACGGGGCAAAGGTCGCAAATGAGGTCGAGTTCCCCCTTCCTTGGTTTCGAACCTCGCATCCTCTGGGATCAAGCGCCGTTCGATTTCGCACGGCGCCAGGATGACAGCGCAGGTGGTAAAACTTTTCGCTCGTGAGATTCGGGAGACGGGCTTAAGTTGTATTAGTGGTCGCAGAGATGCGACCCCGGTTAACCCGGAGCTTCTGCCTATGAATGTTCTGCTGGTCAGTCCGCAAACGCCGGACACGTTCTGGAGTTTCAAGCACGTGCTGCGATTTGTTTCCAAGAAGTCCACGTTCCCCCCGCTCGGCCTGCTCACCGTGGCGGCCATGCTGCCGCGCGCGTGGCCGCTCAAACTGGTGGACCTCAATGTGACGCGGTTGCGCGAGGAGGATTTGCGCTGGGCGGAAGTGGTCATGATCAGTGCCATGCTGGTCCATGAGCCATCGGTGCGTGAGGTGGTGGCCCGATGCGCGACCCTGGGTAAACGAGTGGTGGCCGGCGGACCATTGTTCACAACCGGGCACGAGGCGTTTCCGGAGATCCAGCATTTCGTGCTGGGGGAAGCGGAGGAGTTGATGCCGCAGTTGGTCGCAGACCTGGAAGCCGGCCGGTTGCAGAAGTTTTATCAAGCGGACCACCGGCCGGCGATGGCGCTGTCACCGGTGCCGCGCTGGGACCTGGTGGATTTGAAACAATACGTGACCATGGCGGTCCAGTTTTCGCGCGGGTGCCCGTTTGATTGCGAGTTCTGCGATATCATCGTGATGAACGGACGTGTCCCCCGGACAAAAGCACCGGCGCAGGTCATTGCGGAACTGGAAGCGTTGCGGGGGCGGGGCTGGCAGGACATGGTGTTCATCGTGGACGACAATTTTATTGGTAATAAAGCCCGGACGCGGGAGCTGCTGCTGGAGATGATCGCCTGGCGGCAGCGCACCCGGCCGAAGATGGGTTTCTTGACGGAGGCGTCGGTAAATCTGGCGGACGACGCGGAGTTGCGCGCCCTGATGGTGGCCGCGGGCTTCACGAAAGTGTTTGTGGGCATTGAGACGCCGGCCGCCGAGTCGCTGGTGGAGTGCCGCAAAGTGCAAAACCAGGGGCGCGATCTGGTGGCCGCGGTGCAGACATTGCAGCGGGACGGCCTGCAGGTCATGGGCGGGTTCATCGTGGGATTCGACAGCGATCAACCGGATATTTTCAAACGGCAGTTCGAGTTCATCCAGCGGTCCGGCGTGGTGACCGCCATGGTGGGACTGCTCTCCGCGCTGCCGCAGACGCGGCTGTATCAGCGTTTGAAACGCGAGGGCCGCCTGGAGGCAAAGAGCACCGGCAACAACACGGACGCCACTTTGAATTTCCGGCCGAAATTGAACCGGGAATTTCTCCAATCCGGCTATCGCGAACTGATGAAGAAACTTTACGAACCGCGCGCGTACTATCAACGCATCCGGACGTTTCTGAAGAACCACCGCCCCAACGGGCCCAGCCTGCGATTGTCGCGCGCGGATTTTGCAGCGTTTATCAAGTCATTCTGGTTGCTCGGCGTGTGGCATCGCGGGCGGGTGGCGTACTGGCGGTTTTTCTGGAGCACCCTGTTGCGGCGGCCCCGGCAGTTCCGTTACGGAATGGAACTGGCCATTGTCGGCTACCACTTCCGTCGGGTGGCGCAGCGATTGTGAGCACACCGCTCGCGCCACCGCCCAAACTCATTCGGTCATGTTGCCGGTGATGACACAAGTTCGGCCTAGCCTACCCGCAACCCATCAATCGCACCATCCGCACGGGGTTGAAGCCGGTGAGAGTGTGAACGGTTCAATCTCCCGGCATTTCAACCAACCGGTGCGGCAAATCCCGTGCGCCGTGCATCAAACGCCACGAATCCAGCGTATCGTCCGTCACGCGATAGAAAACTAGAAACTTGTGAAACGGAGATGCGACCGGGAACGACCACAGACCTTGCAGCATTGGATTCCGAAAATGGCGACGACGCCCGAGATCGGGCTGGCGGGAAAGTTTGAGCAGGGTTTGGTCAACCGCCTTGAAAAACCGCCACGCCAGTTCTTCGCTGGCCGCGTCGAAATACCAACCGAACTGTTTCGTGACATCGGAGTGGAACAGCGGCGACTTTGCGATGGCCAGACTCATCCGCGCTTTTCACGAATGACCTGTTCGCACGCTGCGCGCATATCTTCCGATGAATAGGGCGTGAACGGCCCGTGGGCCGCCTTCAATAATTCCGCCTCCAGTTCCGGGCTGTCCTCCTCCAAATCCAGCGCCACGCTCGGCTCCAGCGTCACCCGTTTGTCGCCGTCGGTGAGCACGATCACTTCGCCGCGACAGGCCTTGGCGATGAGTTCGCCAAGCTGCCCTTGAGCTTCCTGCACTGGAAACGCTTTCACGTCGGCACTCTAATCTTTGGAACGAAATCCCGCAAGCGGCTTCCCGAATCCCACCCTCGCTGCCGACGAGGATTCCGCGCAAACCGCGCTCAACTCCGGCCTCGCCTGCCCGCAACTCAACGATCGCATCATCCGCACGGGGTTGAAGACGGTAAGGGAGTAAGGGTATCGAGAAACCAATTCCTTTAGATGGACCGGGAACGAGCTTGAACTTTGAATTTGAAATCCTGATTCTTTCCACATGGCTAAAAGGGTAAATGTCCTCGGCGATATTCGAGCAGAGCATGACATCCAGATGCTCGAGCTTGCCTTTTACGAAACTCCGGATTTTCGCACGCTTGTAGAATCCACTGATCGTCCAATTGTGGTCGGACGCCGTGGAACTGGGAAAAGCGCGCTTTGTTACCAACTCAAAAAGTATTGGCGGAAGGGCCAGAACACGACTGTCCTTGAAATCATTCCTGACGAGGATCAAGTAATTGGTCTGCGCCCGCTGCTCAGCCTGTTCGGTCCAAAATACAATCAAATTAAGGCCGGAGCGCGAATCGCATGGAAATACGCGCTCTTACTCGAAGTAGCGATACAGTTGGTAGATTGCGGCAAGTTTTCGCGAAACGAAATTGACGAACTTGTTAGCCAACACGTGCAGGCATGGAGAGGGCTAGGCGGTTGTTTGACAAGCCGGGTGCGTCGGCTTCTTCACGAAAAGACAGATTCAGAAAATTCATCGGAAGCAGCAATTGCAGGGCTTGCTCAGAAACTACAATTGACAGATCTCCAAGCTACCGTAACTCAGATGTTGGCAAAGACACGCAGATCAGTTGTGTTTCTCATTGATCAGCTTGATGAAGGCTTCGAGCCGGACGAATTGGGTGTTGGCTTAGTGGGAGGTTTCGTTCATGCAGCCGTTGATCTAAACTCTCAAGTATTCGGAATTCAAGCTTACATCTTTCTGCGCGATAACATTTTCAAAGCGTTAGCCCAGCTCGATCCAGATTACTCAAAGAATATTGAAGGACGGTTCCTCAGGCTTCATTGGGACGAACATCAGTTGTTCGATATGGTGTGTGCCCGGCTGAGGATCGCGTTTCAGTTGGACAACGATGGGAATCGAAAGTTGTGGAACCGTTGCACTGCGACCGAGCTTCAAGAAAAGGCGGGGTTTGAAAAATGTTTGCGGCTTACCCTATATCGCCCGCGCGATGTCCTTTCGCTGCTCAACGAAGCCTTCTACATCGCGCAAAAGCAATCTCGCCAGACTTTAATCCTAAAAGATGTCGAATCTACGGCGAGAGAGATTTCCAACACACGGCTCGACGACTTGTACAAGGAATATGTCGCGATTATTCCGACGTTGAAGCCCATGACTTCCATCTTTCGCAATGGGGATCCAGAAGCCACGTATCAAAACGCGGTCGCGCGTCTCGAACATCTTTTCTCCGACCAAAAGCTCGACGCTGTGTATCAGCGAGAATTTGCCATATTGGAAACAGCCCAAGAAGGAATCAGGCTGCTGTACAGCGTAGGCTTTTTGGGCATCAAAGATTCGGCAAGCAGCGCTTTTGTTTTCTGCCACGACGGGCGAAACCCTAACAAGGAGTTTCAATCTACCGACAAGCTGTTGATCCACCCGTGTTACTGGATGGCTCTCGATCTCACCAAAGCAGTTCTCGGCGCTGAAGAAGCAGCCGACATTCATGACGAATACGAAGTTGAAGTATTCTCTGAAGCACCAGAAATTCGAAATCGACGCATCGGCCAACTCCTCTCGAAGCTAGATAAAATCCACGACGGGATAGAAGGCGCATCAGATTTTGAGGAATGGTGTGTTCGCGCGATCCGCATTTGTTTCTCTGGCCCTCTGCGAAACATCGAGCTCCACCCAAACAAGAATGCAACCCAAAGACGCGATGTGGTCGCATCGAACCAAAGTGAAAAGGGCGCGTGGCGGAGAGTGCTTGATGACTACAAGAGCCGGCAGGTCATCTTTGAAGTGAAAAACAAACTGGGCATTGCCCCGGATGATTATCGGCAAATGCATGCATATCTTTGTGACGATTATGGCCGAATAGGATTCATCATCACACGCGATAAGAAGCCAGAACTTTATACCGGGCCGGAACTTGAATGGACAAGAGAACTTTTCAACAAACACAAAGTCATAATCATCAAGCTGACCGGCACCTTCCTTTGCTCGCTTCTTTCAAAACTGCGAAGCACTCAACGAGTTGATCCCTGCGAACACGCAATTAACAAGATTTTAGATACATACACGCGGCTTTATTTAAGCGGCACAAAAATTTCCCAGCGTCCACCGGGCTAATTGTTGCTGGCCTGCTGGTGCTGCTTCGCAAACCAGCTTAAGGGTAGATTCAGGCCGCAAAAAACTTCTGGATTTCTTTCACCACTTCCACAAAGCGGTCCACCTCGGCCTTGGTGTTGTAGAAATAGAAACTCGCGCGGGCGGTGGATTCGACGCCGAGTTTATGCATGAGCGGTTGTGTGCAATGATGACCGCCACGCAATGCCACCCCGCCCTGGTCGGCCAGGGTGACGACGTCGTGGGCGTGGACGTCCTTGAGCAGAAAGCTCACAAGGCCGGCGCGGTTTTGTTTCGGGCCGAAGAGCCGGATGTTTTTGAGCGCGGCCAGCTGGTCATAGGCGTAATTCGCCAGTTCCTGGTCGTGGCGCCAGATATGATCGCGACCGATGGCATCGAGATAATCCATCGCGGCGTGCAGGCCGATGGGGCCGGAGATGTCCGGGGTGCCGGCTTCAAACCGGTGGGGCGAACGCTTGAACTCCGTGCGCTGGTAGCCGACGGACAAGATCATCTCGCCGCCGCCCTGAAACGGGGGCATGGCGTCGAGCAACTCCGACCGTCCCCATAACACGCCAATGCCGGTCGGCCCGCAGATCTTATGGCCGGAGAAGGCAAAAAAATCGCAGCCGATGGCCTGGACGTCCATCAGGACGTGCGGCGCGGCG
>CAZIJO010000167.1:0-13552 GCA_964539515.1 uncultured Bifidobacterium sp. | reverse complement strand
AGCTGTGGTCGCTCGCGGAAATGGAACGCACCGGCGGCGAACCGGATGTGGTGGGTCAGGATAAAAAGTCGGGCGAATACATTTTCTTCGATTGCTCCGAGCAAACGCCGTCCGGCCGCGTCAGCCTTTGCTACGACGATGAGGCGCTGGCCGCGCGCAAGGAACACAAGCCGAAAGGCAGTGCGATGGGACTGGCCACGGCGATGGGCATCGAGATGCTGACTGAGGAGGAATACCTCGCGTTGCAGAAGCTGGGCGAGTTCGATGCGAAGCGCTCGAGCTGGCTCGCGACGCCGGCGGATTTTCGCAAGCAGGGCGGCGCGCTCTGGGGTGGTCGCAGTTACGGCCGCGTCTTCATCGGGTGCAACGGCGCGGAGTCCTATTACGCGGCGCGGGGCTTTCGCGGCTGTTTGAAAGTTTGATGTTTGAGCGCGGAGGTTTACGCGCCGGCGGGACTCCTGTAGTCTCGACCAGAAACCAAAGCTCATGAACCACAAGAAAACCATCCCCCTTTCCGAACTTGCCGAGGGAACGCAGAAATCCGTCACGGTCGCCGGCCACGAGGTCGCCCTGTTTCATCACGGCGGGAAGGTCACGGCGCTCTGCGGGACCTGCCCACACAAGGGCGGCCCGCTGGCGGAGGGTGAGATTGAAGAGGGCGCGGACGGCGTCCGCCGTGTGGTGTGCCCCTGGCATGGCTGGCAGTTCGACATCGCCACCGGTGATCATCCCGACGGCGCCGTGCGGCAGGCCGTGCATGACGTGAAGATCGAAGAGGGCATGATCGCCGTGTCGGACACTCCCTCCATCCCGGCCCGGCTGCCGGGGAAGCAGGATGATCCCCTGGCCGATCTGCGGAATCTGGTGCCGCAGAACACCCCCACGTCTTTGAACGTGCTGGGCATTTCCACCACGAACAAGGGGACGCAACTCGATCGCTATTCGACGAGCGAGGCCGCCCTGGAGAAGGCGTTGGAATGTGCCGCAACGGCGCACGGGGCCGCGACGCGGATGATCAAGCTGCGCGAACTGGGCTTCCGGCATTGCGAGGGTTACTACAGCCATTCCGCGGCCGCCTGCACCTGGCCGTGTTCGATCTCGGAACAGGCGCCCACGGACGGCATGAACCAGGTTTACCGTGACATGATCCTGTGGGCCGATGTGGTGCTGCTGGCCACGCCGATCCGCTGGGGCAACGCCTCCTCGCTCTACTACAAGATGGCCGAGCGACTCAACTGCGTCCAAAACCAGATCACCCTCAACGACCGCGTGCTGATCCAGTCAAAGGTGGCCTCGTTCATCGTCACCGGCGGGCAGGACAACATCCAGGCCGTGGTCGGGCAACTGAGCACATTCTTCACCGACCTCGGCTTCACCTTTCCGCCGTTCAACTTTGTCGGCTGGAGCCGCGGGTGGATCGCCGAGGACATGGAAAACAACGTCGCCCAGTTCCGGAAGAGCCGTTACCTGACCCGAACTCTGAAAGAGCTCGTCGCCAACAGCGTGATGCTCTCCCGGCAGATCAAGGGAATCGACAACTCGAAGCTCAAGGCACCCAAGCCACACGTTGGCGACGCGCTACCGCCAGGCTGAAGCATGGAATATTTGATCGGGGTCATCATGGCTTTGGCAATTGGCATTTTTGCCACCGCGGTCGGCTTTGATCGGCAGCGCGCCTTCTATCCGGTCGTCATGATCGTCATCGCCGGCTATTACGCGTTGTTTGCTTTGATCGGGGAATCGCGGCACGCGCTGTCGCTGGAGTGCGTCTTCATCGCCGGGTTCGTGTTCGTCGCGGTTGTGGGCTTCAAACTCAACCTCTGGTGGGTGGTCGGGGCATTGTTTGCGCATGGTGTCTTCGATTTCGTTCACCGTCATTTGATATCCAATCCCGGCGTGCCGGCGTGGTGGCCCGAGTGGTGCCTGGCTTACGACGTCACCGCGGCGGGCTATCTGGCGTGGCGACTGCGGCGTTCAAAAGGCCTGGCGCGGCCTTAGTTTCATGAACCGGCGCGACCAAAAACATGTTCTTGAACTGAAGATTCCGCCGGCTCTGCTCGTGGCCTTCACGGGTGCACTCATGTGGCTGGCTTCAGCCGCAACGTCTGCCACCGCGTTGGTGATTCCCGGCCGGCGTTGGGGCGCGGCGACATTAATGCTAACCGGCGTCATCATTGCCGGACTGGGGGTCGCATCGTTCCGGCGGGCAAAGACAACGGTCAACCCGATGAAGCCGGGGTCGGCATCGGTCCTCGTCGATGGGGGAATCTACCGGCGGACACGCAATCCCATGTATCTGGGTTTTCTCGTGGGGTTGCTGGGCTGGGCCATCTTCCTGTCGAACCTTGTTGCGTTCCTGCTGCTGCCGGCATTCGTTTGCTACATGAATCGCTTCCAAATCGAACCCGAGGAAAAGGCGCTGGCCGCCCGGTTTGGCCAGACTTTCGCCACCTACCAGACCAGGGTGCGGCGATGGTTGTGATCGGGAATCCACGACAAGCCGCACCAGGGATGAAAGACAGTTGTCCCTGAAGCAGCACGACGAGTGGCGGGCCGCGTTGCAAGCCTGGCTTGGAATGCACGAGAAGCTCACCCCAGGATTGGTGTGGACCAAGGTGGCGGCGCGGTTGGAGATAGGCCGCAGCAATGGACATCGCGCGATTGCCGAAGGAGGAGCACCTTGCCTTGCGATAGCGGGGTGAGTTCGATGCGAAACGCTCGAACTGGTGGAAGACGCCGGCGGACTTTCGCCAAAAGGGCGGCGCGCTCCGGGGTGACCGCAGTTGCGGCCACATCTTCTTCGCGGGCAACGGCGCACCGTTTTACCAAGCTGTCAGAGGATTCCGCGGCTCGCTTAAGGTCTGGACACCAATTCCACCAATTTTCGCGAATTGAATTCGTGTCAATGGGTGTAATTCGTGTCTACCTTTGGTTTATGAAATCGTTCCGAGGTTACCAACTGATCCAGCCGAAAGACCTCGCCTGGCAAACGTCCCGCATGATGCAAATCCCGAACGCGGACTTTCTGGAGCGCACCGGGAGCGAGAATCTGAGCGCACGGCTTTGGCGGTATCCGGCCAAAAGCGCCGGCACGTTGCACAAGCATATCCGCCAAGAGGAGTTTTATTTCGTGCTCGAAGGCACCGGCCGCCTGCGCGTGGGTGACGAAACTTTGACCGTCCCCCGATACGGCGGCGTGCTGGTCGGCCCGGACCAGTTGCGGCAGGTGTTCAACGACACCGACGCCGAGGTGCTCTGGCTCATTGTCGGTGCGCCGGAGGAATTGGAGCTTCTACCCACGGCGAAAGTCACACCTGACCTGTCGCTCATTTACCCGGTTGACCCAAAGCAATTGCCCAAGGAACTCGCCGGCGTTCAATGGCCGCCCAGCGACGAGTCTTCGCCGGCCAATAAGCCGCCATCGACAACCAAAGGCCCATGAAGCCGACGGTCTATCTCATCCTCTTTCGTGGCGTTGGCGGGAAAACGCAACTGCCGACGAAGCCGCTCCGCGAGCAACTCGCAAAGGCGGGTTTTGAAAACGTGGCCACTTATATTAACAGCGGCAACGCCGTCGTCCGCAGCCCGTTGAGCCGGAGGCAGGTCATCGCCACCATCGCGGAGCTTTGCCGCAAGCACTTCGATTTCGATAAGGCGATTTTCGCCCGAACGCGGGCCGAATGGGACGACGTCATCGCACGCAGCCCTTTCCCCAAAGCCGCGACGAATGCGCCAACCACGGTCCACGCCGTCCTGCTCGGGAGCGCGCCGAAAGCGGAGAACCTTCAGCGCATCCGCGGCTTCGCGGTGAATGGTGAGGCGCTCGAGGTCATTAACGGCGTCGCCTATCTGCACACGCCGCACGGATTCGGGTCCAGCATGATGCGGGAAAAATTCGACCAGTGGATCGGCGTGAGCTACACCGCGCGAAACTGGAACACGGTCCTCAGGCTGGCGGAACTCGCTCATGCGGCGGCGTGAGCGTTCGATCGCCGGTCCGCCCACGCCGCGGTGCGAGGAATTCTACGGCTGATCCGGAATTTCTGGCTCGACGAGTTGGTTCAGCAGCGTCAGCGATTCCTGCCAGCCCAGGTAGCAGAATTCGACCGGGATCATCGCGGGAATGCCTTCCTGCGTGATGTTCACTTCCGTCCCGCAGGTCACCTGTTTCAGGGCCACAGTGGTGATCATTTCGCCGGGCAGGTTGGGATCGTCGAACTTGTCCGTGTAGCGGAGGAGTTCGTGGGGTTTCAGCTCGAGATACGTTCCCCCGAATGAATGGCTCTTGCCGGTGTTGAAATTGGTGAAGGACATCTTGAACGTGCCGCCGACCTTGGCGTCGAGATGGTGGACTTTGCCGGTGAAACCATGGGGCGGCAGCCACTTGGCCATGGCGTCGGCATCGAGGAACGCGCGGTAAATCCGCTCCGGCTTGGCGCGGAGCACGCGATGCAGGCGAACGGTGTTGGTATTGTTGATGGTCATGATTCGATTGTGGTTGTCTTTCAGTTTAATGACGAACGGAGTCGGCGCCGCAGGACAGGTTGGGCAAACTTTCGCGTCAACCAATCTGCGTACAGGTCTGGTTGATACATGCGCTATTTGGAGTCAGGGCACAACCAAATCATACCCTGATTCAGGAGTTGTGTCGCCGGTTCAAACCGGTCAACGGCCTTATCCACTGCGGTTGCGTACGAGACCCGATCCTGCGTTCCGCAACCTGAGTCCCCGTCATCCATGGCCGGAGGTTTACGCGCAAGGACAAGGCTGATAGGATCAGGCCATGCAAGGGCCGGCCAAGATTGGGCTTAACCTGGAATTTGCGCGCTCCGGGCCGCTGCCGTTGGACGCCGCGCTCCGGGCCGCGGCGGAGGCCGGTTATCGATTTGTCGAGCCGTACGTTTATTCCGAGGTTGGGCTGAATCTCAACAGTCATCTCGCGATCCGAACCACCTCACCGTATCATCATCTCAATCCCGATGACCTCGATGTGGTCGGACTTGACCGTCTGCGCCGGGAGCTGGGATTGCATTTCTCCGCATTTGATGCCCATTCGAGCCTGCTGCTGCCGCAAATCGGCGTCCCCCAGCTGCGGCGCGCCCTGGACCTGGCCGCCGAACTCGATTGCCCCCTGGTCCTGTCGGACGAAGGCCCGCTGCCTCTCGACTGGATGCAACTCGACCAGGGCTTCGATATTCTCTGCGTCAGCCTGGAGGCGGTGATTCGTCATGCGCAAAAGCGTGGCGTGCGATTTGCCATTGAACTGCACAATGCGCTGACCGCCCGTGTGGATTATCTGGTGAAACTCCTCGCGCGTTTCGGCCGGGACGAACTGGGAGTGAATTTCGACACGGGCAATTCGTTTCTCGCCGGCAATGATCCCGTGGCTTACGTGCGCCGGGTGGCGGACCGCGTGGTGCATGTGCATGTCAAAGACATCCCCGCATCGCAACTCCCCGAGCGGGGCAAAGTGACCGGGACGCGGGTCGGCGTAACGGTCGGGGATGGTGTGGTGGATGTTCGGGGGGTGATGAATGCGCTGGCGGAGGCGGGCTATGACGGCGTATGGTCCGTCGAGTGCGACACGCTCGCGCAAGCCCAGGCCAGCCGACCGGTGTTGCAACGCTGGATGCAGGGATGCATGCCACCGGATTATCAAAGGCCATGAAGATTTTCCGCCCAAGTTGGTTTCACTTGCTCGGGTTCGCAATGCTCTGCCATTCCGGCCTCCGGGCCGCGGAATCTGCGGCCGACTTCACCCTGGAGGTACGGCGACGCCAGGCAACAGGAGGCAACGGCGGCACGGCCGTCATGTTCGCCAGGGAGCAGATCAATCCGGCCAAAACCGCCGTCGTCGTGATCGACATGTGGGATCAGCACTGGTGCAAGACCTACACCGCCCGCGTCGCCAATCTGGTACCGCGCATGAATCAGACGATTGCCGCCGCGCGCAAGCTGGGACTCCAAATCGTTTGGGCGCCATCGGATGTCGCAGACTTTTACCGCGATTATCCAGAGCGTCAGGCCATGTGGGCGATTCCAGCCCATCCTGCGCCGGCTGCGCTTGCCTTCGACCCGCCGCAAGTGCCGCAGGGCGATTATTGTGAATGCGGGCCGGAGCAGCCTTGCAAGGAACACAAACGCGTCTGGACCCGCCAGCAGGCGGGACTGGTGATCGCGGCTCACGATCTGATCGCCGATACCAACAATGCGCGCGAGCTGCTCAACCTTTGCGCCGAACGCGGCATTGACACGTTGATCTACCTGGGCGTCGCGAGCAACATGTGCGTCTGTTACCGCGACATGGGCATGATTCGCATGCGGCGGTACGGGTTCCGGACACTGTTCGTCAGTGACCAGGTCGAGTCCATCATGGCCAACGGATTCAACCCCGCGACCAAATCGCCCGACGCCAATTTCACCCCGGCAAAGGGTTCGGCGCTGGTCCAGCAGTTTTTGGAGCAGCACGTGGCTCCGTCGCTCGAAAGCCGCCAGCTCCTGACCCGGGCCGGTTTGTTGCCAGCAGGAAATGATCAACGTCCCTCAATCGTATTTGTGCTGGGCGACGAGGAATATCAGACCGGCGAAACCCTGCCCGCATTCGCCCGGCAACAGCTCGAGGCTCGCTATCGCTGCACTTTCCTGACCGCCAACCCCGGGGACCGAAATGACATTCCCGGACTTTCGGCGCTCTACGACGCGGACCTGCTGGTCTTGAGCATGCGCCGTCGTTTCCTGCCCGTCCCGCAGATGGACCACCTGGAGCGCTTCATTCGGTCGGGCAAACCGCTGGTTACCATCCGGGTCGGCGTCGCGGCCTTTGCCGAAAGCGGCGACCTGCGGCGCAAGGGCGATGGCCTGGTGGTCTGGCAGAACTTCGACCAGGAAATTCTTGGTTGCCATTACAACTTTTACGATTCCGCGGCGCGCAAGACCGGCAGCGACGTTTGGTCCGTGGCGGCCCAGGCAGGTCACCCCGTGCTCCGCGGACTCGAGGATCTGCGCTTTCACAGCAGCGCGTGGATTTACCGCGTCGCCCCGCTGGCCCCCGATGCCACCGTGCTCCTGATGGGTCGCTGGTCCGAATCCCAACCCACGGAGCCAGTCGCATGGATTCGGGATCTGCCAGATCGCGGACGGGTTTTCTACACGAGCCTCGGCCATCCCGACGATTTCAAACAGGAGAAATTTCAGGTGCTGCTCGCGAACGCAATCCGATGGGCGCTGGGCGGCCTCGGCGACCAAAGGTGATCCTGGTGGATCTCCTTTAACGAACATGCCACCCCGGCAGGCTGGGGTGGGAACCGTTGACTGAAAATGAATGAGAACGCTACTGGCAATCTCGGCTTTGTGAGCGGTGAAACCGGTGCCGCCGCGGCGCCCGTGGCGGAACTCATTCGAGCGCTCCAAGGCGACAGCCACGAAGAACGCACGCGTGCTTGGGTTGCGTGCGGCCCCTTGGGGGCAACGGCGATCCCGCACCTGGTGGCCCTTTGGAGCGATCCCCAAGTCGGATTGGAAGTGCAGCGCGGCGCCCGACATGCCGTATTTCAAATCGTGCGTTTCGCCTCCCGACCCGAATCCGGCGACGCCAGAATACGGGTTGTCATGGAATTGAATCGTTTGGTGGAGGCAAACGGGCCGGCCCAAATCCGCCGGGAACTTTTGTGGCTGCTGTCGGAAATTGCCGGAGACGAGTCGCTCCCGGTCCTGCGCCGGCTGCTGACCCAGGAAGAAGTGCGGGAGGAAGCTTGCATGACTTTGGAACGGATACCCGGGAGACGCTCCCTAAAGTTACTCCAAGGTGCTTTGCGCCAGTCGCCCGCCGATTTCAAACCCGTGCTCGCCGCCGCGCTGGCCCGGCGCGGGCACAAGGCATCAGGAGTGGACCGCGCACGGCTGACACCACGGGCGCCAACCAAAGTTCAGCCGCTGCCCCGGCCCTGACCGGCAAAATGTGAAATGAAAACCAACCTGCCTCAATCCGCGAAGCCGCCCCGCAGCCCGGCTCACGCCGGGAACCGATTGAATCGCCGCCAGTTTCTGATGGCTGCGTCCAGCTGTTTGGCGATGCCGTATTTTGTGCCCGCGGGCGTGCTTGGAACGGCAGGCAAACCCGGGGCGAACGCGCGCCTGACCGTGGCTCACATTGGAGTTGGGGGCATGGGCGGCGTGGATTTGGCAAACATGAAGGTCTTTCGCGCCGAGGGTTCGGTCAACATTGCCGCGGTTTGCGACGTGGATGAAGAACGGCTCGCTGGCGCAGTCAAAAATGCCGGTGCGGGCGTCCAGCCGTACCGTGATTACCGCTACATTCTGGAGCGAAAGGACATTGATGCTGTGGTGATCGCCACCCCCGATCACTGGCACGCCGTCCAAACTGTCCAAGCCTGCGAGACGGGCAAGCATGTCTATGTCGAGAAGCCATCGTCGGTCACCGTGGCGGAAGGTCGGGCCATGGTGACCGCCGCCCGGAAATTCCGTCGCGTGGTGCAGGTCGGTTCCCAGGCCCGATCCGCGAAACCGGCGCATGACGCCTGCCTGTTCATTCGCAATGGGCAACTGGGTCGGGTGCACACCGTGACCTGCTGGCACGCCGTCAATCCCACGGGCGGCCTGGTGCCAGATGAAGCACCGCCGCCCGATCTCGATTGGGATTTGTGGCTGGGACCGCTGCCATGGCGGCCGCACAATGTGGCGTACCATCCGGGCAATTTCCGCTGGTTCATGGAGTCGGGCGGCGGCGGCATCCGGGACCGGGGAGCGCATGTGTTCAGCGTGGTCCGCTGGTGTCTGGACGCGGATGCCCAACACCCGGTTATGGTCGAGGCCACCGGGTCCCCGACCCCGAGAGGATTGTGGGACTGCCCCCAGCGCATGCGGGTGGTGTACACGTTCAAGCATCCCGATTGGCAGCTGATCTGGGAGCAACCAGGGGTGAGTAAAGGCAAAGCCGATTTCGGCATCGTCTTCCAAGGCGACCACGGGGAACTGGTGGTGAACCGCGACGGAACGATGATTGACGCCGAGGAGAAAGCCCGCCACTTCAAAGTCCCACCCGGCGGGGTGCAGGTTTATCGGATGGACCGACACGCCGACTACAACGTCAACCACAAGGCCGACTGGCTGCAAGCCATCCGGACCGGGAACCGTCCCTGCATGGACATCGAGCTGGCCCATCGGGCTGCCACGATGTGCATCCTGGGAAACCTCGCCTACCTCCTGGGACGCCCGCTGCGTTGGGACGGCCCCAGGGAAAAAATCGTCGGCGACGAATACGCCAATCGGCTTCTGGCCCGCCCCCAGCGCCACCCCTACAGCTTGTAACTGGAACGCAAGGCAGTCGGCTCGACCGGCTTGCCGGTTCGGCGCCGAAATGCTTTACTCGGGTATGGCACAATCGTTTCCCACCCTCATTCCTGGACTGCGCAGCCCGTTCGATCAGGTCAAGGGGATCGTTTATTTTGGTCGCATGCTGGACAAGATCCGGCTTTATGCTTCGGGCAAATTACCCGAAGGCTGGCGGGCGGCGCGCGGGACCAGCATGAAGGGGAGTTTTGACTGGCGCTGCTGCCTTTTTCTCAAAATCGATTACGCGGCGCTCGAAGCGGAAACCCTCAAGGGCGGCAGCGATGAGGAGCTGCTGGCGTGGGCGTTTCAGCACGGCCGCCAGCCGGATGAACAGGAGATCGAGGTGTGGAATGCGTTCATGACCAAGCGCGGCTGGCGCGATGCCGGAACGCAGCGCTTGCACGAACGGCTGGCCGAAATCGGCCTGCCCCCGGGCACGGTGCAGACGATGTTTGAATTCATCGATCTGGACGAAGGCCGGCTTCAGCCGGGCAAGCCCTAAACTTGATCGCGCCGATGGCGAGGCTTCACGCCTTTTTCACGAAGCAGGCCTTCAGGCCGACGGCGATGCCGTCCACTTTGCAGGAAATCTCATGATCGCCGTCTTCCAACCGGATCGGCCTGGATTTTGAACCACCTTTCAGCACCTGCGAGCCACCGAGCTTCAGATCCTTGATCAGGATGACACAATCCCCATTGGCGAGGACGTTTCCGTGGGCGTCCTTGACGATCCGCGGGCGGGCGGGCGCTTCCGCTTCAACCGCACGTTCCCATTCATGACCGCAGGTGACGCATTCCCAGCGCTCAGGGTGGTCCAACACTTCGGTCATTTCGCACATCGGGCAGGCAGGTTTGCTCATGAACGAAAAGTATTGCCTGTGATCGCGCCGGAACTCAATCGCGCACTTTCTTCACTTACGGAGATCATCAATCAAGGTTGGCGCAGGTGCGCAATTGCACCACGCATCGCCGAGGAAAGGGTAATGAAGGCAAAGGGATTCACTCGAAGGTCTGGGCGGCAAGCCGCAGATCCTCGATAAACACGGCGAGCGGCTTCTGCCCCGCCTCCTCGGCGCGGCAACCGGCAGCCACGCACAATGGCTTCGGTCCGGGCGCCAGGCCTTTCAGTTGGGCGCGACTCTGAAAGCGATGGGCGGTCCGCGTCGTCACGAGGGCAACCCCCAAACCGGACTCCACGGCCGCCATGAGACTTTCCGCGCCGTCGTATTCTCCGGCAATGCGGGGTCGCTGCCGGTGCTCGCGCAGCCAGCCGTTGATGAGTTCCCAATATTCCGGATAATCGCGCTGGCAGAAAATGAGCAACGGCTCGCGGGCCACTTCGGCGGGGGTGACGCGTTGACGGCGGGCCAGCGGATGATTGCGGCTCACCGCCAGCTTCCAGGGAGCACGCACCAGCGGTGTCCATTTCAGTCCCCGCCTCCCGGCGTCGCCTCCCACCGTGAGCACCACCTCCAGGGTGTGGTTTGCCAGGCCGGCCAGCATCTCGGCCGTCGAAAGGTCGAACAACTCAACCCGCGCCCCCGGGTGCGCCTGGGTGAAGTTCTCCACGGCCACGGATAACAGGCCACTGGCGAGGGAAGGGGCAAAACCGACCCGCAACCGCACCCCCTGGCCCACGCGGCGAACCCGATCCAGCACCTGATCGGCCCGTTGCAGGAGTTCCCGGGCCTCCCCGAGCAGGGCTTCGCCGGCCGGCGTGAGGCGGATCGAATGCGCCTGGCGCTCCAGCAGACACCGCCCGATTTCCTCCTCCAGCGCCTTGATCTGCCGGCTCAAGGCGGGCTGCGTCAAAAAAATCCTTTGCGCCGCGCGGCTGATGTTGCCCGTCTCCGCCACCGCCACGAAGTACCGAAGTTGCCGGAGTTCCATGCCGCACCATAACCAAAAGGCAGGCTCAGGCAAAGAACTCCGCATTGGCCGAATGCCCGTCCGCCAGCCATCTTGGACGCATGAAAACGACAACGAATCAACTGAACCTCCGGCGGGCCGAGGCCCGCGGCTCGGCCGACCACGGCTGGCTCAAGACCCATCACACCTTTTCGTTCGCCGATTATTATGACCCGGCGCACATGGGCTTCCGCTCGCTGCGCGTCATCAATGACGATTACGTCGCACCCGGCATGGGCTTCGCCACGCATCCCCATCGCGACATGGAGATTTTCAGTTACGTGCTGGCCGGGGCGATCGAACACAAGGACAGCCTGGGCAATGGCCGCATCCTCAAGCCCGGTGAGATTCAGCTCATGAGCGCGGGCCGGGGCGTGACGCACAGCGAATTCAATCCATCCTCCGCCGAACCCCTGCATTTGCTGCAAATCTGGATTCAGCCCCGCCAACGCGGGCTCACGCCGAGTTACACCGAATGGCGGCCAACGGCGGAACACGCCGCCGCGCCCAAGGTGCTCGTGATCTCGCCCGACGGTCGCGACGGCTCGGCGACGATCCATCAGGACGCCGAGATCTATCGCCTCCGGCTCGCCCCCGGGCAGACGGTGAAGCACGAACTCAAGCCCGGCCGCGGCGCCTGGCTGCAGGTGGCGGCCGGCGAGATAAAATTCAACGGGGTCGCGCTGACCACCGGCGACGGGGCGAGCACCGAGACGTCCGGTCCGCTGACCCTCACCGCCAGCCAACCGACCGAAGCGTTATTGTTCGACCTCGCCTGATACGCAATCTCCACAACTCACAACCAAACCAAACAAATCCAACATGACCAAAATCCTTGTTCTCTATTACTCCACGTACGGCCACGTCGAAACGCTCGCCAACGCCATTGCCGAAGGCGCCCGTTCCGTGGCGGGCGTCGAAGTCACCTTGAAGCGCGTGCCCGAAACCATGCCCCCGGAAGTGGCCAGACAATATGGGGCCAAACTCGACCAGGCGGCCCCCGTGGCCGACCCCAAGGAGCTCGGGAACTACGACGCGATTCTCTTCGGCACGCCCACCCGCTTCGGCAACATGGCGGCGCAGATGCGGAATTTCCTCGACCAGACCGGCGGGCTGTGGGTCAAAGGCGCGCTGGTCGGCAAGGTCGGCAGTGTGTTTGCCAGCACCGGCACCGGGGGCGGCAACGAAAGCACCATCATCAGCTTCGTCACCACGCTCATGCACCACGGCATGATCTACGTTGGGCTGCCGTACGCCTGCCCGGAACTCGCCGACATCAGCGAGGTGAAAGGCGGTTCGCCGTGGGGTGCGGCCACCATCGCCGGCGCCGACGGCTCGCGGTCGCCCAGCGCCAAGGAACTTGCGCAAGCCCGCTTCCAGGGTGCGCACGTCGCCAGGGTCGCTGCCAAACTGCACCCGTGAGCCCTCGCGCCATCGACGGCGGTGGGAGGCGGAAGCTTCGGCGGTTCTCAAAGCCAGACCGAACCTGCCACCACCGCCGGCGCAGGCTGGGAATTTGTCCCGCGAGGCATAAGTATTTGGCTGCTGCCACACACTCAGAGCATTTGATCTCGCAGCGGACAAGTTGCCGGCGGTTGCGCCACGGGGCGACGGTGCCGAACTCGACCGAGCCCGAATGGGACGTCAACCGGGCATCCATGCCGCCAGGCGACGACACGAAATCAACCTGGAGCACCCGTTCCGCGCTCTCGCCTGCCGGAAAACGAAAAGCTTTCCGCGCGGGATTCTTCCTGCCCTTCACCGCCCGGGCTGGACTGTTGGTCTGGTGTCAAGATCGTCATCTCTGGTCTTCGTCTCTGTCCAGCCGCCGTCTTGCCATCAAAGGGCCGAAAGGTGAATACGGTGAATGTGCAAGCTCTCGTGTGCCACCGTCATCCGGCCCAACCAACTCGACACGAACCAGAGTCACGTCGTCGCGGCAGTGGTCGATGAAATATCCGGCTGCCTCGTCCTGCGACTCCGCCGTCAGCTCGTCGTAATACATATTCCCGCCGTGCTTCCAGTGCATCCCAAAGATGTAGTTCTGCCACATAAGCGCGCGATGATGCCTAGTCAGTCTGGCTTTCGTTGGGAGCGCAAGCGATGGCGGCGCTCCGGAGTAAGCGTGGGTTACCCCGAGGGTGCAGGGTCGAGCCAGATCCCTCCTTCGCCGTTTTGCTCCGGAGGACCGGAGTGGTGAAACTCACTCCCCAGACTGAACCAAGTCGCAGCACGGAGATCATGAAAACCTACATACTCCGCCAGCCCAACCCTGTCCAGCCGCAATCCCCAA
>CAZIJO010000166.1:0-13624 GCA_964539515.1 uncultured Bifidobacterium sp. | reverse complement strand
GACGGGAATTCGAACGGCCTCGACGACCTTGCGGATGCCGGCCAGGTTGACCGTGCCCCCGAAGCCTTGCTGCCGGGTCCGGCCGTGGACAAAAATTGCCTGCACGCCCACGTCTTCCAAGGTCCGGGCCAGCTCGGGCGCGGTGAGATTGTTGTCGTCCCAGCCGAGGCGCATCTTGGCGGTGACGGGGATCTTCACGGCGTTGACCATGCCCCGGACGAGGGCGGCGGTTTTGCCGAGTTCCGTCATCATGGCCGAGCCCCCGCCGACCTGGCAGACCTTCCGGACCGGACAGCCCATGTTGATGTCAACCGACGCGACCCCGAGGGATTCGAGATACGCCGCCGCGTCGCGCATTTCCTCCGGCACGCTGCCGAAGAGTTGAACGGCCAGCGGGGAATCGGCGGCGCTGGTTTCGATCAGTTTGAGCGCCCGCGGGTTCTTTTCGAGCAAGGAGCGGGCATTGACGAGGTCGGTGGTGCAGAGCCCCACGCCGCCGATCTCGCGCAACACGAGACGAAAGGGCAGGTTCGTGTAACCCGCAAGCGGCGAGAGAAACAAATTCGATGACAAGGTCAGCGAGCCCAGACGCATCAATCGTATTCTAACCGAACCAGCCATTGGCGGACACGCAAATCCGGTCAGCCGCCGGGTGCAAGGCCGGCAGGATCGGAACCGCGGCGGCTTATCGCTGGGGGAAAATTTGGTAGAGCAAAAGGTAGATGACCACGCCGGTCACCGAAACGTACATCCAGACCGGCCACGTCCAGCGGGCGATCCGTTTGTGGGCGTCGAAGCGTTCCCGCAATGCCCGCACGGTCGTCATGATTACCAGCGGCAGAATGGCGAAAGCCCCGAGCAGGTGGGTCAACAAGATCACAAGGTAAATGGGACGAAACCACGCCGGCTCCAAAAAGCGGGTGTGCGCCTCACCGTAAACCTGCTTCATTTTGTAATGGTAGGTCAGATAGCAGGCGAGAAAGACCGTCGAAGTGACCAGCGCGGCGAGCATGCAATTGCGATGCGCAAGCTTGTTGCCCCGTTTGATGAAAACAAACCCGGTCGCGAGCAACACAACGCTGAGGCCGTTGAGGCACGCATTGACCACCGGAAGGTCGGTGAAGCTCATCACTCGCGCTCCAGTTGCTGGAGGGCGGTGAGGATGGCGGGCTGGACATTCGTCCACTCCAGCCCATCACCGCCCGTTTCAAACGCACCCCGCAGCCGTCCCTGTTTGTCCACGACCACGAAGATGGTGCTGTGGATGAACAAATCGTCGGCGTCCGTGCGTTCTTCCGGCTTCTTTTCGACGGCGGTCAGCTTGAGGCTGTCGATCCCGAGGGCCGCGATTTGCGGCTTCGACCCGGTCAGAAAAAGCCAGCGGTCGGCGTTGGCCTCAAACCGCTCGGCATATTTCTGGAGCACGGCGGGCGTGTCGAATTCGGGATCGGTGGTGAGCGTGACGAGTTTGGTCCGGCTGGCAGCAGGCAGCGCGGCTTGCAGCGATTGCATCTGTTTGGTCATGCGCGGACACGGGCCCGCGCACCGGGTAAAAATGATGTCCGCCACCCAGGGATGGCCGCGCAGATCAGCAAGGGTGACGCGTTGCGCCGCCTGGTTGGTGAGCGTGAAATCGGCGACCGGGCCGATCACGGGTAGAGTCAATCCCGGCCGGCGTCCCCCTTCGAGACGGTTGAGGACGAACGACGTGGCGAGGATGATGATGAGCAAGCCGACGCCGACCCAAATTGTCCGCGAAAGCTTTTGCGAGGTTTGATCCATATCCGGTTGCAAGTGTGCGGTCGGCAACCGGCCACCCGCAGTCCCCTCCAGGCGTCCCGCCCCAAACCGTTACCCTTGCCCCAGGCAGTTGGAGATTGGCGCTCCGCGGGCCCTGACTATTCAAAGGTCGCCGCGCCACCCACTTTGGAAGCGAGCCATTTGTCGTAAGCCTCCTGGCTTTCGACGACGAGGAATCCGCCGCTCATGCTGGAATGACCATTGCCGCAGAGCTGGGCACAGTTGATCTGGTAGCGGCCTTCTTTGGTCGCCTTGAACCAACAGGGAATCCGCATGCCGGGAATCGCATCCTGGGTCACGCGCAAGGCGATGATTTTGAAGGAATGAATGACATCCTTGGAACTGACGTGGCAGATGATGGGTTTGCCCACCGGAACATGAATCTCATTCAACACCTGCACGTCATCCTTGCCGTTGGCATCGTCGGCACGCACACCGAAGAGGTTGTTCTCGGCCACCTGATTCATGTCCTGCTTGCCGAACACGCCGTCCTTGCCGGCATAACGCGCATTCCACGCAAACTGCTGCGCGACGACCTGTATCGTGGTGGCATCCTTGTAGTCGGGCATTTTGGTCACGTTCGAAGCCTTGGCCCACATGGGAATCGCGAAGCCGATCAAGAGCACGAGTTCGGCAAGGACGACAGCGATCTCAATGTAACTGGACGCATGACTGCGGACGCCCAGGTGGTCGGCCTTGGGCTGGCGTTTCCCGTGGAAGCGCCAAAGGGTGTAGACAAAATAAATAAACCAGCCAACGAACAGCACCGCCATCAGCCAGTGAACGTAGATAATCAGCTCGTCCACCGCCCGGCCATTTTCACCGGCCAGTTCCGGCAGTAACAAAAGTTTGGAAAAGTATTCGATCATGAACTTTTTGTGGTTGGTAGCGTAGAGACAACATTCGGTTGCGTCCCCGCGCGGTTGTCCGCCCCGGTTTGTGAGCGCGGAGCGTTGACTTTCGCCGACCGGAGACCGACATGGACGAAAAATGCGACCACGCCCGCCAGCACGACGCCGATGACCCCGAGCAAGGTCGCAATGCCCCAATTCATGCCTTGCGCGAGGGGCGAGTCCGAGGCCCCGTAACAGGTGGCGCAGGCGAGCGCAGAGGTTTGCGCGGCGACGCCCAGCGCTCCTGCCAGCCAGAGGGATTTTCCGGAGCGCGACATCACAGGTAGCTGACGTGCTTGAGCTTTTTCAGAAAGAAACCTTCGTAGACCAGCAAGCTCACCCCGGCGCCAAGCGCGGCGATGGCCCAGACCAGGTCACTGCCAGCCCCCTCAGGCCCGCGATAGGTGCGCAGCAGCCAGGCGCCAAAGCCAAAGCACAGCAGACTGGCCGCGGTGATGAAAATGACGTGGAAGGCCTTGAGCGACATAGCATCAAATCGTGGTGGTCAAGGCCGGGTAATCGTTGTAGGCCGCGATGGTGAGGAACATGAGCCCGACAAAGAAAAACGCGGTGAACGCCAGCACGGTGTAAATCATTTGCTTCTCCGAGATGAGATGCATGAAGTAGAGCGCCACCAGCGAGGCTTTCACCGTCGCAATGATCAGCGCCAGCACGATGTTCCAGTGATGGCCGAGGTCAACGTAGGAGGCCAGCACCGTGAGCACGGTCCCGATGATCAAGGTGCCGCCAATGATAAGGTAGCCGCGAATGTGCTTGGAAATGTCGTCGGTATGATCGCTCATAAAATGTCAAAGCAAGTATAGGACAGGGAAGAGGAAAATCCAGACCAAGTCAACGAAGTGCCAGAACAGGCCGGCGACTTCGACGCGATTCGTAAACCGGTCGGGATCGGTGTGCCACATTTTGCTACCGGGCCCGAACAGGAAGCCGATGACGATCGCCCCGCCCAGGACGTGCAACGCGTGCAGGGCCGTAAGGGTGAAATAGATTGCGAAATAGGTGCTGTGCGCGGGGACGAAGGCCGAAAGCCGCTTGATCTCGGACACGGGAATTTCCAACGCCTTGTGTTCGGCGTGACCGTCGCCCGAATGCATGGCCTTGATCCCTTCGGAGTAATGATGCGGATCGGGCAGGAATTCAATCTTCTCCTTGCCGGCAGCTTTGAGCTTGGCCAGCGTCATGAACATCGGTTTGCCTTCGAGGTGACCGGTCATCCGCTTGCCATCGGTCTTCCAGATTTCATAGTGCGTGAACTTGTCGCGATATTCGAAGGATTTGATCCCCAAAAAGGTGAGCGCACACAGAACGGTGATGGCCTGGTAGATCTTGAATTTAGCCAGATTCCGCATCTTCAAGGAAGCCCACGCCATGACCACGGTGATCGAGGAAACGATGAGCACCACGGTATTGAAGGTGCCGATGGGAATGTTGAGCAGGCCATGGGGCCAGTTCTCGGGCTGCGCGCCGACGCGCAGGAGGATGTAAGCCGAGAACAGGGCGCCGAACAGCATCACCTCCGACGCGAGAAACAGCCAGATGCCAACCTTCGCGTTATAAAGTCCCGTGTCCGGGCGGGGCTGGGAATTGTAGGGAATTTCCATGAATGTTCTGAGTTCGGTTTAGGCCTTGTTCTGCGGGGTGAAATCCTTCGCCGCGCCGGGCTGGCTGTATTCATAAGGTCCGCGATGGACCGTTGGGGCGTGGGCGAAATTGCCGTGCGGCGGCGGAGTGGGCGTCTGCCATTCGAGCGTGGTGGCATCCCACGGATTGTCGTTGGCCGGCTTGCCATTTTTCAGGCTGAGGAAAATATTGATGATGAAGGGAATTTGCGCGATCGCCAGGCCGACCGCGCCCCAGAGAATGACCGAGTGCAGACCCATCATCGAGTCACTCAAACCGCCGATCGCTCCCGGATTCTTGGCAGCGGAATAATTGGCCCCGCCGTCGGCCATGCGGCGAATCATCCCCGCCATGCCTTGGGCGAACATCGGCTGGAAAACCACGTTCATGAAAATGAACGAACCGACGAAATGCACCTTGCCCCAAAACTCGTTCATCATCCGCCCGGTCATTTTCGGATACCAATAGTAAAGGCCGGCGAACATTGCGAAAATCGTCCCCGGCGCGACGACATAGTGGAAGTGAGCAATGACGTAATAGGTGTCATGCAGGTGCAAGTCCGCCGCCGCGAGGCCGAGCGGGAGACCGGTCAAACCGCCAATCCCGAACATCGGCAGGAAGGCCAGCGCGAAGAGCATCGGGGTGTTAAACCGGATCGAGCCGCCCCAAAGCGAGATGAAGAAACACGTCAGCAAGATGACCGACGGAATCGAGATGATCATCGTGGTCGTTTGGAAAAACGCAGAAATCTTTGTTCCCATCCCGGTGAGATACATGTGATGGGCCCACACGATGAAGGAGAGGAAACCAATCGCCAGCGCCGAATAGACCAACGACTTATAACCCCAGATCGTCTTGCGGGTGTTATTGGCGATGATCTCGCACACGATGCCCATGGCCGGCAGAATCAGCACGTAAACTTCCGGGTGTCCCAGGAACCAGAACAAATGCTGCCACAGCAGCGGGCTACCGCCGCCGCTGACGTCCGCCAGTTTGCCCCCGACGGCCAGGCCCGTGGGGAGGAAGAAACTGGTGCCAAACAAATTGTCCATCAACTGCATGACGCCGGCGGCTTCCAGCGGGGGAAACGCGAGCAACAACAGGAAGCCGGTGACGAACTGCGCCCAGACGAAAAACGGCAATCGCATCCAGGTCATGCCCGGCGCGCGGAGCTGAATGATGGTCGCGATGAAATTGACCGCACCCAACAGCGAAGAGGAAATCAGAAACACCATGCCGATGAGCCAGAACGCCTGGCCATGGGTGGGAATCGTCGTGGCCAGCGGCGAATACGACGTCCAGCCCGCTTGCGCAGCCCCGCCGGGAATGAAGAAGCTGACAAACATGATGATGCCGCCCAGCACGTAAAACTGATAGCTGGCCATGTTCACCCGGGGGAACGCCATATCTGGCGCACCGATCTGCAGCGGCACGACGTAATTGCCAAACGCGCCAAATGCCAGCGGCACAATCGCCAGAAACACCATGATCGTGCCGTGCATGGCCCCGAAGGAATTGTAGAGGTCCGGCGACATCTTGCCCTCTTTCGCCACATCACCGAGCACCCGCTCCAGCAGCGAACCCACCAGCGGCATTGGCTCGCCCGGATGCGCAATCTGCCACCGCATGCAGAGCATCAGGCAAAAGCCGAACAGGAGAAACACCAGCGCGGTCAGGCCGTACTGGATGCCGATCATCTTGTGGTCGGTGGAAAAGACGTACTTCTGCATGAAACCCGGCTCGTGATGGTGCGCTTCATGGGCGCCACCGTGCGCCGCGGTATGAGTAGTTGCCTGCATTTGCTTTCGAGTTATGATTCTGTCCACCAACCAAAAATTGCCCGACCCCGATAAATTTAGGGGCAGGAGTTAACCGAATCCCTGCCGGTCATGTCAACGCCGGATTCTGGCGGAACGCCTGCCAGTCACCGGAAAATTGCAGGTTTCAAGTTGAACTCCGCCCGGCGGCCGTCCGCATACCAATCGCGAAGGCCGGGGCCGGGCCGGGCCACCCGGCTTGGCCTTTTCACCGGATTTTGTCCGCCACCAGCACGACCAGCAGGAGGGGTAGGTAAATAATCGAGGTGAAAAACAACTTCTTGGCGCTCGGAATATCCAGCCGCTTCGCAAACTGGATCGCATACCACAAATACGCGCCGCCCAGCAAAATCGCACCCGCCAGATATACCGGGCCGGCCAGTTGAAACAGAAAAGGGCATAGACTCACCGGCAGCAAGCCAAGCGTATGACTCACCGATTGCTGGGCGGTCCGACTGCCGTCCGGGTCAACGGCGGGCAGCATTTGAAACCCGGCTTTCGCGTACTCTTCCTTGTAAATCCAGGCGATGGCGAAGAAATGCGGCATTTGCCAGAACGCCAGAATGGCAAACAACGCCCAGCCCCCGCCAGCCAGTTCGCCGCGCGCCGCCGCCCAGCCCATCAACGGGGGCAACGCCCCGGGCACCGCGCCCACGGCCGTATTCAGCCATGTCATCCGCTTGAGCGGCGTGTAAATGAAGAGATAGCTGACCAGCGAAACCGCCCCCAGCACGCTCGTCAGCGGGTTGACGAGCAGGGCCAGATAAATCGTCCCGGTCAGCGCGCAGACGCCCCCGAAGAGCATCACCGTCACCGGTTGCAGCCGGCCCGACGGCAACGGGCGGTCGGCGGTGCGCCGCATTTTCGCGTCGTATTCGCGTTCGAGCAGTTGATTCAAGGCCGCCGCGCCGCTCGCCACCAGCGCCGTGCCGAACAGGGCGTGGAACATCAGCAAGAAATCCATCGGGCCGCGAAAGCCGATGTAGAATCCGACCAGGGTGGTCAGCAAGACCAGAAGCGTGAGCCGGGCCTTGATGAGATCGGCGTACACGGCTACCCAGCCCTTGGCGGGCGTGGCAGCTTCCACAAATTCAGGCGTCGTGACGTTGTTCACAGTGTCAGCATGGCGGAAAGCCGCGTTGCTGGTTGCGCGGCGGCGGAAGTAGCAATGACAGCGACGCTTGCAATTCCAGCCGGATGGCGGAAACAAATAAGGCATCCGAACACGCCTGTCACGAGCGAAAGTGCGCCCACCAGCACATGGGCCGTCGCGACGTCCGCCGCCTTCTGGGACCAGATGGTCCACGCCCCGAGCCCGGCTTGGACGATGATCAATCCCAGCCAGAAAAATGAGAGGCGGCGCAATGACCCGGCCGCGCCGTGATTTGGCCGCGGCTTATTGCTGTCGCCGAGAGCCGCATCCGATCGCCTTTGCCTTGTCTGCCACGCCAGCACCCCTGCGCCAACCAATATCGCTAGCGCCATCAACCGATGGGCCATTTGCAAAGCGATCTGCGCCGCCGTGATTGGATTCGCGGTCGTCACCTCGAGGCGCCCGGCATTGTAAGCCGCCACTGCGGCCGCATCCATGGCCGGCCAGAGCTTGCCGTAAGCCAGCGGGAAGTCGGGTATCGCCAGCCCCGCGTGCTGATGCCGCATCGTGGCCCCCACGACCAGCTGCAGGAAAATCAGGATCGTGGTGGCCAGAAACCACCAGCGCCAGGAAGCACGGATCCCGGCGCGGGAGCGTTCGGCAGTTTGATGGGCATCGCCTCCGTGCGGCACCCCGCGCTCCAGCCACCAGCGGCTCGTGAATAAGGCCAGGGCGCACACGAGCGCAAAGAAAAGTTGGGCCAGCGCCGCATGGAATATCCCGATCTGATCCTTGAACAGCACCACGCGCAACCCGCCCAACACGCCCTGCAACACCACGGCGAAAAATGCGATCACACCCAGCCAACGCAACCAGCGGCGTGACTCCGCAAACCAAAGCCAGGCCGCGAGGATCGCCGTCAAGAGCCCCACGCCGGAAGCCACCAGCCGGTGGGAATGCTCATAGAAAATTCCGCCGACCCACTTCGAGGGCGGGAACAAAAACATGTTGTAGCCGTACGTGTTCGGCCAGTCCGGCACCGCCATGCCCACCCCGTGGCTGGTGACAAGTCCGCCCACGCCAAGCAGCGCCAGCGTCGCGAGCGCCGTCAGGACGGCAAAACGGTGCCGCCAGCGATTAAAACCGGGTTCAGGCATTGGGCAAATCAATCAAGGGGGCTCAGCGGGAAAACGAAAACCGCTGCGACTCTCCCAGCCGCAGCGGTTTTCCGAAACTCGAACCGATTACTTCACTTCCAGCGTGAAGTCCGTCTTCGCGCCGTCCGCCGTCACCTCGATGTCCTGTTCCGCCCCGGTGGGCGCGGCTTTGCGGTGCAGGGCCACGATCTTATACTTTCCGGCCGGGACGTCTTTGATCGTGAACGTGCCATCCTTGCCGGTCACGGCGAAGTAAGGGTGATCCACGACGGTGATGTAGGAAAACATCCACGGATGCACGTCGCACTTGAAGCGGAGGAAGTTCTCCGCGGCAGGAAAAGCAAAGACGAGATCGGCGGCGCCGGCAAACTGCGCCTTGTTATCCTCCTTGTTCCCACCGGCAGTGTTGGCGGGGGTGGGATGGACGTTGTGCATGGTCGGATCGGAATTTTTGACGGCGATCTTTTGGCCGGTTTGCACCGCACCCACGTACGGAATGTACTCGCAGCCCTTCTGGTCAATCTGCAACGGGGCGGCAGCGGCCCCCGTGGATTTGCCAGTGATACCCTTGAGCATCACCACCGTATCCGCCAGCTCACCGCCGGCGCCCACCACGTAAAAGCGCGTTTTCATCGGCGTCGGGTGGGCAGCGGAGCAGGCCGCATCGGTAATCCCGGTGATTTCCTTTTCCGCGGGCGGCGTCCCTTTGAGGGTGACTTTGCCGGTAATATTGCCCGCCGTCGCCAGCTGCAACGTGGTGGTCAAGCTGGCAACCAAGGCCAGAGTTTTATTCAGTTTCATAGTTTTGATTCCGTTATAATAAAAAGCGCAGGGAGATTAGCAATCCCCGTTCGGGGGGCAAGCTTGCTCCCCCAGAATTCACTCCTGCTCATCAAGTCTTTGACGCCGGCTGATCGCGTTCCTTCAAAATGGTTTTGCCTCCAGGCCGGCCATCACCCGGGCCATTTTGAGGGCCGTTTGGGCGGCCTCCCGACCCCGGTTGTGCTTTGGGTCGAGGCAGCGCACCTTGGCCTGCAACTCATTCTCCAGGAGCAATACTTCATGAATCACCGGCACGCCCCCCGCAACCTGAATCTCCATCAGCGCGCGGCTCACCGCCTCACCAATGTGGGCGGCGTGGGTGGTTTCACCCCGCAAAATGACCCCCAGGCAGATAATCGCCGCCAGCCGCGGACGGGCGGTGCTCAGCTTCGCCACGACGACCGGAATCTCATAAGCCCCCGGAACCCGCACGACGCGGACTTTCGCCCGGACTCGCTTCAGCTCCCCTTGGGCCGCGCGTAACATCGAGTCCACGTATCGGGCGTTGTATTCGGACGCCACAATGGCGAAAGCGCCTACCGCCTTCCCGGCTTTTGTGCTTTTGACCGGCTGCAGCATGGATCGCCGGCCTCAGGCCGTGGCCGGAACCGTCTCGACCTTGGCGTTGTTCTCCAGGAACTCCATGACCTTCTCATGGGCCAGCTGGTCGTAAACCTCGATGACGCCATTGCGTTTCTGCAGATCCTTGATGAATTTTTCCGGCGGAATTTGATACATTGCGGCCAGCGTCTGAATGCGGCGGATGACTTCCTCCTGTGCGACTTTGATCTCCTCTTTCTCCGCGATACGCTGCACGAGGAACGACAATTTCACCTGCTCCTTGGCATTCATGGAAGCCGCGGAATAAATCGCATCCTTTTCCTTCTCGATGATGTCCCGGGACACACCGCGCTTGGCGTTTTCCTGCACCAGATTATAGACGATGTTGCGCGTGGTATTGGCCACGGAGCTCTCCGGCAGGTCGAAATTCACCTTGTCCAGCAACCCGCGAACGAGCTGCGCCCGCGCGTCCTTGCTCTGCTTGTATTTCAATTCGTTTTCCAGATCGCGCCGCACCCCTTCGCGCAGCTTCTCCAGATTCTCCGCTTCGAAACTCCGGGCGAACGTGTCATCCAGCGCGGGCAATACTTTTTCGCGGACTTCGACGACTTCCACTTCGTAAACGCCCTTGCGCCCCGACAACTCCTTGTTCACGAAGTCCGCCGGGAAATCCACGGTCACGGTGCGTTTGTCACCGGCCTTGGCGCCGAGCAATTGATCGGCGAAACCGGGGATGAAAGAATCCGCCTTCATTTCCACCCAGAATCCCTGCTGCTGGGTGATGCCTTTGGCCGTCGGCGCAATGGCGGTAAGCGGCTGCCCCTCGCTGGTGCCGGTGTAATTCACCACGGCGATGTCCCCGTTGGCCAGCGCCCGCTCCACCGGCTTGAAATTCGTCTGCCGTTCCCGGAGCAAATCCAAGGCGCGCACCACGTCGGCCTCCGACACTTCCTTCGCCTCCCGTTTTAGCGGCAGCCCCTTGTATTCCGGCAGCTGAAACTCGGGCGGGGTCTCGATCGTGGCGGCAAATTGCAGCGCCTGCCCACGGCCGAATTGAATCTCCTCAATATCCGGGTAGCCCAGCACGTCGAGCTTTTGCTCTTCGAGCGCCTTACGGTACGCGTCACCAATGAGCTTGCGTTTGACCTCGTCCTTGATGTCCGACTCGTATTTGCGAACCACCATCGGAATCGGCGCCTTGCCAGGCCGGAAACCAGGCAGATTGGCCTGCTTCTGAAAATCCTTCTCGGTGGCGGTGAAGGCGGCGTCCACCGCGGCGGCATCCAATTCCACCCGCATGAGTTTCTTGCACGGGGCCAAGTTTTCGACTGTGACGTTCATAAAAAAGCGCTTTCCACCGCTGAAAATGAAAAATCCGGGACGGGTTTTCCCGATTCCACGGGCCGGGGAGGGTAAGGAAGCGGCACCCGCCCGTCAAGAACGGGTTCGGTTCAGTGACGCCGGCGGGACACCGGAGCGGTATCCGCAACCTTTTGCCCATCCGGGAAGCGGGCGGGCCGGGCCTCACCGGCCGATGAAGGTCTCGCGCAATGACCCGCGTTCCGTCCGCACCACCATGCCGGTGCGCACCTGGTGCCGGGTGAACCAGCCTTGGGGCACTTCGAGGACGTATTGCAAATTGCTCGCTTGGGACATCACCCCGCGTTCATCCCCCGGTTGCAGGTCAATGATCTCCGCGATGGTCCCGTCCGGCGTGATGTACGCGGCCGAGAGCGGGACGACGCAGTTGCGCATGTAGAAATTCTTGGGGCCAATTTCCGCATCCGGGAACACGAAGAGCATCGCCTCGTTTTCCAGCATGTTGGTGCGAAACATCATGCCGGTGGCAATCTCCACCCGGGCCCGCGCCACCTCCGCAATCATCTCCTCCCGGCCCAACCAGACCTTCACGGTCGGGAGCCGCGGTTGGGCGTGCAACCGATGACCGCGGACGGGATCAATCTCCGGTCCGGGGACCGACGACGGCGACGACGACGGCGCGGACGCCGCGGGCTTGCCGCAACCGCCCAGCACCGCGCCCGCCGCCACCAGCACCAGCAAAATCCAACGCCCCATCGCTTTCATTGCGGCGCATCCTGACCGTTCGTGACGGCGCACATCAATCTTTTCATGGCTCACAGCCGCCCGTTGTCAATCAGCCGGGTCCGGCCGAAGAAGACCGCCAGCGCCAGATGCGTCCCGCGCGCCGCAACCTCCACGGGAACGAGGGTTTCGGGATCGAACAGCTCCACGTAATCCAGGCGGGCTTGCGGTGCGGTGGCAATGAACTTTTTCAACTCGGCCTTCAGCCCGGCCGCCGGCAGCCCTTTTCGCCGCACGGCCGCGCGGGCAAATTGGAGGGTACGATGCAGAATCACCGCCTGCGCCCGCTGGTCCGCGTTCAGGTATTGGTTGCGCGAACTCAAGGCGAGCCCGTCCGGCGCGCGCACGGTCGGCGCCACCACCACCTTCACCGGAAAATTGAGGTCGCGGACCATGCGCTTGATGATGGCGGACTGTTGCCAGTCTTTCGCGCCGAAGACCGTCACCGCGGGCAAAACCAGGTTGAACAGCTTTGCCACCACGGTCGTCACCCCGCGGAAATGAGCCGGCCGCGCCGCACCTTCCATGCGTTGCGCCAGCTGCTCCTCCACGACGTAGGTGCTGAAGGTGGGGCTGGCGGCGGTGGCGGCGTTCCACCCCGGATAAATCGCCGCATCGTTGGGGGCAAATCCAACGTCCACCCCGGCCTGCCGGCACAGTTTCAAATCGCCCGCCAGGTCGCGGGGATAACGGGCCAGATCCTCGTGCGGTCCGAATTGCGTGGGATTGACGTAGATGCTGACGACGACCTGGCCGGCAGGGCCGACGCGCCGACGCGCTTCCCGCACCAGACGCAAATGTCCCTCATGCAGGCAGCCCATCGTGGGCACCAAGCCGACGCGGACCCCGCGGCGCTGCCATTGACGGGCCAGCCGCTGCATCACGACGGCGGAACGAACGATTCGCATGATGGGAAAATGCGCGAGCCGCGGCCCGCAGGCCAGTTTGGAAATTACGCAAAGTCGTAGATCACGACCTTCACACAGACCTTTTTGAAAACCTTCTCCACGAACTCGACGTGCAACGGATGCACCTGGTAATCGTCCTGCGCCTGCTTGCTCGGGAAAATCAAGTTAAGGGCCACCTGATAGCTTTGATCCACGACGGGCCGGGGGCTGGTCACCATCCGGCCGACGTGGAATTGCAACACGCCCGGGATGGGTTTGAGGTATTGGTTCGCGCCGGCGATCAATTCCTCGATCGCGTTGGGCTGCGCCGGATCGGTCCAAAAAATGACAACGTGCGAAAACATGGGACGGGATTGTCATCTGCCCCGGCACCCGCCAGCAAGGCAAAACATCGGCGCCCGCGGACGGCCGCGATGTCTTTGCTTCACCCATCCGCCTGAGGGCGGCCACGGCAGCGGCAAAGACGGGTCGGCGGACAAAGGAGCGGCAATCTCCCGATCCGGCGCGGGGCCTGGCGGTCCGGCCCCGAGCCGGGTCGGAGACCAGCGCTCCGATCTGACACCGACTAATCGCGGGGATTGCTGCAAGGGGAGACAATTGCTGCGGCCAGTACCCCTGCAAAAGCGGGCCGGCGAAGAGCGGGCCATCATCGCTTCTTTATCCTTGCTGCAAAGTGGGAGAGTCGTTGTAGCGGCAGGCATCCTGCCTGCCGTAGAGTCGGGCTTCCAGCCCGGCGGGAAAAAGCTCATCACGAACCAGAACGTTGAAATGTTTGTGACCCGACGGACGAGCGAGCGTTCTTTCCGGGCGGCAGGGATGCGCGCCCTCT
>CAZIJO010000165.1:0-13693 GCA_964539515.1 uncultured Bifidobacterium sp. | reverse complement strand
AGCCAGTCGGTAACCTGGTAACTGGCGGAAGGCATCAAGGTCATGCCGAGCAAGGCACTTTCCTGGACGTAGTAGCGCCCCACCCAATTGTCGTCGTAATCCTCAGCTAATCCGAAGTAGGAAAGGGTGCCGACACCGACGCGGAATTTTTCACCGATGGGCACGACGACAAACAAACTCGCGCCGGGCAGCCAGCCGACGGCATTGCCGCCGTCGTTCGCGCCCAACCCGGGCGAAGTGCCGAAGCCGGGCGTGAAGGAAACGCTGCCGTACAAGGGTTGCAAGCCAGTTTGCAGTTGGGCGCCGTCCAGGCGGCTCATGCCGGCGGGATTCTTGAACAAGGTGGAGGCATCATCCGCGCGCGCGGCGTAACCGGCCGAAGCGAGCCCGATGTCGGGCGTTCCGATTTCATAAAGGGAGATGCCGCCCGCGTGGGCGGCCGGCGTGGCGGCGGCGCCCCAAGCGAGCGCGACGCCGACCCAACTGATTCTCAGGCTGCGTTTCATTTAATGGTAATTGGTTGTTGGATTACGAATGGACCGTCACTGCTTCTGACGACCTAATGGATAAATAATGGGCCAGCGGTTGTCACCAAATTTCCGCAACTGGTTCGCCCTTGGATAGATGTAGCCCGGCCCGTCACCTCTGGGGGCAACTCACCTTTACACCCGAGAAAAGGCCCTCCTTGCACTTTCATCGAGAGGCATATCGTGTAGGCTACTCCGCGAGAACCGATGGAAGCCCCGACTCAGGACACGAAAGCGGATCACCTCCGCGTTGCCATGGCCTTCACCTTTGCCCTGGCAATCTGCGTCCTGAGCGTAGGACCGGTTTTGGTCTCCGCCGAGCGCTTTGGCGTGTCGCGGCCCCGTTTTGCCCAGCCTCTGCGAGCATTCTATTACCCGGTGCAGGTAACGGCAAGGTCAGGTGCCTTCGGGACTCGTGTTTATGAAAGCTATGTTGGCATGTGGCATCGCGTCATCATGGGACGCACCTACCCGGTTGAAACGAAATTCCATTGAAATGCCAAACGCCAACGCATGGCATTCACCAGAGTGTTATTCCAATCCGTGGTTGAACCCACCCAATAAAAACCGGCGGCGGCCGGATCACGCTCCCGTGACAACCGCTGGCTCGCGGGTCAAGTCCCGGTAAGTTTCCATGAGTCGGCTCTCCCGGTCTTTGCTTTTCCAGCCGGGCGTACGGGGTTTGAATCTCCGAACCGACCGGCAGTCAATTCTGGATCGGACGACGTGCGAAAATCCTGGCCGCCCCCAAGCGATTCCGCAGGGCCACGCCGTCCGGTTGACGGGATTGACGCCCCACCCTTCAGTCGAGTTAAGCTGGTCGCATGATGAAAATGATCCGTCTGCTCCTCGCCTTCGCACTCGGGGCCACGGCTCTGGTCGAGCTTCATGCAGCCGAATCCCTGACCCGACGCGAATGGATGGTGGGCGGTGTCGCCCGCGAGGCTTTGATGCATGTCCCGCCCCAGGCAAAAACGAATGCAACGCCGGTCATCTTCGCGTTTCACGGCCATGGCGGCACGATGAACCACGCTGCGCGGACGTTTGGCTATCACTCCCTCTGGCCAGAGGCGCTGGTGGTTTACCCGCAGGGCCTCAGAACGCCGGGGATTTTGACAGATCCCGAAGGCAAAAAATCCGGCTGGCAAAGTCGCATCGGCGACCAGGGCGATCGCGACCTCAAATTCTTTGACGCGGTGCTCGCGGATCTCGAACAGGAATACCGCGTGGACCCCAAGCGGCTTTATGCCACCGGCCATTCCAACGGCGGCGGTTTCACGTATCTGCTCTGGGCGGCCCGCGGCGAACGGTTTGCCGCCTGCGCACCGTCCGGGGCGGCCGCGGCGCGCAATCTCGGGTGGCTCGCACCCAAGCCCGTTCTCCATGTGGCCGGCGAAAAGGATGCGTTGGTGAAATTCGCCTGGCAACAGCAGACGATGAACGCCCTGCGCAAACTCAACGAATGCGGCGAGGGCAAGCCGTGGGCAAAGGACTGCACGTTTTATGAGTCGAAAATCGGCGCGCCCGTGGTGACTTTCATTCATCCGGGGGGACACCAGTTCCCGGCGGCCGCGCCAGCCTTGATCGTCAGATTTTTCCAGGAGCACGCGCGGCCATGATGGGCCACAAGCGCCCTTGACCCCGACTAAAGTCCGTTGCGGGCGCGGTAGAAGAGCACGCTGTTCGTCGCTGCCTGCGGCGAAGTGATATGGGGTGGCGCACCGGTGTTGGTGGCGGTCACGAGTTTCGGCCACGGCCCAGCCGACAAAATGTTGGTGGTGTATTCGATCGTCACGATTTGACCATTCGTGCAGAGGACATCGAAGCTGAATACACCCGCCGACCAGCTGGCATTCGTAAGCACCAGCGGACCGCCGGTCGTACCGCCACTGCTGGTGGTGATCAAAGTGAAGTCGGTGAACGTCGCCCGATAGGCGGTGGTGGCAAAACTGGCGTTCGTGGCGCTCGCGGCCCGGTAGAAGCCGATGGTGGATTCGTAAGTGGTGTTCGGTTGCAACGTGCCCGCGGGAATGGTCCAACTCAGCGCCGTCCCCGCCAGCGCGCCGGGCAAACCGGGATAGGGGGAGCTGTAATTGGTGCCGATCTCGACATAAATGTAATTCGTCGCCGATCCACCGGAAAAGGCGTCCCAGTTGAGCACAAATGGCTGGCTCGGATCCACGTCTTTCAGGGTCACGGGGGGGTTGTTCAGATGCGGGGCGTTAGGCTGCGGCAGGCTGACCGCATCCGGAAGATTCACCACGACCGACTGATTCGAGGTGGCCGCCTGGACGAGGAAACCGTAGTTGCCCGCCGGGAAGGTGGCGTCAAAGGTGCCTAAACTCGTAAAATTGGTGGAGAGAATAAATATTTCCGCTGATGGGGGCGGAAGTTGGAATAAACCGAAAAAGGAACCCGGGTTCGGATTCGTGAGGGTCACACTGGTCGCCGTGCGATTGGAGGCGAGCGCCGTCACCCCGCTGAAGCCAAAAGGGGTGGTCGGGTCCAGGGTCGGGGCACCGGCGTGTAGTTGCTGGTAATGGTGGACTTTCCCCACGGAGAAAGTCGTGATGGCATTCGTCCCGCTTCCGCCGCTGCCGGACCCGGCGCCCGTCGTGAAAAAGCCGCTGGTGTCTCCCTCCAAAAAGTCGCCCGCCAGGTTCTCTCCCGACACGTTCCAGATAATCTGGGTGTTCGCCGGAAACGCGGGCGACGGGGTACACGTCAGGACGGTACCACCGCCAGTCCAGACGGCGGTTGTTGAATGGTCCACAATAAAAGGCGGGACCGCGAGGATGCTTTGGAAGGTGGCTTCCGTGGCGCTCGTATTCATTGCCTCGCTGAAAGTGAAAACGATTGCTGCTGAGGGCGAGATTCCACTGGCAAGGTTGGGCGGCACATGGGACAGAATGGTAGGAGCCGCGGGAGCGGGCGACAGCCGCAAGAATGCTGAACTGAAAACCAAAAGTCCGAGAAAGTTTCGACGCATAGGAACTCCTGTCGGTTATGGGTTGTTCACTTTCGATTACCTCATGGCGGTCGGGTTTTGTCACGCAAATTCATTCCCCAGTCCGGTGCGCAATTTCGTTTCCCCCAAACCGGCCAGAGGACTAAACTCGTCCCGTAAAGTACGTATGAGCAGCTCCAAACGCATTCCCACCGATGGCGGATCCAGCTTTGGCCACAATCCCTTTGCCGCGCTCTCCAGCGACGGTCTGCCGCCCGCTCCCGAAACCCCGCCGGCAGCAAATCCCGGTGGTGGGGCGAGCGTCCCCGCGAGCCGGCTCGCCAGTAGCCTCCCCCCACCAACTGCCGCGAAACCCGCAAAGAATCGCGGACGCGTGGATATCATCCGCGAGAAAGCCGGGCGTGGCGGCAAAACGGTGACGGTGATCCGCGGCTTTGTCGGCATCGGCCTGCCGGAGAAGGAACAACTGGCCAAGGCGATGCAGAAGGCTTGCGGCACGGGCGGCACGGTGAAAGACGGCCAGATCGAGATTCAGGGTGACCAACGCGAGCAGGTTGCGCGCATCCTCACCGAGGCGAACTTCCGTCCGGTGTTCGCCGGCGGCTAGAACCGCACCATCCCCTGCCGGTACGACGCCTCGGTTCGCTGGTGGGAGGTTTTGAACCGCATCCCCTCGCCCGAGGGAACGGGAGATGATGGCCGCAGGCCGGGCGAGGATTTGCGAGGCAATGGAGTCATGGTCGCCTTTCCCGGTTCAACACGGAGCGGGAAGCTCCCAGAAACTCCCTGATCGCCACCGCCCTCTGGTCTCGTGGGTGATTCCATTCCTCTCGCCGCGCCTTGACAAATACCAGAAAGCGCTTGGCCCGGGCGTGAACCACTTGCCGGGCAGCAGCCGGAACGCGTCAAGCCCCGGGCCGGAGCTGGCACGGAAATGCTCCTCATGCAACTCGTAGCAGCGGACGTGAGTCCGCTCGATTCAAAATCGATGGCAGTCAGAACCGACTCACGTCCACCATCCGCAGTAATGCTAGGGAGGACGGGTCGGCTGCTCCGGCTCAGGGGTTCAAAGCACGAATTCTTGTTTGGGAGAAATCTCCCCCAAAAGCGTCGCTTGCTCACGGCGGCCTGCGGGATACACTGTTTCAAGTTAGGCCACACCATGCGCACTGCCATTTTCCTCATCCTCTTTGTGCTCGTGCTTGGACTCACGACGGTCTCGAATAAGCATGGCAGTTTGGCCTTTGGCGTGCATAGCTTCACATCATATGGGTGGCCGCAGACTTGGTTGCGCGTTGAGGTTGCCGATCAGGTCGTGACACGTAAGATTGGTTGGCAGCCGTTTGTATTATCTGCGGGCACGGCGGCAGGCATTGCTGGAGTTTTATCACTGCCGGTGTTTTTCCGGCCTAGCAAGAGACAGGAGTGAGCATGACGATCTTGTGGCCTAATCGCCAAACGATTGAAATGACCGGAGCGCAGCGGAGCGTCATTCCAATCCGTGGTTGAACCCGCCCGTTGAATGATCCGAAGCCGTCCGCTGCGGCTCCTGCCATTTGCTTTTGGCCTGGCTTCCTGACCGAACCCCGCCCCACCTCCCCCCAAAAGCGACGCTTGCTCGCGGTGGCCTGCGGGATACACTGCTTCAAGTTAGCCCACATCGGACGCGCATGGAGTTACTCAGGACCAGAGACGATAAGGAAGTCTGGGTTCACCAGATTGAGCGCCCATTCCCATTCGATCCACCGTCCCCCGGTCGCCGCTATGTCGCCATCGTGTTTTCCAACGACGAGAGCGTAACGGACGCCGAGCGGCAGTCTGTTACTCGCGCACTCTTTGCGTCTGGTTGTCGTTACGGTGTTTTTGCCGGCCACGCCTGCGGAGTCTGGGAGCGGGCATTGGACACTGCTTGCATCGAGAGCGACGCAGATTATCAGCCGTCGGACGAGGCGTTCACCATGACGACAGCACACGAAGGCGAGTCGGTTGAGGATGTTATGTTCTTTGGCCTTATGAACACGTCGTTCGGCTCACACGATTTTGACCGTTTGCTTGTTCTGTTCGTTGGAGCACGCGCAGGATTGTGCGAGGACGTGCAGACAGCGATTCAGTCAGTGTGGTACAATCACCATGTGGGCTGACCATGTGCAGTGAGTCCGGCGGGGCGCGCACGCTTCCCGCGCGGCTCGCGCCCAGCCCATGAATAACTTCGGATAACCTATATTGGATCGCTAGGCCGATAGAACCTAAACGAGCACACCGATGATCACTCAGCAGCTTGCCATCAGGACGGCAGAGATCTACACGTGCGTATTCGCTCCCGATGGATCCTGTGCGCTCATCGGATCGCAGGGCAATCCAGTGGGGCTGTGGGAACTGGGAACGGGGCGTCTTGTGCGTGAGTACAAGCATCCTGGCCCCGTCTGGGCTCTGGCGTGGAGTCGCGATCAGCGGTCCTTTCTTTCCCTCGATGGAACGATGCGTCTGTGGGACGTGGAAACGGGCGAATGCCTGCGAGAGTTCGAAGGGCACCACGCCCGATGCGTCGCTTGGAGCACCGACAACAAGCAAGTCCTTCACGCTTCGGACGCGACCATGGGGTTGACGGACTTCGACTCCGGCCGAAGGCTGCGGCAGTTCGATGGTCATACCGACGGTATCTACTGTGCCGCGATCGACTTGGCCGGGGAGCGCGCGCTATCGGGATCTCGCGACCGAACGGTGCGGGTCTGGGACCTGCGGACAGGCAGGTGCACCGCGGTCCTCGACGGGCACACCTATCACGTTCAGAGCGTTGCCTGGTCGGGTGATGAGCGTCAAGTCATCTCCTGCTCGCGTGACATCAGGCTCTGGGACGTTGCGAGCGGCACCTGCGTTCGCGTTCTCGCCGGGCACCGCGCGGTAATCAGGACCGTGCAATGGAGCACCAGCCAGCGGCATGTGTTATCAGCCGCTCACGACCGTACTGTTCGGCTTTGGGATGCCGCAACGGGCGATTGTCTGCGGGTCTTTGAGGGGCATGCGGTCGGCGCAGTTGCCGCTGGCTTCAGTTGCGATCAACAGCGGGCAATCTCGTGTGACTGGAAAGGCGGGATCGGCGTCTGGGACTTGGGGGCACTATGAGCGAACCACCACGGCCCAACAACCGCATGCAGCCGACCGCGCTGGGGCGCGGCGGCTGAAGCGAAGCGTTAGGCAGCACTGCCCCATGCCGAGGATGGCCCATCTCAGACCAGTCATCGAAGCCCAGTCGGGCACACCGACGCTTCAGTGCGAGTTGTCGACCATGCGCGACTACCTCGGCTTCGACCCGAAAGCAATGCGACGCGACGGCTTCGACCCTTGCACGATTGAGTTGCAAGAGCAGTATTACGACAGGCTGGAGGCGTTCGCGCAGCATCCACTGATTGGCGAGTATCTCACGAGCCTGACACCGACCGAGAGCTATGAGGCTTCTGGCGTTTGGGTTTGCACCCTTCGTCAGATACGTGAATCCACATTCGGCGAGGGCAGTCCAGATTCGGACTTGTTTCCGCATGGCTTCATTCCCATAGCTGGCGATGGCGGCGGCAACAGCGTGAGCTTTCATACACCATCTGGTCGTGTCATTTTCGCGCATCACCAGAGCACCGACGAGGTCATCGCCGGCGTCGCACCGGTTCTGTCCGTCGATATCGCTGCGTTCCTCGATGATTTGGTTCACGACCGATTGACGGAAAGGCTTGATGAGCTTGATTGACGTGCTGCCTATTCGCCAAAGGATTGCAATGACCGGAGCGCAGCGGAGCGTAATTCCAATTCGTGGTTGAACCCGCCCCGTAAAAGCCTGCGGCTCACGGGGCAGGCCCGGGAAGGTTTTGGGAGTCGCCCCTTGCCTTTTGCTTTTGGCCCGGCTTCCTGACCGAACCCCGCCCCACCTCTTCCCAAAAGCGTCGCTTGCTCGCGGCGACCTGCGGGATAAACTGTTTCAAGTCAGACCACATCACACGCATGGAGCAATCGGGACATAGTTGGTGGCGCTGGGCGCGCGGCGCATTCGCAGTCGTTCTCACATTGCTGTTGATTGGTTTGGTGTTCAGTTGTTCCTCCAGAGTTGTCACCTATCGCTTGAACCAGCCGCTCACCTACGATTTTCTGGGACGCTTGCAAGACTCACTTCCAGGCATTGCGCTGGCCCTTGTTTCGCTTGGATGCGTTTTTCTTGGAATGTGGAAGCGTTGGGACTTTGAGATTGTCGGCTGGGTTCTCTTGATGGTTTTCATTTTTATCGGGATTGTGTTCTGAGTATGACGACAACGCGGCCTAACACCTGAAGGAATGGAGTTAACCTGGAGCGCAGCGAAGGGCTAATTGCATTCCCGGGTTGAACTCGGCCTCGGTCGATGTCCAGCCGGGATCGCTACGCGGCTTCGGCTTTTTTGGCGGACGCCCTTTGCGATTTGCTTTCCCCGCACTCCCCACCGCTCTCCCTCCGGCGGTTTCCGGCTGGATTCGGGGCGCCGGTCGGCTTGGATCCGCTGCGGCGCGGTTGCGCTTTGCCGTTCCTGACGCCACACCGGTTTCGCCGCCCAACTCGTCGCCGTGACGCTAAGCGCGTCGCCGCGCGAGAGGGATCGCATTGGGCCCGGCTCAGGACTGGCGGTGCTCAACGGGTCAGGGCTGCCGGTGCGAAGCTAAAACTGCTTGATTAAGTTCGGGCGATATCCAACTTTAGCCACCAATGAAAGCCCTCGGATCAGCCGCACTGGCGTTGAGTTGTCCTCCCGCGGGGCAGGTGTTTTCCGGGTGGCTATTCGCGGTGACGCTGGCGCTGGCTGGCTTCGGGGCGGCTTCGAGCCGGGCGGCGGATAATCCGGGCACCGAAAGCAAACCCGCTGGCAAGGTCAGTTACTACCACGAAATCCGGCCTCTCCTGCAGGCAAACTGCCAGGGCTGCCATCAGCCGGCCAAAGCCAAGGGCGGTTATGTGATGACGGATTTCAATAAGCTGCTCGCCGGTGGCGACAGCGAGGGGACGGCGATTGCGCCGCATCAACCCGGGCAAAGCGCGCTCCTGAAAATGATTACCCCGCAGGACGGCGAGGCGCAAATGCCGAAAGGCAAGCCGCCGCTTCCCGCAGCGGAACTTGCGTTAATCCAGTCCTGGATCCAACAGGGCGCCGCGGACGACACGCCGGCCGATGCCAGGCGGCATTACGACAGCGAACATCCCCCCGTTTATTCGCGACCGGCAGTCATCACCTCGCTGGATTATTCCCCGGACGGAAATCTGCTGGCGGTGGCCGGGTTTCATGAAGTGCTCCTGTATGAAAACGATGGCGCCCGGTTATCGGCGCGTCTGGTGGGACTTTCCGAACGGATCCAGTCGCTGCGCTTCTCGCCGGACGGCCAGTGGCTGGCGGTGGCGGGCGGCGACCCGGCCCGCGCAGGGGAAGTCCAGGTCTGGGAGGTGGCCAAACGCAAACTTGCGGTGTCGGTGCCCGTGACTTACGACACGGTTTACGGCGTGAGCTGGTCGCCCGACAGCCAGCTGATCGCGTTTGGCGGCGCGGACAACACGGTGCGCGCAATCGAGGCGGCCTCGGGCAAACAGGTCCTGCAAATGGGTTCCCACAGCGACTGGGTGATGTGCACGGCCTTTTCGATCAAGGGCGATCATGTCATTTCCGGCGGACGCGACATGAGCGTGAAGCTGACCGAGGTGGCGGAGCAGCGGTTCGTGGACAACGTCACGTCGATCACGCCCGGGGCCTTGAAGGGCGGCGTGCTGGCGCTGGCGACGCATCCGAAATTCGAGGAACTGGTGGCCGCCGGCGCGGATGGCTTGCCGAAGGTTTATCGGATTTTTCGCGAGGTGAAACGGGAGATCGGGGACGACGCCCAGTTCATTGGCAATCTGTTTCCGACGATCGGTCGCGTCTTCAGCGTCCGGTTCAGCCCGGACGGCCGGCGCCTCGCGTACGGTGGCGGCCTGGACCGCGCCGGCGAACTGGTGGTGTGCAGCTATGATTTCACCAATGAGGTGCCGAAGGCGCTGCGGGATCTCATGGGCAAAGTCCCCGGCAACCGCAAGCCCGAGGAACAGAAACAGCTCGACGATTACCGAAAGTCGGGCATTCGGGAAATCGCCCGCGCCACGGTTCCCCATTCGGAGATTTACGCCGTGGCCTTCAGCCCGGAGGGCGAGCGGGTGGCCGCCGGTGGTTCCGATGGCACGGTGCGCATTTTTAGCGCGACCAACGGCATGGGGATCACCGAGTTCGTCGCCGTGCCCGTGACAAAAGGAACCCCGCCCGCCACGCGCCCAGCCTGGGCCGCCATGGCGGTGAAAAGTGGTGAACCGGCTCTGACGCCGGAATCGTTGCCGGCGGGCGCGAAGGTGGCAGCCCTCGAGTTGCACCCAGGCGGAATCAAACTCAACAGCCTGAACGAGTATGCCCAACTCCTCGTCACCGCCCGGCTGGAATCCGGCGACACCGCCGACGTGACGCGGCTCGCCCAATTCTCGCTCGCGGCCGACATCGCAGAAATCTCCCCCCGGGGGATTTTGCACCCGCTCAAAGACGGACGCACCACCCTGACCGTCAGCCTCGCGGGCAAAACTGCGGAAGGGCCGGTTGAAATCGCCGGACTGGCAAAGGGCTATCAAGCTGACTTCATCCGGGACGTCAACCCGGTGATCGCTAAGCTGGGGTGCAGCGCGGGTACCTGTCACGGGGCCAAGGAAGGCAAGAGCGGTTTCAAACTTTCCCTCCGCGGTTACGATCCCGAAACCGATCTGCGGGCGCTCACCGACGACCTGGCATCGCGCCGGGTCAACCTGGCCTCGCCGGACGACAGTTTGATGTTATTGAAGGCCGTGGCCGAGGTGCCGCACGAGGGCGGCCGCCGCACGACCGTGGACAGCAAGGAATACCAGATTTTGCGCCGATGGATCGCCGACGGGGCGGGGCTGGATTTGAAATCGCCCCGCGTGACCAGGATTGAAATCTTTCCCCAGGACCCGGTGACGCAAAAGATCGGCGCCCGGCAGCAGATGCGCGTGGTGGCCAGTTACACCGATGGCGCGGTGCGCGACGTCACGGCGGAGGCCTTCATCGAAAGCGGCAATGGTGATGTCGCCACGATCGACAATGCCGGGCTCATAACGACGTTGCGCCGGGGGGAAGCACCGGTGCTCGCCCGGTATGAAGGCAACTACGCCGCCACCACGATCACCGTGATGGGCGACCGGACCGGCTTTGTCTGGAGCGATCCGCCGACCTGGGGCCAGGTGGACGAACTCGTAGCCGCGAAATGGAAGCGAATGAAGATCGCGCCTTCGGACCTCTGCACCGATCTCGAATTCATCCGCCGGGTATATCTCGACCTGACCGGATTACCGCCTTCACCGGCGGACATCCAGGCCTTTCTGGCGGACGCGCGCGAGCAACGGATCAAGCGCGACGGGCTGGTGGACCGGCTAATTGGCAGTCCGGAGTACGTTGATTTCTGGGCCAACAAATGGGCCGACCTGCTCCAGTGCAACAGCAAGTTCCTGGGCAGCGAAGGCGCCGAATCGTTCCGCGCCTGGATCCGCCAGGCAATCGAGCAGAACCAGCCGTACGACGAGTTTGCCCAGGCAGTACTCACAGCCTCCGGCTCGAATCGGGAGAATCCCGCCGCCAGCTATTGGAAGATCGTCCGCACCCCGACGGAGGCGATGGAGAACACCACGCATCTGTTTCTCGCCACGCGCTTCAACTGCAACAAGTGTCACGACCATCCTTTCGAGCGCTGGACCCAGGATCAGTATTATCACCTGGCGGCGTATTTCGCGCAGGTCTCCCTGACGGAGGATCCGAAAAGCGACGGCAAGAAAATTGGTGGCAGTGCCGTGGAAGGGGCCAAGCCGCTTTATGAAATGGTGACCGATGGAACCGAGGGCGAGGTGAAGCACGATCGCACGGGCAAGGTTTCGCCCCCGTTGTTTCCGTATTCCGCCGAGCATGCGCCAAAAGAAAAGGCCACCCGGCGAGAGGAATTGTCCGCCTGGATCACCGCGCCGGACAACCGGTACTTTGCGTCCAGCTACGCCAATCGCCTCTGGGGTTATCTGACCGGAGCGGGCATCATTGAGCCGCTCGACGACATCCGCGCCGGAAACCCGCCCCGCAATCCGGCTCTGCTCGAATATCTGACGCGCGAGTTTGTGGCCAGCGACTTCAACGTTCGCCACCTGATGGGGCTCATTTGCAAATCACGAACCTATCAACTTTCCATCCGCCCGAACAAATGGAACGAGGATGACCGGGTGAATTATTCGCACGCGCTGGCGCGCCGGCTGCCGGCGGAGACCTTGTTCGACGCCGTGTACCGTGTCACTGGCAGCACCCCGCAAATTCCCGGGGCCAAGCCGGGCCAGCGCGCCACGCAATTGACGGACGCGGCCATGGATGTCGGCAGCGGCCTGCTGGCCACGCTGGGCCGGCCCGCCCGCCAGAGCGCCTGCGAATGCGAGCGCAGCAGCGATCTGGGGCTTGGCTCAATCATGGCCCTGCTGAGCGGGCCAACCATTTCCAGCGCCATAAACGAACCCACCAATGCCCTGGCCCAACTAGTTGAGTCGGAAAAAGAGGATCGAAAACTCGTCAACGAGGTTTTCCTGCGGGTGCTCAACCGGCCCGCAACGGAGCCGGAAATCAAAGGCGCGCTCGCCCTCCTCGCCGAGGTGGGGACGGATCACAACAGCGTCACCAATGAACTGGCTGCCTTGGAAGTGACGATGGCCCCCAAGATCGTCGAGCTGCAACAACAGCGGGATGCAGCCATCGCGAAAGCCAAGGCCGATCTCATCACGTATGACGAGATGACCAAATCTTTGCGGGCGGAACTGGAAAAGCGACGGCAATCGGAACTGACCCTCACGCAGCGGGATTTAAAGGAGTACGAAAAGCTGTTGCCGGCACAGGCCGCGTTCTGGGAAACGAAGAACAATCCAGCGGAGGCGAAAACAATCTGGACGCTGGTTGAGCCGGAAGCGCTTTCGGCCACCGCCGACAACAAGCTCACCGGGCTGACCGACGGTACGATTACGGCCACCAACGGGAAAAGCCCGGCGGAGTATGTGATCGTCGCCGCAACCGCTCTGACCAACATTACCGGGGTCATGCTGGAGGTCCTGCCGGATGAAAACCTGCCCCAGTTCGGGCCCGGCCGGCACAAGGACGGCAATTTCGTCCTGAGCGAATTCGAGTTAACTTGGTCGCCCGGCACCAATCCGCCGGCCACCGCCGCCAAATTCACCGAGGCCCGGGCGGACTTCTCCCAGGCGGATTATCCCATTGCGCAAGCGATTGATGGCAAAATCGAGAGCGGGCGGAATGGGTGGGCCGTCCGCGGCGCGCCGAGCATTCAGCGGCACACCGCCACGTTCAAGCTGGAGCCACCGATTGCCAGTACCAACGGAGCGAACCTGCGATTCGTGTTGCAGCAGCATTTTGGCGAGGATTTCCTGCTGGGCAAATTCCGTCTGTACCTTACCACCAGCGGAGCACCGTTGGACTTTGGCATGCCAGATAATGTGGTGCGGGCCGCGCGCTCCCCCGCCGGGCAACGCCAGCCAGAGCAGGCAACGGCGATTCTCAATTACTACCGGGATTCGGACGGCGAATTTTGGAAGCGCAAGCAAGCGGCGGTGAAGGCAGCGGAGCCGCTGCCCATCGATCCCAAGTTTTCGGAACTGCAGAGGGCGCAGGTTCAAGCGGAGTTGCCCATCCGGCTCGATCCGTATCTGGTGCAGTTGCGCGAGGACGCCAGAGCCAGCGCCCGGCAGAATGAAAACCGAAGGCTCACCGTCGTGCAGGACCTGGCGTGGGCGTTGATCAACAGTCCAGGATTCCTGTTTAACCACTGAGCGAGCCGCAAGTAATCAAGAACTCTCCAACCGAGGAAACCATTATGATCAAAATAACCGGCGGCACCTGCAGCGACCTGTGTGACCCGCAGCTGAAAATGACGCGCCGCGATCTGTTGCGGGTGGGCGGGGCGGGGATGATTGGACTCTCGCTCGGCTCGCTGTTCAAGTTGCAGGCGCTCGCGGGCGAGCCCGGCAAGCGGGCCGGCGGCCCCGGATGGGGGACGGCCAAAAACGTGGTGATGATTTACCTTCAGGGCGGGCCCTGCCATCTCGACCTGTGGGATCCCAAGGAGAATCTAC
>CAZIJO010000164.1:7456-13881 GCA_964539515.1 uncultured Bifidobacterium sp. | reverse complement strand
GAGGCGGAAGACTCGCAAGGTGGCCCCATCCGCCTCCGCACGTCGGCGGCTACGATTTGCTTCCGGGCAAACGAAACCCGGGCTATCAGCCGCTTTACCTTTGCGATTGAATTCCGCCAACGGCTCGGCTCTTATCGCGGCAGCACATGAGCATCTCCCTGGATTTCTCCGGCAAAGTCGCCCTGATCACGGGCGCCTCGCAAGGCATCGGCGCGGAGATGGCCCGCCGCTTTCACGCCGCGGGGGCGACGGTCATTTTGAATCACCCGGATATCGGCACGACCCGCGCGGATGCCGAGGCACTGGCCGCGACATTGAACGCCTCCCGCCCGAACGGTGCGGAGGTGGTCGCCGCCGATGTCTCGGCCGCGGCTGCCGTCCAAGGCATGATGCAGGCGGTGCAGGCCCGTTGGGGCGGGATTGATTTTCTGATCAACAACGCCGGCATCCTCCGCGACCGCACCGTGGCGAAGATGTCGCTGGACGATTGGCAGGCCGTGGTGGATGTGAACCTGACGGGCGTTTTCCTTTGCTGCAAGTTCGGTCTCGAAATCATGCGGGACGGGGGCGCCATTGTGGGGCTCGGCAGCATCTCGGCGTTTCACGGCGCTTTCGGCCAGGCGAACTACGTGGCCGCCAAGGCCGGGGTGCAGGGGCTGATGCGGGTGGTAAGCCGGGAAGCCGCCAGGCGTGGCATCCGGGCCAACGCCATCGCGCCCGGCGTGGTGGACACGGCGATGGTGGCGACCATCCCGGAAGCAGTACGGGCAGAAATGTTGAAAAACATCCCGCTCGGCCGCCTGGGTGCACCGGCGGAAGTGGCGAATGTCGCGCTCTTCCTTTGTTCACCGCTGGCGTCCTACGTCACCGGCCAGACCCTGGAGGTCAACGGCGGATGGCGGGGGTGAAGGCGCGGGGCCGAGGGGGGGCGTGACTTGATCGTTTGAGCCTTGTCCAATCGGTTGTGGAATTTCTCGTGAGCGAAACTGGTGCCCATGAAGCAGCAAATCGGCCCCGGCTGGTGCTGGAGCCGGCCGAGTTTGCCGGGCTTTATCAAACCCACAGCCGCGCCGTCTATTACCTGGCGCTGCGCTATCTGGGCGACCCGCAGAAGGCCGAGGATGTCACCCACGATGTGTTCCTCAAGGTGTACCGCAAGTTCCACGAATTTCGCGGCGAGTCGTCGTGGCGGACCTGGCTCTATCGCATCACCATCAACCATTGCCTCAACGTGCGGCAAAGCTGGTCCAGCCGCAACCTGGTCACCAACGCCGACGAAGCCATTTGGGAAAACGCCGCCGCGAAAACCGATTCGCCGCTCCGCGCGCTGGAAACCAAGGAACTCGGGGAGCGGATTCAAAAAGCGCTCGACCGTCTGGCCGAAGAGTACCGCCTGCTGCTGCTGCTGGTGGCAGACGAAGAGTTGAGCTATGCCGAGGTCGCCACGCTGACCGGACAGTCCGCGGACGCGGTGCGCGGCAAATTGCATCGCGCCCGCAAAGCCTTTGCCGTCCTTTTCCAACAATCTGCCTGAGGTCAACCATGAAACACGAATCCAAACACCGCCCGCAGGAGCAGCTCGCCGAGATTAAGTCCGCGCAATCGTCCGCCCGCGAATTTGCCACGGCGGAAGAACTCCTGCGCCACGATGCGGGCCTGACTGCCGTGCCCCCGGCCATCGCCGAACGCCTGGCCCGGTCCGTCCAACAGCTGCCTCGCCGTGCCCCCAGCTGGTGGCAACGCTGGTTGAAACCCTGACGCGGAACCGCCAAGTTCTGACCCATGAGCTTTTCAGCCGAAGTCGAGACGTTGATCCGCGCCCGGTATCCCATTCTCTATGTCATCTCGAGCGAGGAAATGCGGGTGCAACAGCTCGTCGTGGACATCGCGCGGAAGCGGCAGAAAAAGGTCTTCGAGTGGAGTTGCAGCACCGGCATCGTTCCGGCGGGCACTTCCATCCAATCGCAGAAGCACCGCAGCCCGGCCACCAAGGAGCCGCTCGCTGCTTTGGATCAGGTGATTGAACAGGTGGAGCCGGCCATCTTCGTGTTCAAGGATTTTCATCCGTTCCTGACCAAAGGCAATTACGCCGTCACCCGCAAGCTCAAGGAAATCGCGCTGCACCTGAAGAACAGTTTCAAGACCATCATCCTGATCTCACCGACGTTGGAAATCCCGCCCGAACTCGAAAAAGAGATCACGGTGCTGAATCATCCGCTGCCGACGCGCCACGATTTGTCGACCTTGCTGGATCGCATCGTGACCGAGGTAACGCAAATCAAGCAGGTGAAGCTCGACCTGGACGAGGCCGGTCGCGAACGGCTGTTGCAGGCAGCCCTGGGACTGACCCTCGGGGAGGCGGAAAATGTCTTCGCCAAGATCATCGTCAAGGCCGAACGTTTGAGCGGCGATGACCTCAGCGAGGTTTTCGCCGAGAAACAACAGATCATCCGCAAAAGCGGTCTGCTGGAATATTATGCCACCACGGAGAACTTCACCCAGGTCGGCGGCCTGGGAGTCTTGAAGGCATGGTTGACCAAGCGCGCCGTCGCCTTCACGAGTGAGGCGCGGGCCTTCGGTCTCGCGGCGCCCAAGGGCATCCTGTTGCTGGGGGTGCAAGGCTGCGGCAAGAGTTTGTGCGCCAAGGCGGTCTCGAATCTCTGGCAACTCCCCCTGCTGCGCTTCGATGTGGGGCGAATGTTCGGCAGCTTCGTGGGATCGTCGGAAGAAAACATCCGCCGGGCCATTGCGGTGGCCGAGTCGATCGCGCCCGCGATCCTGTGGGTGGACGAAATTGACAAGGCCTTCGCCGGCGCCCAGGGATCGGGGATCACCGATGGCGGCACCACGGCGCGCGTGTTCGGAACGTTCCTGACTTGGCTCTCGGAGAAAAGCGCCCCGGTCTTTGTGGTTGCCACCGCAAACGACATTTCCCAACTCCCGCCCGAACTGTTGCGCAAAGGCCGGCTTGACGAAATTTTCTTTGTGGATTTGCCCGGCGCCGAGGAACGCCAGGAGATTTTCAAGATTCACCTGGCCAAGCGCGGCCGCGACGCGACGCAGTTCGACCTGGCCGCGTTGGCGCGGGCCGGCGAGCAGTTCAGCGGCGCGGAAATCGAGGAAGCCATCATCAGCGCGCTCTACGATGCGTTCGACGGCCGGGCGCATTTGACGACGGCTCATATCTTGAACGCGCTGAGCCAAACGGTGCCCCTCGCGAAAACCATGGATGCCCAGATCAACACTTTGCGCGATTGGGCGGCCGGCCGCGCCCGCAATGCCAGCCAGCCGCGCGGCGGCACCAGGCCAGAGAAATGAAGTTTTCCGGCAAAAGTGTTGGTGCCCCGCCCCGCCCCGCCCCTGCTATAAAAGCGCTCGCCAGCCACCCGGACAAACAGCTCAAATACGCGAACGATGAGCCGCTTCGGCAATCTTGAGTTCGGCGACGACCACGAAGTCCAGGCGCACGGACCGGCGCGTCCGGCGCTCAAGGGCGAAGGGCACTTCCTGGACGAAGCCCGGTCGGCATTTGAAAATGGGAACTTTGAATCCGCGCTCCGGCATTATTCCAAGGTGCTTGAGTTCAATCCCCAAAACGCGTCGGCGTGGACCGGGCAGGTGCGGATGCTGATCGAGCTTGGGGAATACCGTGAAGCCAGGCTCTGGGCCGACAAGGCGCTGGAACATTTTCCCCACGAACCGGAGCTGCTCGCCGCCAAAGCCGTGGCCCTCGGGCGCAGCGGCGATTTCCAGGGCGCCCTCGCCTTCTCGGACGCCGCCATGGAAGAACGCGGGGATACGCCCTATATCTGGCTGGCCCGCGGGGATGTGCTGCTGGCGCGTAAAGAATCGCGCGCAGATTATTGCTTCGACAAAGCCCAGCTGCTCGCCCCCAAGGACTGGTTTGTGGCGTGGCTGGCGGCGCGGATCCGGTATTTCCACGAGCAATTCGCCCTCGCGCTCAAGCTGATGCAGTCGGCGGTGGAATGGAATGCCGGCCACTTTCTCCTCTGGTGGGAACTCGGTCGCTGCCAGCAAGCGCTTGGCTTGACCGGCCCCGCCCGCTACTCCTACACCCAGGCACAGCAACTCAATCCGCACTGTTCGGAGGCGGGGATCGCACTGACAAAGCTTTCGCAAACGGGATTCTGGTCGCGCCTGCGCGGCTGGGGGCGGCAATTATTCAATTCATGAGCACTGACAACCTCGACCGCTTTCTCGCCGCCGCCAGCGATTTCGACGCCTCCGACCTGCACCTGGTGGCGGGCGTGCCGCCGGCGTTTCGGGTGAACGGCGAGATCATCATTGCCGACGAGGATGCGCTCGGCGAAGAACAAATCGCCGCGATGGCGAACAGCTTGTTGAATGAGCAGCAGCAGCGGAAGTTCGAGCAGGACTGGGAGCTGTGCATTTCCCTGTTGCACAGCGTGGCCGGCCGAGTCCGGGCCACGTTTTACCGGCGCAACGGCCATCCCGAGCTGAGCTTCCGCTTTTGCGGCGAGCGCATCGCCACGCGCGCCGAGCTCGGCCTGCCGGACCGCATTGACGAACTGGCCCGCAAACCCAACGGCTTGGTGCTGATCACCGGCCCGACGGGTGCGGGCAAAACCACCACGCTCAATTATCTGGTGGACGTCATCAATAGCGAACGCCGGTGCAAGATCGTCACCATCGAGGATCCGATCGAGTTCGTGCACCAAAACAAGCGCGCCATCGTGGTCCAGCAGGAGGTGCTCACGGATGTGCGCAGCTTCAACCGGGCCCTCGTTCACGTTTTGCGGCAGGACCCGGATGTGATTGTGGTGGGCGAGATGCGCGACTTCGAGGCGATCTCCACGGCACTGACGGCCGCCGAAACGGGGCATCTGGTCCTGGCGACGATGCATTCCCCAAATGTGTCGCACGCCCTGGAACGGATCATCGGAGTTTTTGAAGGCAGCGCCCAACGGCAGATCGTGCTCCAACTGGCGAATGCGTTGCAGGGCATCATCGCGCAGGATTTGCTGCCGGCCACCGACCGCACGCGCCGCGTGCTTGCGTACGAATTGCTCATGGCCAACGGTGCTGTCCGCAACATCATTCGCGAAAATCAACTGCACCACCTGGAGAACACCCTTCAGACCGGGCGCAAGGACGGAATGGTCTTGATGGACAACTGCCTTTACGACCTCTACTGCAAATGTCAGATCAGCTATGACACCGCAGTGAGCCATGCCCGGCAGCCGGATCGCATCATCCGGCAGGGCAAGTGAACCTTCGCCGTGGTGTAATTCTCCGGTGGGAACATTGCCGCCGCGGGCGTTTAGCCGCGATGCAACCGGCAATGTTCGCCGGCCACGCCTCAAGTTTGCCGCCTACCGGCCTGGGCTTTGCGCGGGGCGGGCAGATTCAGCCGAAGGACGCTTCCCAAATACCTTGACGTCGAGGCTACCGTTCGGGGTATAAACTGTACCTGTGAAAAAGGCAGCGGTGATGCTGATCCTCCTGCGACTGGCGCCCCTCCTCAGCGCCCAGCCGACTCTGCCGCCGGTCGTAATGCCCCCGGGTAATCTGGTGGTCAACGGCGGTTTCGAATCACGTTTCGCCGGCTGGCGCGGCCGCTACGGTTACGTGGAAGCGATCACCATTGGCCGACCCATTCCAGCTTTGGAGGGGAGAATTGCCGGGGTTGTCGTGGATGTCTTCGGCGGCAGTGTTTATGAACCCATGTGGCAAATCCTCCCGACGACCATCGGCACCACGTATGAATTCCGCTTCAGTTTGCTGTCGGGCTACGGATTGGTGGGGGAGCAGTCCCAAGGCAATGCCCCGGCACCCGTGACGGTTTATTGGGGCGGCGAACTGTTTGGATCGGGCGGCCAGATGCTGGGGGTGTTTCGAAACTCAAGCACGACGACCTGGCAGACGTATAGTTTCGAGGTCACGGCTTCTTCCAATGCAACCATTCTTCAATTCGTCAATTTGAACGACGCGCGCTGGCCGTTGATTGATGCCGTCAGTGTCGTGGTGGTGCCGGAGCCGGGCGCCGCGGCGTTGGGCTTGACGATGGCAATCGGGCTCGGCTGGTGCCGCCGGGCACAACTCCCACGCTTCAGGCGAGGAGCGGTCTTATGATCTCCCCGCTGACGTCGGTCAGTCGGTAGTCGCGACCCTCAAAACGGTAGGTCAGTTTGGTGTGATCAATGCCCAGGCAGTGAAGCATCGTGGCGTGGAAGTCGTGCACGTTCACCGGGTTCTCAACGATGTTGTAGCCAAAGTCATCGGTCGCACCGTAAACCAGGCCGGGCTTCATTCCCCCGCCCGCCATCCAGAGGGAGAAACAACGCGGGTGATGGTCGCGGCCGAAATCGTCCTTCCGGATCTCACCCTGCGAATAGGCCGTGCGCCCAAACTCGCCGCCCCAGGTGACGAGTGTCTCATCGAGC
>CAZIJO010000164.1:0-7446 GCA_964539515.1 uncultured Bifidobacterium sp. | reverse complement strand
CGCGCTGCTTGAGGTCCTTGATCAACGCCGCGCTGGCCTGGTCGGTGTTCTTGGTCTGGGTTTTGATGCCGTTGGGCAGGCCGCCGTGATGGTCCCAGTCGCGATGACATAGCTGGATGAAGCGCACGCCGCGTTCCGCCAGCCGCCGCGCGAGCAGGCAATTGTTCGCATAGGAGGCCTTGCCGGGTTCGGCCCCGTACATTTCCAGGATTTCTTTCGGCTCCTTCGCAATATCCACCAACTCCGGCACGCTCGTTTGCATGCGGAACGCCAGTTCATAGTTGTCGATATGCGTGGCGATGGCGGGATCGCCGAGCGTGCCGAGTTGTTTGCGATTCAACTCCTGCATCGCATCGATCAACTCCCGCCGCCGCTGGCCGTTGACCCCGGGCGGATTGGAAACGTAAACCACCGGATCGCCCTGGTTGCGAAACTGCACGCCCTGGTAGTTCGCCGAGAGAAAGCCGTTGCCCCAGTAGTGCCCCTGCAAGGCCTGACCGCCGCTGCCGCTGGTAAGCACCACAAAGGCCGGCAGGTCCTCGTTCTCGCTGCCCAGGCCGTAGGCCAGCCAGGCGCCCATGGTCGGCCGGCCCGGCTGTTGGTTGCCCGTGCCCATGAAGGTTACGGCCGGATCGTGGTTGATCGGTTCGGTGAACATAGAGCGGATGATCGTGATGTCGTCCGCGATGCCCCCGATGTGGGGCAGCAGGCTGCTCAGTTCAACACCGGATTTGCCGTAGCGCTTGAACTCGAACGGCGAGCCGACACAGCGCAATACCGCCTGCCCCGCCGTCATGCCGGTGATGCGCTGGCCCTTGCGGACACTCGGCGGCAGCTCTTCGCCGGTCATCTCCTTCAACTTCGGCTTGGAATCGAACAGATCCAGATGCGACGGCGCGCCGGACTGAAACATGTAAATGACGCGTTTGGCCTTGGCGGGCGCGTGCAAGGTCTGAAGCGCGCCCTTGGTTTTCAAGGCCGAGCCCGATTCGGCGCCGAACAATCGCGGGTTCAACAACGAGGAGAGTGCGAGCGCGCCGAGCCCGGTGGTGCTACGGGATAGAAAGGCACGGCGCGTGAGCGTCCTTCGGATGTCATCTTGCAAAAGCATGGCGGCTACTTGGTAATGGTTTCGTTGAGGTTCAACAACACGTTGGCCACGGCAGTCAGCGCGGCGAGCTCAACCGGATCCGCATGCTCGGGCAAAGGCGATTCCCCAACCTTGAGCAGCGCCTTCGCCGCGTCGGAGTCCTGGCGGAAATTCGCGAGCTGTTGGGCGTAGGTTTTCTGCAACACCCCGACTTCATCCGCCTGGGGCGGGCGGCCGAGCGTGTGTCGGAAAGCGCGCACGAGCCGTTTGTCCGTGTGCTCCGGCTCCTCCCGCAACACCCGTTCGGCCAGGCCGCGCGCGGCTTCGACATAAGCCGGATCGTTCATCAGCACCAGCGACTGCAATGGGGTCTGCGTGTGCTGGCGGAAGAAAGTACACACCTCGCGGCTGGGCGCATCAAAGGTGGCAAACGACGGATAATGCGCCGAGCGCCGCCAGAAGACATACATGCCGCGACGATAAAGCGCTTCGCCATGGTCCTGCTCGAATTTCGAATCCGTGCCGTCCCAGATCCCCGGCGGCTGGTAGGGCTTCACACTCGGCCCCCCGATCTGGTCGTTCAACAGGCCGGCCACTGCGAGCGCGTTGTCGCGGACGAATTCAGCCTCGAGGCGCACCCGCGGACCGCGGGTGAAGAGGCGATTGTAAGGGTCGCGCTCCAGTTTTTCCGGTGTGACCGCCGCCGATTGCCGGTAGGTGGCGCTCGTCAGGATCAGGCGGACAAGGCTTTTCACATCCCAGGCGCCGTGTGAGTGCGGAGTGCGGAGTGCAGAGTGCGGAACGGATTCACGTCGCTCATTCCGCATTCCGCGTTCCGCATTCCGCGTTGTGCTGCTGCCGTCCCGGAACTGCACCGCCAGCCAGTCGAGCAAGTCCGGATGGCTGGGCCATTCGCCTTGGGAGCCGAAATCGTTGACGGTGTTCACCAGTCCGGCACCGAAAAACATCGCCCAGTAACGGTTCACGGTCACGCGGGCCATCAACGGATGTTCCCGGGCGACCAGCCAGCGGGCGAGGGCCATCCGATTCACCGGACCGCCCGGCAGCGGCGGCAGAACGGCCGGCGTGCCGGGCGAAACCTTCTCTCCTTTGTTGCGAAAATCGCCGCGCACAAACACGAAGGTGTCCCGCGGTGGGTTCATCTCCTCCATGATCAAGGTCGTGGGAATCTTGCCGTAAAACTCGTCCTTGCGTTTGCGGGCCTCCGCCAGGGCAGCCTCTGAGCGCAAGTAATCCACGGCATAGTTCTCCTTGTAGAATCGCTGGAGATCGCTGCGCTCGTTGTCGGTCCGGTTGCCGCGGGACTTGGCAATGATCGGCAGATAGCCATGCAGGAAAATCAAACGGGCGTCCTCACCCGACAGCGCTCGCCGATAGAACCGCACGTCATCCACCAGCCCTTTCAAAATCGATTCGCCACTCCGCGCACCGATGCGCACGGCCGCCTCGTTTGCGATCGAGTCGGTCAGCTTGTCCTTATCGATCTCGACGTCGCGGACCCGGCCGTTCACGTACACCTTGACGCCGGCGGCTTTCCCCGAGCCATCGTGGGTGGCCAATACGTGCAGCCACTGGTTCTTGGGAAACTTATCCTTGGTCCGAACCTTCAAGGCATTGTCCGGCCACGCATGGGCGAGATGCACCTGGAAGCGTTCGTCGGCAAAAAAGAGATCAAACCCGCGCAAGCCCGGCCCCTTCTCCATCCGGCTCAACACCGCCCCGTCGCCGTCGAGTTTCACCCACGCCCCAAAGCTGAAGGCATTGGTGCGGTCAAACTGGACGAGCGGACCGAAGTCGGCGTAAGCCTTGCCGTCGAGCTTGAGGGCCCGGCCCAAACGACCCTCCCCAAATTCGGGTTTTTCCGCGTCCACGATTTTGCCCTCCCCGGCGGCGGTCGCCGACCCGACCGCCAGGGAATCATCGAAAGCCAGCGTGGCCACCAATCCGGCCTCATCCGGTTTGGGGGGCGGACGTTCATTGGTTTCGCGCTCCCACTTCTCCTGCGTCTCGCCCAATTCGTTGGCGCGATCCTGCAACGTCTTCTCCGCATCCTTCAACCGAAAGTCCGCTTCGACGAAATTCAAAGCCTGCTCCGGCGTCGGCACGGGGAGGCGCGGCGGGGGATTGTCGGTCCGGATGCGATCCAGCCCTTTTTCCGGTACGTTGTGAAAAAATGCGTACATCCGGTAGAACTCCTTGGTCGTCAGCGGATCATATTTGTGATCGTGACATTCCGTGCAGCCGACCGTGAGCCCCAGCCACACGGCGCCGACGGTGTTCACGCGATCCACGACATACTTGTTGAGGTACTCGTCGGGATCCGCGCCCCCTTCGTCGTTGGTCATGTTGTTGCGGACAAAGCCGGTGGCAATGCGTTGGGCCTGCGTGGGTTTGGGCAGGAGATCCCCGGCGAGCTGTTCCAACGTGAATTCATCGTAGGGCTGGTTGTCGTTGAAGGACTTGATGACCCAATCGCGCCAGAGCCACATGAAGCGGACGCCGTCGAAGTGGTAGCCGCTGGTATCGGCGTAACGGGCGAGGTCCAACCAGTTTTGCGCCATGCGCTCGCCGTAGTGCGGCGACGCCAGCAGACGGTCCACCAGCTTCTCGTACGCGTCGCGTGATTTGTCGGCCAGGAACGCATCCACCTCTTCGATGGTCGGCGGCAATCCCGTCAGGTCGAGCGTGGCCCGGCGAATCAACGTGGCCTTGTCCGCCTCCGGATTCGGAGACAGTTTCTCGGTTTCGAGCCGGGCGAGCGTAAAGTAGTCAATCGGGTTGCGCGGCCATTTCCGATCTTTGACCTTCGGCAATTCCGGACGTTCGGGCGGGATGAAGGACCAATGCTGCTTCCACTGCGCGCCCTCCTTCACCCAGCGCTGCAACAAGTCGATCTTTTCCACCGTGAGCGGCTTCTGGTGCTTGGCCGGCGGCATGATCTCGTCCGCATCTTTGGCCGTAATGCGTTCCACCAAGGTGCTGCGGGTCAGATCCCCCGCCACCAAGGCGTGATTGCCCGACTTAAGCTCCTTGAAAGCACCTTCCGCCACATCCAGCCGCAGACCAGCCTTGCGCTTGTTCTCGTCCGGTCCGTGGCACGCATAGCAATGCTCCGACAGGATCGGCCGGATATCGCGGTTGAAGTCAATGGTCGGGAGGTTGGTCACGGATTTGGCCGACGCCAACGCCCCAAAAATGCCGGTCAAGACCACGGCCAACCACCAACGAAAGCACGGGTAGGCCGCAGGCAACAAAAGATCTATACGTCGCAAAAGCACGGTTTTAGCGACTATAAACCGACCCAAACGATCCCGCCAATCTTAAAAACCAACGCGGCGATACCTTTGCTTTACGGGGGGCCATTTCTCCTTCAGCCGTGAGGATTGCCGTGAGTTCGTTCCACGGATTGCGCACCTCTTGGTTGATAGCGGGCGGCCCTTCACGACGTCGGCGCCCGATTGGAGGACAATGCTTATCGCGGTGTCGGCTGGTAGTACCAATCCACTTTTCCTTCAGCCCCCGCCAACATGAGCTTCCAGGTTTTGGATGCGACATGACCATCCACCCAGGCATAGTTGCCGCCGGGGCCGTGGCGGATGTACTTCATATATGGATAGGAGGAAATGATGGACGGCGGATAGAGGTAACCGAGCTGCCACCAGCTGACTTGAGGACCGGGGTCCAGGCCATCGCCATTCATGCAGGTATCCACCGGCTTGGTGACGATGCTCATTTTCTTGCGGTCATCCGGGGTGTAAACGAGGTAGGCGTAATTATGTCCGTAACCCCCATAGCCCTGCCAGCCGGGCACGTTCGTCGGGATGGCTTTGGCAATCAGCGCCGATGGACAGACGACCACTTTTTCCCCGGCCACCAGCTGTGTGTAGTTCGTTTCCGTTTTGGAAATATACGGGCTGATCTCCAGAAACCATCGGCTCGGCGCCACCCATCCTCCGCCCTGGGACAAATCGGGTGTCCCCGCCACCGGCAGGAGGTCCGAGTGATCGCCGGCGTAAAGGAGATAACCCATGACGATTTGCCGCTGGTTGCTCTGACACTTGGCGCTTTTGGCCTTCTCCTTGGCCCGCGCCAAGGCGGGCAACAACATCGCTGCCAGGATCGCAATAATTGCGATCACCACCAGCAACTCGATCAACGTGAAGCCACGGTTGGTACGTTGCCTTGTAGCCGCGGAGGGGCGCACTGCCGTTTGCTTTTCGTCAGGCTTCATACCGGCACTTTGCGCCGGGACCTTTCCGCTGTCCAGCCCCCTTATCAGCCCGGCGGTCGCGGGCAAAAACCCCTTGAGTAACGGAGGCATGAGTGTTATGAAAGCCCGAACAAGCCTATTCCATGAAGAAGCCCAACGGTTTTACTTTGATCGAGCTTCTGGTCGTCATCGCGATCATCGGCATTCTGGTCAGCATGCTCCTGCCGGCTTTGAGCCGGGCGAAGGACAAAGCCCGGACGGTGGCCTGCCAGTCGAACCTGCACCAATGGGCGGTGGTGTATGGCGTCTACAGCGGCGACTTTGGCGGAAAATTTTCCAAATGGCCGGACGATTACACCACGGGTTGGTGGATGGTCGTTCTGAAAGGATATTATGCGGCGGACAAGATGCGGCTCTGCCCCTCCGCCACTTTGGGACTCGATCGCAAGAGCACCGATGCCTACGGGGGGGCCAAGAAGGTTTGGGGACCGATGTGGGACGGCACCTTCGGCAGCTATGGCATCAATCACTACCTGTATGGCTATGTCCCCGGCATCTGGACCAAAAGCAGCGCGGAAAAGTTCTTCTGGGGCAAGCTCGATACGGACAAAACCGACGTGCCGCTGATGGCCGACTGCACGTGGCCCGGCAGCTTTCCCAACATGACCGATCGCGTGCCGACCGGCGGGGACGATGGCATTCTCGGGTGGGGGCTGGGGATCGAGAATGAAATGTCGCGCTTCTGCCTGGATCGCCACCAAGGCGCGATCAATGTGGCCTTCACCGATCTATCGCTGCGGCGGGTCAAACTGACGGAACTCTGGAACTTGAACTGGCATCGCCAATGGGTCCCGCAGATGAAGACGCGCGCCCAGTTCGTCGATGCCAAGGGGAGCGTTTGGTTGCCGTAGGGAACTCCGTCCGCAAAATCGACGGCTTTTTAAGATGACGTTGTCTTAACTCCTAGGCTCCCCACAGAACGGACGTTTGGTAATGGCTGCAATGTGAGCGAAGTCACGCAAATCCTCGAACGGGCACAGCATGGCGATCCCCAGGCCGCCAAGGATTTGCTTCCCATGGTCTATGACGAACTGCGCAAGCTGGCCGTCACTCGGATGGCGAATGAGAAGGCCGGACAGACTTTACAGCCCACAGCCCTGGTCCATGAGGCCTGGTTGAAGATTGCCGGTGACGGCCAGGAGCATTTTGCCAATCGCCGGCATTTCTTCAAGGCTGCGGCCACCGCCATGCAGCAGATCCTGATCGACAACGCCCGGCGCAAACAGCGACTCAAACACGGCGTCAACCCGGTCGGCGACGAACTGCACGAGTCCCGCATCGCCGTGTCGGTGCCGTCCGAGGAATTGCTGGCTGTCAACGACGCGCTGAAGGCCTTGGCCCTTGAAGATCCCCAGGCGGCGGAAGTGGTTCAAATGCGCTACTTCGTTGGCATGACCGTGCCGGAAATTGCCGCCGCCCTCGACTTGTCGCCCCGCACGGTGGATCGGCATTGGGCCTTTGCCCGGGCCTGGCTGAAACGCACGATCCGGACGTCCCTTTCCAGCACGACGGGGACGGCGTGAAAATATTTCGGATTCAGTGGCGTGATTTGCTTCGCAATCGCGCCTATAAGGATTGTCGGGCTGATCAGGCCCGATTGAAATCATTAGAATCATGACTGAACGGGAAATCTTTCTCGAAGCCCTGGAGATGGCCACGCCGGAGGCGCGCGCGGCCTATCTTCAGGGCGCGTGCGGTCGGGATGTCACTCTCCGCCGCAAGGTGGAGGAGTTGTTGAAGGAACATTTTTCTCACGACAGCCTCCTGGCCGGGCCGGCGTTTGCGGGAGAGCGCGCCGCAGTCGCCGAAGCCACCGACGAGGAATCCCCGGCCCCGATGATTGGCCGCTACAAGCTGCTCGAAAAGATCGGCGAAGGCGGCTTTGGGGAAGTCTGGATGGCCGAACAACGCGAGCCGGTCAAACGCCGCGTCGCCCTCAAGATCATCAAGCTGGGCATGGACAGCCGGCAGATCGTCGCCCGCTTCGAGGCGGAGCGGCAGGCGCTGGCGATGATGGACCATCCGAACATCGCGAGGATCTTCGATGCTGACGCGACTGACACCG
>CAZIJO010000163.1:0-13903 GCA_964539515.1 uncultured Bifidobacterium sp. | reverse complement strand
GTTCGCGCACGATGCCGCGCAGGGCGGGCGAGCCGAGTTCGCGGACGTGGCACGGCAGCACAAGTGCGATGGGTGTCTCCTTTGCAAATTCCTCCAGGTCACGCTCCAGCCGCGGCGTGTCGAGTTTGCCGAGGCGATGCAACGTGGTGACTGCGCCAGTTTGAAAAAAATCAGGCATAGGTTTGGGCGGTCAAGTGACCAGGTTTCTATCGCTCAACGGACAAAGCCGTGTGCGCGTTCGTTTGTGGATGGCGGCCCGACCATCCCGTGTGCCTCCAGGAGAATATCTCCCAGACCCTTTGCTGCTGAACCAACAGTTTAACTGGCGTCCGACGCACAGAGCAAGCCTGCGCGCGGAGTGACGGATTGTGCAGGCTGATAGAATCCACAATCCGCGGCCCGGGTCGGCGCTGCCACAACTACTCCTTACGCCTTCCCGCTTGCAGAAAGTTGACTAGCTGCCCGATACCGAAGGCCAGCAGCAATGGCGGGATAAGTACCACTGGTTTGAGCTCTACCCGGCCGCTCTTGATTGCCATCCAGACGATAACCGACTGGACCAGCAACACAATGTCCAAGACCACCAAAGTCCCGATGGGCCAGATCCGCCGGCGAAATCCCCGCAGGCCCAATACGCCCCAAAAGGCGACCCCCACCCCGCCAGCGATGCCGCTGATCATGGTTGCATACCCAAAATCGGCAGCGAGCGGGTGTGCCAAGACACCGAAGGCCACCAGCATGACGCCGTACAAGACCAGATCAAAATCGAGATTTACGTTCATCGCTTGGACCGGGCCTCCGGTTGTTGAGAGTCCTGTCCACTCGAAAACGGATCAACGCGATTGTGCGCTCGTTTTTCATAAAACTCCCGTGGTCGCTCGCCGTGGAAGAGGTAGAACACAACTCCCATCGTCATCAAAAACATCCCTGTTACCACCAGCCGCACCGACGTGCTGATGGCCTCCGCACTGCCCGAGTTTGTCCAGACGTGAACTGCCTGCGTCAATAACACGAACACCACGGCAATCGCACTGAGTGTGGCCCCGACGCGCCGCTTCAGTCCTGCCAGCGCGGCAATGCCCCAAAACAGGCACAATCCACCTCCGGCGAGACCGACGAGAAATGTGACTTTGCCGAATACTGGGGCGATTTGATGGACAACGAAGCCGAGACCGGCCAACAAGCCGCCGTATGCGATCAGAATACTTGCCATTTTCTTGCTCATAACTGGAAGGACTCAACTGTGGGCTGAATCAACACTCGACTTGAGACGGGAAACGAAATTGAGCGTCACCGACCATTGCATGGTCACACTCCATGCGTGAACACTCCCGTTGCTCAAAACCGAACGGGCAAAACCCGACTCAATGGGATTGAAAATTCAAGCACACCGATGTCCGATGATTTATTGCATAAAATGCAACTCAGTTCATCGGATGGCGGCCCGACCATCCAGTTACCTCCAGGGGAAGGCTCCCCCAGACCCTTTTACACTGCGATGACAACCTAATGGAAGCAGACGCCGACGGCAAGACGCGTTAAAACAACATTCGGCACCAGGACACAAACGATTGACCATCGCGCGCAGTTCGCGACACTGCTTTGCTAGTGAATCTCATCATCTTCCATTATCACCTGCGTCCCGGCGGCATCCGGCGTATCATCGAACTCGCTACACCCCACCTGGTCACCGAAGCCCCGCGCCCCATCTCGCGCGTCGTGCTGGCCACGGGCGAGGCTGGGGACCGTCGGTGGTGCGATTTCTTTAGCCGACAACTACTGCGCGTGCCGGTCGAATTCATGGTCGAGCCGGCGTTTGGTTATTTGTCCGAGCAGCGCAGCTCGCCTTCGCGCATTGCGGCGCGAATCCAGCGGGCGCTCGCCCGCTTGCTCCTTCAGGAAGATTCGGAGAATTGCCTCGTGTGGGCCCACAACCTTGGGGTCGGGCGCAACCTAATTCTCGCGCGCGAACTTGCCGCGGCGTGTGCCGCGCGGGACATCCCGCTGGTCAGCCATCATCACGACTGGTGGTTTGACAACCGCTGGGGGCGCTGGCCGGAGATACGCCGCCTCGGCTTTCGCACTTTACGCGCCGCCGCGACGGTCGTGTTCCCCCGACAGCGCAACACGCTTCATGCGGCCATCAGTCAGACTGACGCTGCGATTCTTTCGCGCCACCTGGCAAAACGAGCCTGCTGGCTTCCCAATTTAACTGCGCCCGCACCGCCAACGCCCGCAGCCCGCCTTCGCGCGACTCGACAGTGGCTGCAGCGCGAACTCGCTCACGACCGCGCTCCCATCTGGTTGCTGCCGTGTCGGACCCTCCGGCGCAAGAACCTCGCCGAAGCGCTGCTGCTGACGCGCTGGCTGCGGCCCGAGGCGTGGCTGGTCGTCACCGGTTCGGCCAGTTCGACGGACGAAGAACCCTATTTCCGCGCCCTGGAACACGCCGCACATCAGCATCACTGGCGGCTGCGGCTGGGAATGCTCGCCGGCGACGAAATCCGCAAGCCGGATATGGCTGAACTGCTTGCCGCGAGCGAGGCCGTCCTACTGACTTCGGTTCAGGAAGGCTTCGGCCTGCCCTATCTCGAAGCCGCGGCCGCGCAACGCCCGCTCATCGCGCGCCGCCTGCCCCACATCGCCCCCGACCTCGCCCGTTTCGGATTCCGGTTCCCGCAGACTTATGACGACATTCTGGTTGCCCCCGAATTGTTTGATTGGCCGGCCGAATGCCTTCGCCAGCAGACATTGTTTCGTGCCTGGCAGGCCAACATACCCGCCTTGGCACGCCAGCGTGCCGTCCCCCCGCCAATGCTGGTGACAAAACATGCGTGTCCAGTACCGTTCAGCCGGCTGACCCTGAAGGCACAGTTGGAAGTCCTGACACATCCGACCGGTGAATCGTGGGCCGCCTGCCGCTCCTTGAATCCGTTTCTGCGCGCGTGGCGTCACCGGGCATCGACGGGGAAGCTCAAGGTCACTTCCTGGCCGCGCACTGCGGAAGGCTGGCTCAGTGGGAGAGCCTACGCTCGGCGGTTCTTCACCGCGCTGCGGTCAATGCGGAAATTCCCACCGCCGACGGTTTCGCCCGACACAATTCAATCGGATCTCATCCGGAGCAAGCTCGACGCTCGCAATCTTTATCCGCTATTGTGGAGCAAGAGCCCATGAACATCGAGGCGGTCATTTTCGACATCTACTCGACCATTTTGAAAGTCGGCCCGCCGCCGCCCAACGCCGACGCGCTCTGGCAGCGCCTTTTTGAGGAGGGGCTCGGCTCGCCGCCGCCGCTCAGCCGCTCGGAATTTTCGCTGCACACCAACCGGGTCATCGCCCGGCAGCACGCAGAGGCGCGGGCGCGTGGGATTCAATGGCCGGAGATTCAATGGCCGGGCGTGGTGCTGGAAGTGATTCCCAGCCTGGCGCGTCTGCCCAAGGGCAAGTCCGATGATTTTATCCTGCGCCAGATGCAAATCGACCGCACGCTTCGTCTGGCCGAAGGGGCGGCGGATTGCCTGCGCTGGCTGAAGGGCGAACGCAGGTTGCTCGGCATTGCGTCCAATTCCCAAGCTTACACATTGCGGGAACTCGGCGACGCTCTCTCCACTGCGGGGCTGGGGCTTTCCATTTTTGATCGCGGCTTGCGTTTCTGGTCATTCGAGCACGGGTTCAGCAAGCCCGATCACCATGCGTTCCGGATCCTCACCGCGCGCCTCGAAGCTCGCGGTATCCGCCCGGCCGAGACACTGATGGTTGGCGACCGCCTCGACAACGACATTGAACCCGCCCGGGCACAAGGCTGGCAGACGTGGTGGCTAACGAGTGGCACGCCGGCCAAGCCCCGAACCGGCGGAAGCTGGAACGACCTTTGCATCTGGCTGACCTGATGGATTTGAATCGGGTTGAATACCTCGTAGATAACTACCAACGCGAGGCTTTTACCCACGTATGCCCAAACGCTGCGGTGAAAGTTAGTAATGCCACCTCGTACTCAGGGGCGGCGCTGTGGAAATGTTGGCTTACGGCACAGCTGTGCCGGTAGAGGAGAAGAGAGGCAGAAGTCGACGGGGCCGCTAGTCAGTAAAACCACCCGCCTTACTTGGTCGCCAGCAGCCGTCCGCGCACCGAGGCGGTGATGGCAGTCACGGCTGGATGTGTCAGTTTGCGTTCCGGGGTGATCGCATAGAACTGCTGCTGACAGTCTTCGGTCTGGCCAATCACGCGGAAACCAAACCGGCTCACGATTTCCCTCACGACCAGCGTGGGCACCGCTGTGAACCCCAAACCGTGGAGCGCCAGTACGTTCACAAAAGCCGAATCGTAGAATTCTCCCACCATTCTCGGACGAACGCCGACCGCATGAAACCACTTTTCCAACGAACGGCGCAACCCGGTGTTTGACATCGGCAGGAGCGCGGGTGCGCCATTCAGTGATTTCGGAAATCCACGCCGCAGCTTGGCTGCGAGGGGCGGCATTGCGCAGAAAGTCACGTCAGATTCGCCGAGTAGATGGTTGAAGACGTTCGTGGTGACGCCACTGGAGGCCGGTTCGTCCGCCAGCACAAGGTCGAGGCGATAGGAGGCCAGTTCGACGAGCATGTCGGAGACGCTCGTTTCCCAACAGGAAATCTGCACCGGCTGGGGCAGCCGAAAGATGGGTTCGATGATGCGGTAAGTGACCAGCTTTGGCAGCGCGTCCGCCACGCCGAGGTTCAGCCGCAGGGGGCGCAAGGTCGGACGCTGCTTCACGGCGTTCAACAAGTCCGCGCCGATGGAAAAAATCTCCTCCGCGAAGCTCAACACCTGCTGGCCGGCATCCGTAAGGGCAAGGTTGCGACCGGCCCGTCGAAACAGTTTTTCACCCAGGACTCCTTCGAGCGCCTGAATCTGCGCACTGATGGTCGGCTGCGATACGTGCAGCTTTGCGGAGGCTTTCGTGAGGCCGCCTTCCTTGGCGACCGTCCAAAAGTAACGCAGGTGGTGGTAATTCAGGAATTCCATAGGCAGCACCTTCTTTAACTTAAAGCTAAAAGTCCAATCGAGAAATCGTATTAGTCGCGGCCAACGCCGGTTGCGAAAATGTGCACGTGAACAGCGAACTCGTTTTCAAAAACTCCAGTGCTAGGTCCTTGGACGGCCACGCGGCCACCGGCAAAGCCGTGCCCGCCCCGGACGTTGCCCAACCCCGGCTGACGCCCGAGAGGGTCGCGGATTTCAAAGTCCAGATGGATGGTCCGGTAGTCCGGCTGCTACCGCACCCATTGCGCCCCGGGACAACCAGGCCCCTGCCCAAACGTAGGATTCTTCCGGTCGAGTTCCAGCAAACCAAACCTCGCTGGCGTTCACTTCCGGTCTTGCACCGCCTGCACGAACCCCGGGTAAACGCGGGCGGAAACGACCACCGTTGATCACCATGAGCATGAGAATTACAGTTTTGGCCCTGTTGGTGGCGGTCACGCCCCAAACGCGCGCGACCATCAATCGAGCTTTCAGACCGAACGATTTCGAGATTCTGCTGACGGCTAATCCGTCCGAGGCGCTTGAGACGTCCGCCCGCCTCAACCCAGACTTGTTGCTGATGGACTTGAATCAACCGCTGCACTTGGCGTGGGGAATCTTTGAGCGCTTGATGACAGCCAACCCCGGCGCACCCGTCGTGGTGCTCGCGGAGCACGAGTCCATTTACGACGTGACTATCGCGAGTCGAAATGGGGCTGTCCTCCACAAGCCGGTCGGTCTGGCTACTCTGGCGCAAACCGTCAACGGTCTGCTGAAACTGCCGTCCGGCGCTGCGCCCCAGGCCAGCGCCAAGGCCGGACCCGGCGACATGCTGACCGAGTCGGAGACGTTGCGCCCCATGCTGATCCAGCGCGCCACCACTCCCCACCCTCCGGTGTCTCCTTATCATCGCTGGGGCATAAACGAATGAAATTTGAAAGAAAACGCGGCATGACCCTAATCAAGCAAGTCGCCCGGCTCGCGCGGGCAACGAACAACCCAGCGGGTTTTGGTTCGTCCTGTCGGATAAGCCCAACGGAGAGGGAACGACAACGGTCAGCCTCGCGACGAACCCTAGGGTTATGGGCGGACTCTGGGCGCGAGGCCAATTCCCTCTCTTCACTTCCCACCCACCTATGAAAATACAATTCCACATCCGCGGTCTGAACGTCAGCGCTGGCTTGCGCCATTGGCTGGAGCGGCCCCTCGAACGCCTCGAAGAATTCACGGCCGTCGCCACGGCGGCCGTCGTGCTGGAATACGAGCGCGACAAGACTCCGGCCTTCCGCGCCTTTGCGCTGCTGGCCGTGCCCGGACCCGACATCCATGCCGAGGCACGCGACCACACGCTGGAAGCGGCGTGGCTCAAGGTCACCACCTCCCTGCGCCACCAAATCGAACGGCGTGCCGGGCGGCCGGAAGCCCGGTTGAAAACCAACGGGCACTTGCGTGCGCCCGTCTTACGGCGCAAAAGCCGCACCGCCTGCGGCCGCGCCTGAATATGCGCTCCGCCGGCAACCGAGCCCATAAGCGGTCGCATCGCGCCATCCGTGGCTATGGCTTCAATGCCGCAGCGAGGAACGCCAGCGCACACCGGTAAAGACTGTAGGTGACCCACGAGGCCACGCCCTCCTTGCGCGATACCCGGCCGTCGTTGAGCAATATCAACACCAGTAGCCCGATCACGATCAGCATTGCCGGGCATTTCCCCATCTGCGTCACGCGCTTCATGGTGACCCCGGAAAGCATCGCTGCGCGCCGACGATGCAGGTGAGATTCGCGATATCAGAAACAGGAGCGCTCCGCAGCCGAACATTGCAATGAGTGGTGGACGCACCGCCCAGAGGTGAAATTCAACGCGGCGAAACGCGGCAGTGACACCGACGGTCAGGCCAATGTTGCAGATGCACGAACCGCCGGCATTCCAAACCGCGAATTCCGCCTGCCCTGGCCGCCGGCGAGCAACGACCCGACGCGTTCCGGGTTGGTGGCCCGGCTCGCAAGCCGCGCGCCTATGACCATAGGTGGCATCCGCAAGTACTCGGCGATACGTCCGGCCGCCGAGATGAACAACTCGCCACCCTTCACAAGTAGTGCCAGTCCAACCCCAACCCAAAGAATTCGCAAGGCCCTCGGGATACCTTTTTAACCTGCCGGATCCGGCCGGGGTGAACGCGGCCGTGTTTCGGGCTGAAAGCCAAATAGCTTCGTAGGGTTCAATGGTCACATGGACTGATCCATTTGCCGCCGTCGGGAACGGACGTTCGCTCAACATCTCCGCCCAGCGCGCCCCCGGTGCGACCTCGGGTACCGCGAGGTCCACCGCCACTCGGACGGCGGAGACGTTGTGCAAACACAGTGCCCACTCCCGGCCACTCGCCGCGGTGCGCAGGACCGCGAACACGCGCCTATCGCCGGCGATGACAGTCTGAGCCGCATTGGGACTGAACGCCGCGTGACTCCGCCGGGCGCCAAGCAACTTGCAATATCGAGCAAAGACCTGCGCTCTCAGGGAATCCTTTGCCGACAATTCCGCTTCGAGTTCCGCCCGCGCCAGTTTCTGCCGGTTGATGCGGCGATTGATGCCGGTTTGAAGCGCGGTTTGACGGTCATTGCGCGAGCCGAACAGCGAGTGGAAATAAACCCCTGGCACCCCCGCCAGCGCCAACATGACGGCCTGGGCCACAATGAATCGGTTCAATTGCGTCTCCAGCGAATCGCCCGCAGCCGGATCATTCACCGCGTCGAAATAGACGATGTTCATCTCATACGGACTGCGCGTGCCATCGGGGTTGTGTTTGTAACTGATCAAGCCGCCATGGGCCTGACAGCGTTCGACCAGGAAATCAATCTCCAACGCCGGCAGAATGCCGCGGGCCGGGTTCAGCCCAATGCCGTCGTGCGAAGCGAGGAAGTTGAAGAACGTGGTGCGGTCGGAAGGAGCTTTGAGCGTGGCGGCCCAGCGGGTGAGGTGCGTGGCATCGCCGCGCAGCAACGCATGCAGCACCAACGGCGGGAGCGCGAAGTTATAGACCAGTTGAGCCTCGTTCGTGCCATCCCCGAAATATGAAATATTGTCCACGTGCGGCACATTGGTTTCGGTGATGAGGAGGACATGCGGGGCGACTTCGTCCAAAACCGCGCGCATCAGTTGGATGACCGTGTGGGTCTGCGGCAGGTGAATGCAGGTGGTACCTGCTTGCTTCCAGAGATACGCAATGGCATCGAGCCGGATGAACCGCGCGCCCTGGCTGACATAAAACAGCAGCGCATCCAGCAGCGCCAGTAACACTCGCGGGTTGCGCACGTTCAAATCCACCTGGTCGGCGCTGAAAGTCGTCCACACCATTTCCAGTCCCCGCGCCGTCGGGAATTTCGTCAGCAGCGGCAACGCGCGCGGGCGGACGACCTGCGACAGATCCACCTCGCCACTCACCGTCACGAAGAAATCGCGAAATCCCGGTTCATCGCGCAGGAAGCCCTGAAACCAATCGCCCTCCGCCGACATGTGGTTAAAGACAGCGTCGAACATGAGGTCGAAGTGCCGCCCTAACAGTTCAAGGTCGGCCCACGTTCCATAGGCGGGTTCCACGGCAAAATAGTCCTTTACCGAGAAACCGTCATCCGATGACCAGGGATAAAATGGCAGGATGTGAATGCCGCTGAGGACGCCCGCAAGCCGCTGCTCGCAAAATGCAGCAAGCGTCCGCAGCGGAGCCACCCCCTCCTCACGCAACTGATCGGCGTAGGTGATGAGCAGGGCATCGCCTTCAGTCAACGCGACGGATGGCTGAACGGCGGTCTGCGTTGCTCCCCTCCGGGCCAGCAGGTCAGCGAGGCGGATGGCGGTGGTTCGGCCAACCGTTTCGCCGTAAAGCGCGCGGAGCAAAACGTCTGTCCTTGTCGGGGGACCGGCGGCGGCGGGCGGCGTCATCACGCTTGGCATCCTAGCCTGCCTGGCCCCGGCGTAAAGGCGGGGCACAGATTATTACGCCGGCGCGCATTGCTAATCGCATCGGCGCCCACTATCGTGCCAGCATACGAATCGCGCCCCATTCCGCATGAGCAGCAGCGCTATCCCCAGTTGGTGGGTGGTGCGATGCAAAGCCGGGGGGCGGTGCAGCAAATTCGGGCGACCCGTGCCCGGCTTCCCGGCGGTCGTGATTTGCGGCCGCAGCTCAACCTATGGTTAAACGCACAAGTGCCTTTGGGGGAAGCCACAGGCCGGATTGGTTGCCTTACCGCGCCGGTAGCTTGTGGCGACTGCAATCCGCTGGAAGCGCGATCGGGCTGGGAACATTCAATGGCAGTCACGGAATCTAAACCAAAGGCGCTCGCCGACGACTACGGCCTCCCGCTGGCTGCGGGGCCACGCCGGAAGGACGTGGACCTCCGTTTGATTCCCACGGGCTTTGCCGCGCTGATTCTCGTGGGCGCGTTTTTGCTCCTACTGCCCTGGGCGCATCGACCCGGCCGGTCGATTGGCGGGCTGGACGCCCTGTTTCTCTCCACCTCCGCGACCTGTGTCACTGGCCTGAGCACCGTGAATGTTGCGGAGACGTTCAATGGTTTCGGCCAAGCCGTGCTGCTGGTGCTCATTCAAGCAGGTGGGCTGGGCATTCTCACCGGGAGCATCCTGCTCGTGCTGGCGAGTGGCAACCGGTTGTCGCTGGCGGATGAGCAAACGATTCGGGCGACCGTAGGCCGGTTACGGCAGGCCCGACCGCTGGACGTTTTCATTTACTCCTGTGTGTTTGTGGGACTCCTGGAATTGACCGGCATGGTGGCGTTGTTCACCTTGATGTCCCCGGCGCAACCGGAAACCAATCGGTGGCAAACGCTTTGGGAGGCCACCTTCCACTCGATCAGCGCGTTTTGTAATGCGGGCATTTCCATTTATCCGGACGGCATGGCCCGCTGGCGGGCGTTTCCCGGGGTGCTGGCCGTGATCGCCGCCCTCGTCATCGCGGGCGGCATCGGCCTGATGACCTTGATCAATCTGCGATACTACTACTTCTGGCGGCGGGATCCGCGACGACGTGGGCGGCTGAGCATGCAAACCCGGCTTTCGATCGTGTCCGCGGTCTTTTTGTTGTTGCTGGGAATGATCACGACCTGGGTTTTTGAAACCAAACACACCCTCGCCGGTGCCACCCTCGACGAACAATTGTCTTGGTCGTTTTTTCATTCCGCGATGGCGCGCACGGCCGGATACAATGTCGTGGACATTGGCCGGATGAATCCGCCCACTTTGCTAGCCACGGTGGGATTGATGTTCATCGGGGGAGCGCCCGGTTCGATGGCGGGCGGCATCAAGACGGTGACCGCCGTGGTGTTGCTGCTGACAGCCTGGTCGGCTCTGCGGCGGCGGGAGGAAGTGCAATTCTGGAATCGGCGGCTGTCACCCAAGATTTCGTTTGTCGCCACCATGGTGGCCTTGCTGGGAGTGGTTTGCGTGGTGGCGGGCGTGGCGTTATTGATGATGTTCGAGGAAGGACACCCGGCGTCGCAGACGCCGCAACAATGGTTGGCGCTGATCTTCGAAGCGGTGTCGGCGTTTGGCACGGTCGGATTGAGCCTGGGCGTGACCCCGCTTTTGACCGCCGCCGGCAAGACCGTTATCATCGCCCTGATGTTCGTGGGCCGGATCGCTCCGCTCATGCTCGGAGTGTACCTGGCCCGCCCGGCCAGTCCGCTGTTGGTCCGACAGCCACGTGAAGAATTGTCGCTGGGCTGAAACCGCTGGCACTTATGAAACAACGCATTTTTATCATTGGCGCCGGCCGGTTCGGCGCGCACTTGGCCACGCGGCTGTCCGAATTCGGCTGCGAAATCGTGCTGGCCGACAAGAACGCCGACCGCGTGGAGGACCTGACCCAGGATGGCTTTCACGCGGTGGAGATGGACGCGGAGGACGAGGATGCCCTGAAAGAGGCGGGCGTGCCCGAGGCCGATGCGGTGGTGGTAAGCATCGGCGAGAACATGCAGGGCAGCATTCTCACCACGCTGTTGCTCAAGGAGCTCAAGGCGAAGCGAATCATTTGCCGCGCACTGGATGCCCGGCACGCCACGGTGCTGGAAAAGCTGGGCGCGGACCTCGTCGTGCTGCCCACCCGCGACATGGCCTATCGGCTGGCGGAACGGTTGCGTGACAACGTCGGCAGCGATCGCCAGCAGTTATGCGACGATCACCAGCTGGGGCAGATCCGGGTGGGCCGTCCGCTGCACGGCAAGACCCTGGCGGAAGCCGCGCTCCGCGAGCGATATCACGTGAACGTGGTACTCCTGACCCGCACCAATGCGAAAGGCGAAACCGCGGCCATCGAGCCAACGCCCGACCGCGCCATGCTCCGGGGTGACATGATGTTCGTGGCCGGGCGGCGGGAAAACCTGAACCGGTTTGAACGGGAATGCGGCGAATCTTCCACCGCAGCCTGACCCATGAGCACGTGCATCCTCACCACTGGATCCCCCAAACGGATCGGTTTTATTTCAACCCGGTTTCAAGGCACGGATGGCGTCACGCTCGAGGCGCGGAAATGGGCGCAGATTCTCTCCGGCCTGGGTCACTCCTGCTTCTGGATGGCGGGCGAGCTGGATGCACCGGCGGAGCTCAGTTTGCAATCGCCCCTGGCCTACTTTAACCATCCCGAAGTGGCCGCGGTTCAGGAAAAGCTTTTTGGCGTCCCGGTCCGCAGCCGCGCGGTGACCAACCAAATTCAGTCCCTCAAGGAACGGCTCAAGGACGACCTTTACCGCTTCATCAAACAGTTCGAGATCGAGGTCCTGATTCCCGAAAACATCCTCGCCATCCCCATGCACGTCCCGCTGGGCCTGGCGATGACCGAGGTCATCGCGGAAACTACACTCCCCGTGATTGCCCACCATCACGACTTCACGTGGGAACGCGAGCGCTTCACACTGAATGCGGTCAATGATTATCTCCAGGCCGCCTTCCCGCCCTTGCTCTACGCGATGGAGCATGTCGTGATCAACTCCATGGCGCAGAAGGAACTCGCCCGCCGCCTGGGGATTCCCTCCCAAATCATTCCCAACGTCCTGGATTTCGAGACGCCCGCGCCGGGATTTGACGATTACAACCGCGACCTCCGCCGGGAAATCGGCCTCGAAGCGGACGACTGGTTCATCCTGCAACCCACCCGTGTCGTGCAACGCAAAGGCATCGAACACGCCATCGAACTGGTGCGCCGCCTCAAAGACCCGCGCGCCAAACTGGTCATCTCGCATCCAGCCGGCGACGAAGGCAACGCCTACATGGCCATGCTCCACGATCGCATCGCGGATGCCGGAATTGATGTCCGCTTCATCGCCGACCGCGTGGGGGAAACGCGCGGAACGAACGCCGATGGCCGGAAGGTTTACACCCTGCTCGACGTGTATCCGCACGCCGACCTCGTGACCTATCCCAGCCACTATGAGGGCTTCGGCAACGCCTTTCTCGAAGCGATCTACTTTGGCAAGCCGGTCGTCGTGAACACCTACGCCGTCTATGCCCGCGACATCGACCCACTGGGATTCAAAACCATCGAAATGACGCAGCTGGTCACCCGGGACATCGTGGACCAGACGCGGGAGATCCTTCTGAACGCGAAGCTCCGCGCAGAGTGGGCGCAGACGAATTACCAGCTGGGCGTCAAATATTTTTCCTATACCGTGGCCCGCCGCAAGCTGGCCGCCCGGCTGGCGAACCTTTTTGGCGAAGGCGTCTAACCCCGGCCCATCGCCGAGTGCCCGCGCCCCAACGATCCAAGTTGATCGGTTGGGGTTACGCTGATTGCAAGTCGTAAATCAGCGGGCCGCGAGTGCAGTTCAAGGGTCACCACAGGCTGGGCTTCGGCGCGGGCCAACGCCCGCGCGCCGGCAGCCAATGGCCTGATATCTCAAGGAGCGGAATCGGTATTCAGCTCGAATCGGCAACCGGTTCAACCGCCCGCTTCGGGACTGAAACGGCGGTCGCATTCCCGGCGGCCCCAACCCCTGGAATATTTCCCGCAGACAATCCGGGAGGAACATAGTCCGGGGCGAAGGAGCCCAGGCTCATGATGAACTTGACACCGTCGGCCACGGACATGTCCAGCTTGACGATTTGAGTTTGCGGCACCAGCACGAGGAAACCGGTGGTGGGATTGGGCGTGGTGGGCAGGAAGACACCGACCACCTCCTCCGAGGTTTTGCACTGCACCTCTCCGTGCTGGGTGCCGGTGATGAATCCAATCGAGTAAAGACCGGCGCGGGGGAACTCCACCAGCACGACTTGCTGGAACGCCGAGGTTTTGCTGGAGGTGAACGCCTCGTTAATTTGCTTGATCGCGCCGTAGATTTTGTTGAGCAGCGGCACGCGCATCAGCGCCTCGTCCGCGAGTTGAATCAGTTTCTTGCCGAGATAGTGGCGGGCGAATCGCCCGATCAAAGTGATCATCCCAACCGCTACCGCCAGGGCGAACAAGCTCCAATACCAGTGCATCAGCCCTTCGCCCGCGCGTTCATGCGTCCAGCCTTTCGGCAGAAAAAAGAGCAGGGCATCGGTAAAATTGGAGACGGTGCCAAACAACCAGACGACGGCCCCGATGGAAAGGAGAGCGGGCAAGACCACCGCCAAGCCGGTGAAAAAATTGGTTTTCCAGCCGCTAAATGGTTTTTGTATCGCAACAGGCATCAGTTTTTTATCAATCTCATTTCCGGGCCGCAAAGCGGTTACGGATGAGCTTATCAATCTCCACGGCGATGAAGCCGGGGAACAGACCGAGGCAGATGATCAGCCACCACTCGACCGGGAACGCAGCCGTGCGGAAGACCGTTTGCAGGGCCGGCACATAGACGATGAGCAGTTGACTCCCCACCGTCAGGCCCATGCCCGAGTTTCGCTTCTGTGGTTGTCATA
>CAZIJO010000162.1:0-14085 GCA_964539515.1 uncultured Bifidobacterium sp. | reverse complement strand
GCCGGTCGAGGAACCGTTACGCCTCAAATCTTAAGGACAGTGTCAAGATGCACCCGGGAATCCCCTGCAACGGACGCGGGGGTTGTGTTTTTCCGGCGCCTTCGCCACCTTTGCCCGGATGAGTCTCACGACACCGTTCGACGATCCAACCGTTTGCCGCCTCGATATCCAGCGCAAGTCGGTCGCGCCGTGTTCCATAGTCATTTTCGGCGCCAGTGGCGATCTGACCGCGCGCAAGCTGATCCCGGCGCTCTACCAACTCTTCAAGGAACGGCAACTGCCAACCGCCTTTCGGATCATTGGTTTTGCGCGACGCGAGAAGACCGACGAATCGTTCCGCGCCGAATTGCGCGAGGCGCTGGATCGCTTCTCCCGCACTCAGCCGGTGGTCGACGCGATCTGGTCGGAATTCGCCGCCCACATCGTCTATTGCATGGGCGACCTCACCGACCCCGGCGCCTATTCGAAACTGGAGCGGCAGCTCACGGCATTCGGCGATCCGGCCCTGCGCAACAATCTCCTCTTTTATCTGGCCATTTCGCCCAGTCAATTCGGCGTGGCGGTCGAGCATTTGCATCAGGCGGGACTATTGCAACGCGACCCGGCCAACGGCTGGCAGCGCCTTGTTGTCGAAAAACCGTTTGGCCACGACCTCGCCTCCGCCCACGCGTTGAACGGCGAGTTGACCCGCTACGCCCACGAGAATCAGGTGTTTCGCATCGACCACTATCTGGGCAAGGAAACCGTGCAGAACATTCTGATGTTCCGCTTTTCAAACTCAATTTTTGAGCGCCTCTGGAACCGCGAGACCGTGGATCACGTGCAGATCACCGTCAGCGAGAAACACAACGTTGGTGGCCGCGGTGGTTATTACGAGGAAGCTGGGGCCATGCGCGACATGGTGCAAAATCACATCCTCCAGGTGCTCGCGCTGGTGGCCATGGAGCCGCCGGTGTCGTTGGAAGCGGAGTCCATTCGCGATGAAAAGGTGAAGCTGCTCAAATCCATCCGTCCGTTGGCGCCCGCCGACGTGGGGCAGCAGGTGGTGCGGGGCCAATACTTTGCCGGCGTCATGGATGGCCAGCCGCAGCCAGGGTATCGGCAGGAACCGAAGGTACGGCCCGATTCCAACGTGGAAACTTATGTGGCCATGAAACTGTTGATCGACAACTGGCGCTGGTCCGGCGTGCCTTTTTACCTGCGCACCGGCAAGTGCCTGCCCCTCGGCGCCAGCGAGGTCCGGATCCAGTTTCGCCCGACGCCCAATGTTTTGTTTGCGGCGGTTTGCGGCAGCAAGCTGGATCCCAACGCGCTCACGTTGCGCCTCCAGCCGAACGAGGGCATCTCCATCCGATTCAACGGCAAGGTACCCGGAACGCAGGTCGGCGTGCGCCCGGTGCGGATGCATTTCAGCTACGACTCCGAGTTTGGCGCCTACACCCCGGAAGCTTATGAGCGGCTGCTGCTGGAAGCCGTGGCCGGTGATGCCACGCTTTTTATCCGGCGCGATGAAGTGGAGACGGCCTGGAACATCGTAGATTCAATCCGTCAGGGCTGGGAAGGCAAGCCTCTGACGAATCGGGAATTCTACGCTGCCGGCACCTGGGGACCGATGGCGGCGGAAGAGTTGCTTGCCCAGAGCGGGCACGTCTGGCGCGACCCGCAGCCGGTCAAATAGCCCGCCATGCTGCGCACATCCTTCCTGGTTGTAGCGGAACAGTGGACAATCCATGGCTCCCAAGCCAGCCCCCTTGACTCAGGGGCCGGTCGCCATGACAACTCCCTGCGCGAGCGAAATCTCGATCAACGGAAATGACCGTCGTAGTTCTGTTCAATGGAAAACGTCGAACTTCTCTCCTACCCCGCTGACGTCGAATTAAGTCGGGCCGCCGCATCCGCGTGGCTCAATGAAATCGCCGCGGCCCAGCGGGCGGGCAAGCCGTACTTTGTGGCGCTGGCCGGGGGGCGGATTGCACGCACATTATTTGCGGCGGTAGTTGAGTTGTCCCAGGCGGGTGGCGTTTCGTTCGCTGGGGTTCATTTTTTCTGGGGCGATGAGCGCTGCGTGCCGCCGGACGACCCGGAAAGTAATTTCGCCGCCGCCCATCAACATTTGCTGCAGCCGCTAGGAATCCCGCCCGACAACATCCACCGTCTTCGGGGCGAGCTGTCTCCGGATGCCGCGGCGGCGGCGGGGACAGCGGAGATTCAGCGGGTGGTGCCCCCCAGTGAAGATGGCCAACCATTGTTGGATTTGGTCTTCCTCGGCTTGGGCGAGGATGGCCATGTGGCATCGCTCTTCCCGGGCGAACTTGCGAGCGCGTTATCCAGCCCGGCAATCTTTCGTGCGGTTCGAAATTCTCCCAAGCCGCCGCCCGAACGCGTCACGTTGGGCTATCGAGGAATTGCGGCCGCCCGTCAGGTCTGGGTGCTGGCCTCAGGCGCTGGAAAAATGGCGGCCTTAAACGCATCCCTGCAATCCGCCGGCCAAACACCGCTCGCGCGGGTGTTGCGCTCGCGCCGGCAAACCCGGATTTTCACCGACATCCCGTTGTTGCCCAGCTCAATCCGACCTTGAGTGGGGATTGGGAAGGTTGCGTGGTTTGAATTAAGTAGTTTGGGCCAGTCTTGTCACGAAGCCGCGGGCCGTCGTTCGCGTCCGACGTCGTCCGGATTGTAAACCTTCTTCAATCACCCGCACTGGCAGGATCAATTCCAAGGGTCAGGCCCGGTATCGCGTGCGGATGTGCGCTGGGCCAGCCACCAAATATCCCGGTTATTGGGGATACGGCCGTCGTCCAACTGCGACCAATCCGTCACCCGGGCATCGTAACCTCGCCGGCCCGCGCGCGGCTTTTCGAGCCATTTGTGAATTTCCGCATGGCCGTCGGCAAAGGAAAACGCGCCGGCACCCGCATGGAAACCGGCCGGATAATCCACCCACCCCTGGCTCGCCGTGTCCGCGAAGCTCTCGGGCATGCGAAAGCCAAACCCGCCGTCGTTGACGCTGGCGGGGTGTTCATCGGTGAAGACCCAGAGCCGGGACGACCCGGGCCGAATCGTGTCCGCCTCCTTGCCATAGACGCGCCATTTGCCACCGGGGTTGGTCGCCGACCCGCCCACGAGATTTTTGTCGAGCCAGTAGCCGTAGGTCGGCGTTCGTCCATCGTACCACGTTCCGACAGCCTGACTCGCGGACACTGAGCGAATGCGCGGCACTACCCCAACGCCGGGCCGGTTGACGGTTGTCCAGTCCGCCGGGCAGCGGTAAATGCCGACGTTCTGCGTGTAGGGCGCCAGGACGGCGGACTTCGAATCGGTGAGGAAAGTGGAATCCCAATTGTTCGGTCCATTCCCAAAATCCACCGAACCTTTGACCCAACCGTCGCCGCCGTAAGTGTTGATCATGTAAATCCCATTGAAGTCGTTGGCGTACATTGTGAAGGCCAGTTGCAACTGCTTCATGTTGCTCATGCACTTAATGCCGAGCGCCCGGTACTTGGCGCCGGAAAGTGCGGGCAACAACATGCTGGCTAAGATCGCGATGATGGCGATCACGACCAGCAACTCAATCAGCGTAAAAGCCGGCACACGCCTCACGGCGACTGCCCGGCAGTGGAGTTGAAAACGGTTGAGCATGTGGGTGGTTCCAAAATTGTCACGCCGGCTAACTTGGCGACCAGCGGAGCTGACTTTTGGGAATTTGAATTTTTGACGGTACGCCGCCGCGGGTGCAATGGTCTTGGGCTGGGTTCATCACGGCCCAGTATGCACCTTCGCCGGCATTCCTAAAAGTCTTTTTAATGCGTGAAATTTGCTTTGGTTGTCGCGGTTCGGTTCCGGTATTGCTTGAACCCGCGACCCTGAACCTTGATTCTCCGGCCATGCCCAATGAAATCAAGCGCCTCCGCGATTTGTCGAAACCGCAGATTCGCTCAGGGTTCGCCGCATGGCTCGGGTGGATGTTCGACGGGCTGGACATGCACCTCTATACGCTGGTGGCCACGCCGTTTGTAGCGTCGCTGATGCATTTGAGCACGCTGGATCCGCAGGTGGACCACAAGGCCTCGATCATCCAGGCTGCATTTCTTGTGGGCTGGGCGCTGGGGGGAGCATTCTTCGGCCGTGTAGGCGACCTCCTGGGGCGCCGGCGGGCGCTGGTGTTCACCATCCTGACGTATGCGTGTTGCACCGGGTTGTCCGCCATCGCCCAGACTTGGTGGCAGCTGATGATTTTCCGGTTTCTTGCGGCGCTTGGCATCGGCGGCGAGTGGGCCGTAGGCGCCTCATTGCTCGTGGAGACCTGGCCGAAAGCCTGGCGGCCGTGGATGGCGGCGACACTGCAATGCGCAGTGAACATCGGGGTGCTGCTCGCTTGCTTCGCCGGACTGTTCTTCGAGGGCGACCGGTCGAACCGCTACATCTTTCTGGTTGGGATTCTGCCGGCGCTCCTGACACTCTGGATCCGGCGCGCGGTGCCGGAGACGGAGGAATGGCAACACGCCCGGGGAGACACCCCATCGCCGCGCGTGCGCGAGTTGTTCGGGCCGAAAGTCTGGAGCATCACCTGGCGCTCGCTGCTGATCTGCGGCGTGTCGCTCACGGCGCACTGGGCATTCCTATTCTGGCAGCAGAAGCACATTCGTACTCTGCCCGAGATCGCCACACTCGATGCAGCGGGCAAGAATCACGCAGCCATCGTGGCCCTTTTTTCGATCATGGTCGGTTCGCTCCTCGGCAATTTTCTCTGTGGCGGGCTCGCGAAGCTGATCGGCTACCGCAGGGCCATCGCGGTTGCGCTGGCGGCGTATTTCGTGTGCATGTTCTTCACGTTCGGCTGGACCTGGAGTTATCCGGCGACGCTGCGCTGGTGGTTTGTGATCGGGATTGCCCAGGGCGTCTTCGGCTTGTTCACCATGTGCCTGCCGCCGCTCTTCCCCACCTTGCTGCGCACCACCGGCGCAGGGTTCTGCTACAACTTCGGACGGATTATCGCTGCGGGCGGCACGGTTTATTTCGGACTGACCGCCGCCGGGCAGGTCGGTGATTATGCCCGGGCACTGTTTTACGCAGGTTTCCTGTTCATTCCCGCCGCGTTCATTGCGCTGCTCCTGCCCGAGGAGCCGGAAGAGGATGGGGCAGTGAATCAGGTTGCGGATTAAAGGGAAACCCCGCGCTTCCACGGCAGGAAGTCATCGTGGCCGAGGGCGACGGCTTTGGGCACATATTTCCCGCTGGCTGTGGTGATGCTCAGTTCGAGCAGCTCCGCGCCCATCTGTTCCACCGTCTTTTCCCCGGTGATGATGGGACCGGCATCGAAGTCGATGAGGTCGGCCATGCGCCGGGCAAGTGCGGTGTTGGTGGAGATTTTCAGCGTCGGGCAGGTGATGTTGCCGGTGGGCGTACCCAGCCCCGTGGTGAAAAGGATCAGGTTGCAGCCGCAGCCGGCCAGCGCGGTGGTGGATTCGAGGTCGTTGCCCGGCGTGCAAAGCAGGCTCAGGCCGCGTTTGGTGATGGGCTCGGGGTAATCGAGTACATCCACCACCGGCGAAGTCCCGCCCTTCTTTGCCGCGCCGGCCGACTTGATGGCGTCGGTGATGAGTCCGTCGCGGATGTTGCCCGGTGACGGGTTCGAGTCGAAGCCACTGCCGCAGGCCTCCGCCGCGCGCTGATAACGCCGCATCAGATCAACGAATTTTTCTGCCACGACGGCATCCACGCAACGGTCGCAAAGGCTCTGCTCGATGCCGCACAGCTCGGGAAACTCGCTGAGCACCGCCGCCCCCCCGAGCGCAACGAGCAGGTCGGCCACGTGACCCAGCACCGGGTTCGCCGAGATGCCGGAGAAACCGTCGCTGCCGCCGCACTCCACTCCGACCACCAGATCACTGAGCGGCACGGGGCGGCGGATCTGGCGGTTGGCATCCGCCATGCCTAGGAAGGTGGCCTTGATCGCGCGCTCCATCATGTCGCGCTCCGACCGGCTTTTCTGTTGCGCAAAAATATGCAGCGGCTTGCGAAAGTTCGGGTTGCGCCGGGCAAGTTCCCGTTCCAGCAAGCTGACCTGCGCGTTCTCGCAGCCGAGGCTGAGGACGGTTGCGCCGGCAACGTTGGGGCTGTTGACATATCCCGCCAGCAGGCCGCAGAGCGTTTCCGCGTCCTGGCGCGTACCGCCGCAACCCATGCCGTGCTCGAGGAACTTTACGCCGTCCACGTTGGGAAAAATCCGCGGCAGGGTGACGCCGCCGCTCGCCATCGACACGGCCTCGACGGCTTCGCGCTCGGCCCCGGTTCGCCAGGTTTCCGCGAGTCGCGCCGCAAAGGCCTGATACGGGGTGCTCGATTCATAGCCGAGGGTTTTTACCAATGCCTCACGCATGAAGGCGAGGTTGCGGTTTTCGCAAAACACGAGCGGGATCACGATCCAGTGGTTCGCCGTACCCGCGGGGCCGTCGGGACGGAGGAAACCGTCGAACGTGCGGTCGCGCCAGCAGGACGCATCCGGCGGAGTCCAGGCCAGGTCGGCGCGCTTGGCGTCGAAGTTGTCCGTGGCGTGCCGCACATTCTGGGGTGTGAGCAAAGCGCCGGCGGCCACGCGTTGGGTCGCCCGGGCGACAGTGACCCCGTACATCGTGATGCGGTCACCCGGATTGAAGGTTCGCGCGGCGAATTTCTGCTTGGCGGGGATGGTTTCGCCCAGCGTCCAGTTCTCCCCATCGAGCGTGATGGCCATTCCGCCGGCCAGGTCCTGCAACGCCACGATGGCGTTGTCGGCGGGATGAATGCGGGTAACGAGGCGGGGTGTGGGCATGCTGAATTGGCGGGATGACGGACCGGCGTTGATTTTCGAACACGAAACTCTTCTCGGCGCATCCTAAATGCCCCGAGGGCTGCGAGTCAAAAGAAGCTACAACCCCCGCGGTTTGATATCGGGTCCGCCGGCCCCTCCGCCACGGTTGGGATTCAGCCAGGGCGTCCAGCGCCAGTACCACTGCGCAGGTTTCATGCTTTCACTATGTCCATCGAGGAAACCAACGGCACTCCGCCCCCCGTGCCGGACGCTTGGCCCACCCCAGTTTTCGTTGGCTGAGACGACCATGGCGCCGCCGAAACCCGCGACATCGTCCAGGCACCAAACCTCGGTCTTTTCGATCGAATTGACCGTGACACACTTGTTCGGATCGGTCGTGTCAGTCGCAAATGATCCCGCGTCGGAGATGTAAACCGTGGCGGCCGGACGCTTCACCGCAGTGTCTTTCATGGGTTCCACCACCCAGCCGCCGGCTTTGAAATCGCAGCCCCCGATCTGGAAATTGGCTGCGTAGCCGGAAACCATTTTGCTCGGGTCATAGACATAAGTGTATTGGACATTCGGTTTGCGCTGCTTGGTTGGGCACAGAAAAGCGTTCGTGTTGGGGACGTAAGGCCGAAGAAAGGAATACCAACCGGTGCCGGATCCGCCGCTGGTGACGTCGAGGAACGTCAACGGATACTTCTGCTGGCTGTCAGCCGCATACAGACTGGCGCCCAGGCCCATCTGGCGGACATTGCTGAGGCAATTGATCGCATGCGCTTTCTGTTTGGCCTTCGCCAGGGCCGGCAGCAACATGGCGGCGAGGATGGCGATGATCGCGATGACCACCAACAACTCGATCAATGTGAAACCCGAAGCGCGGCTTCCTCCCAGCGATGGATGGGGCCTTCCGATGCCTGAATCTGGGCGGCCCGCGCCGTGGTTCCGGGAAATCTGGTTTTGGATCAGGGGCATTTGATTCAACTATCTGGCTCCGAAGCCGCGTTGCAAGGTTTTTTCCAATCGACCCAGGCCACGAGGAATCGGCAGTCCCAACTTCTCCCGAAGAAGGCCAGTTGCCGTGCGTCTTCCGGCCGAGAACCAGAGGCTACTGCATCGGCCCCCGACTTTCGGACATTCGAGGAGAATCGGGAAAGTCATGGCTTTGCGGCAGTCGGGCGCAGGCCGCAGTGCAGGATTTCTATCGGGCAGTGGATTTGTTCAGGGAGCGGGTGGAGTCATTATTCTGGTAAGCTCGCACCGCATTTGAAAGATGGTCGGGGCGGTGAGATTTGAACTCACGACCTCTTGTACCCGAAACAAGCGCGCTACCAAGCTACGCTACGCCCCGAACCAGAGCGAAATCATACCCAGTTGCCAATGGGGAAATCAATGACGATTTCGCCGGGAACCGCGAATCCATCCTGATTCATGACCCCCGGGACAGAAAGGCCGAGCCTTCTGGACGCGGAAACCATCTTGATCACGAGCGGTTCCGAGCAATATCAGCTCTCACCGGGGCCCCGCTCCCCAGTTCTCCGGATGGTTGACCCGGAGTGCCGGCCTGACAGCCAACCGACTCCCACCTAAAGATACTTCGCTAAAATCGGCTTCAATTCGGCGATGGTTTTCCTCGGCCAGAGTTTGCGGTCGGTCATGATGGCATTTTGGAGGGCGGAATGGCAGGGCCAATTGGGTTGCCGTGGGATCTCGGAAACCACCTGCCGGATGATCGCCTGGGCGGTTTCGGCGTTCTTCATCAAGTTGGCGATGACCATTTTTACCGTCACATGGGCTTCGTCCACTTTCCAGCAATCGTAGTCCGTGATCATCGCCATCGTCGCGTAGGCAATTTCGGCTTCGCGGGCGCATTTGGCCTCCCCCAGGTTGGTCATGCCGATCACGTCATAGCCCAGCTTGTGGTTGGTCAAAGATTCGGCACGCGTGCTAAAGGCCGGGCCTTCCATGTTCACGTACGTGCCACCGTCGTGAACGCGCGTTTGCCGGGCGCGGGCGGATTTTAGCAGCAACTGGCGCAGCTCCTCGCAAATCGGATCGGCGAAGGCGACATGCCCCACGATGCCACGCCCGAAGAAGGTGTGCTCGAAGTCGCGCTTCGTGCGGTCCACGAACTGATCCACGAGCACAATGTCGCGCGGCTGGTACTGCTTTTGGAGCGAACCGACGGCGCTGACGCTGATGATCCAAGCGACGCCGAGCTTTTTCAGGGCCCACAGATTAGCGCGGTGATTAAGCTCGCTGGGGAGGAGACGATGGCCGCGTCCATGGCGCGGCAGGAAAACGACTTCGCGGCCGGCGAGTTTGCCCGTGAGCAGGGCATCCGACGGCGCCCCAAATGGGGTCTTAACTTTCACCCATTTCTGTTTGGTAAAACCTTCGAGCTGGTAAAGCCCGCTGCCCCCGATGATGCCGATGCGATGTGCGACCATGGGCGGGAGTGTGGCAGCCCGCTACCGGCGGCTCAAGTCACGTTCGCCCGGGCGGCGCGTTTGCGGTCGCGCCATTCCCAATACCAGGCGATCCAGACGCTGATTTCGTAAAGCAGGTAGAGCGGGCCGGCCATCATGACCTGGGTGATCACCTCCGGCGTGGTTAACAGCCCGCCAAGCACGAGGACGATGACAATCATGTATCGCCACATCCGGCGCAAGGACGTGTAACTCAGCACGCCCAATTTGACCAAGGTGAGCAGAACCACCGGCAACTCGAAGCCGAGCCCCATGCCGAGCATGAATTTGCAGACAAAGCTGATGTAATCCTCGGCCTTCCACTGGAACGCCCCAAAGCCAAGCCAGTCCGAATACATTTGGGACGCTGCCAGGGCCACCGGCATGAGGATGAAATAACAAAAGGACACGCCGGAAAGAAACAGTCCGCCGCCAAAGGCGATCGCCCGGGACACGTGCTTCTGCTCGCGCATTTTGAGCGCCGGGAAGACGAAGGAGATGACGAAATAGAAAATGAACGGCGCGGCCAACACCGCACCGCCATACAGCGCCACCTGGAACGCCACCAAAAAGCCGCCGGCCGGGCTGAGGTTGATCAGATCGATGCTGAGCTTTTCGCTGTTGACCGTCGCGGCCGGGTCGGGGTTGACCCGCCAGCCCAGCACGCGATTCGTTCCGAGGGTGAGGGGTTCGATCTGGACGGCGACAAAGCGGTTGGTACCCAGGTCGAGAGTTCGTTGTTGTTCGGCGTCGAGTTTGACAATCCCCAGCCGGTTGGTGCCGTAGCTGACGGTGACAACTTGATTCGTGCCGGGAAAACTGATTTTCGCGCGTTCCAGCGGCCACTTGAGAATCCGGACCACGTAGTTGCCAGCGATGAGACAGAGCAGCATCGCAATGCCCAATGCGACCACGCTCTTGACGAGCACCCAGCGAAGATCTTCGAGGTGTTCGAGGAACGATTTTACCGGACCACCTTCGGATTCCAATTCCGCGTGGTCTGGCTCGTGGTCATCGGCCATGGCCAGAAGCGATCCAAGGCGTTAAGCCGTGGGGGGGGTGGGGGAAGGTTCGGAAGTCTTGGAGGCCGATTGCGCCTGACCGCCTTCGGGCGGCAGCTTGCGTGGCGGCACGTACGAGTCATCGGTGGCGTTGTGAATTTCATCGGTGACTTCCCGCGTGGCCTTCTTGAATTCCTTGATCCCGGTCCCCAGGCCTTTCGCCAGCTCGGGCAGCTTCTTGGCGCCGAACAAAATCAGGACCACCGCCAGAATCAGGATGATTTCCCAGCCGCCGAGCATTGCTGCAAACATGATATTCATAACACTTGCCTACGATTAAAGGTTAAGCCGGGGAGGGTGCGGAGTAAAGCACCAAAACTCCCCGGCCAAATTGAGATTCCCTGGCTTACTTCGGATGCAATACCACGAAGACGCCGCGGCGGTTGATGGCCCAGGCCGCTTCGTCATGGCCGGTCGCCTCCGGCTTGTCTTCCCCGAAAGTGACGGTCACAACGCGGTCGACTTCCACCCCGCTGCCCAGGATCATATCACGAATGGCCAGCGCCCGGCGCTCGCCCAGGGAGCGGTTATACTCTTCCGTGCCACGCTCGTCACAGTGGCCCTCGATCAGCAGACCCACGTTGGGATTGGCTTTCAGATACGCCGCCGCCGCGTCCACATTTGACTTCTCGTTGTTCTTGACCACCGAACTGTCGAGGTCGAAGTGAACGGTGTGGGCGGCGAGCGCGGCGCGGTCTTGGTTGAATTTATCCAAGTCACTGTATTTACCTGACTGAGGAGTGCCATCCGGTGGCAGTCCACCGGTGGGCGTTTGATCATTGGATACTCTTGCACCGGTAGTGGCACCCGCCGGATTCGGGTCGCCTACCTTGGTGCCTCGGCCGGGAATATCAGTAATGCCCGCGGGCCGCTTCCGGCAGCCGGTGGAAGCAAAGGCCAGAGCCACGGCGATCACCAGCAGGTACGTCAATTTTGATGCTTTCATGTTTATTTGATCTTTTGGGAAGGGCTATTTCGCCCAACTGGGTTGTGAGTTGCTTCCCGAAATTCGGGAAATATCTTTGGTCTGTTTGGTGGGAACGTCAAGCAAAGACAATCGTCGTCCGCCGCTCCGGTCGCGCTGCGCATAAACCACGGTGCGCGAGTTCGGCGCCCAGGACGGATCTTCTCCACCCACGAGCGGCGTTGCCGTGCCGCCCGTGGCGGGCACGATGCAAATCTCGAAGTTGCTCATCTGCGAAGTGAAAACAATCCACTTTCCGTCCGGCGACCAATCGGGCTCGGAAGGCTTGCTGACGCCCGAAGTGGAAATCCGCACAGCCTTCCCCCCGGTCACGGGCACCTTCCAGAGGGCACGCCGCTCCTCACCTTTGCCCGCAAAGCAAATCCACTGGCCATCCGGGGACCAGCACGGCGACGATTCGTCTTCCTTCGATTTGGTCAACTGCCGCAGATTGCCGCCGTCCAGGTCGGCCACGTACAGGTCCACCATGCCGGACTTGCTTAAGATCATTGCCACTTTCGAACCGTCGGGCGATGGCGCGGGGCTGAGGTTGGAGCCCGGATAATAGGCCACCTTCGTCAGCCGGCCCGAGCTCAAGTCATGATGGTAAACGTCCGGATGATTGGCGCGATAGGAGGTGTAGCACAGCGCAAAATGCCGGGGCACCCATGCCGGCGCCGCCACGATGCTTTTTTCCGAGGTGATGGCTTGCGCGCCGAAGCCGTCAAAGTCCGCAATGTAAAGCTCACTGGTGCTTCCGGTGTCCACCTTGAAGGCGATCTTGGTCTGGCCGATGCCCTTGCGGCCGAGGGCCGCCAGAAAGTCATCCACAAACGCATGCGCCTGCCGCCGCAGGGAAGCACCCGTATAACTCTTGTTCACGAGCATGTTCTTGTTGAACCGATCCTGGGCGCGTCCGATGAGATTGCCGTTGGCGCTGCCACTGAGGAGATATTGCGCGGTTTCCGGCGGGGTGAAGGCGAAGCCCTGCACAATGAGATCCAGCCGGATGACGGACTCGGCCTCGCCGGTGAAACCGCTGAGGGAGACCGGCACGGGCTTCTCTTTGCCGGGAACGTAGTCGACGATGATTTTGATTTCCTCCTCCGCAAAAACTGCGCAGGCGAACGCACAAAGACTCCCGGCGGCGAATATTGATTTAAAGGGAATTCTGTTTTTCATCCGAGTTTTTTGGCTTTCAGGCTAAAGCTGATGGTATACGTTCGCTGTGATTCTTTCGCGCCTTCCGGGAAAGGTGCGACAAAGGTGACGCGGTCGAGCGTGGCTTGGATCGAGCGATCTACGAGCGGGCTGCCGGACGACTGAATGATCCGTGAACGCGAAGCAACCACATTGCCGTCGCGCGCGATGGTCACGCTGACTTTGACAGTGGCTTCGTCGTCGGTGACGTCGTCGGGAATCCGCCAGGCATCCGTGTAAACCTTCCGCACTACCTGCCCGTAATTGGCGTAACTCGGTCCGCCGCCGCCCGGCCCGTTCGGCCCGTCAGGCATCTCGACTTTGGTGCTCGAAGTCAGCCCGCCGGTAATGTTCTTCAGGGCGGCCGCAAACTGTTGTTTCCTTTCGGCGGTGGCCCGAGCTTCCGCCGCGGCCGCGACATCGGTCGAAGGCTTGGCTGGCTTCTTGAGCTCGCGGGGGACCTTGATGACTTTGTCACTGACCTGGACTACGTGCGGTTTCTTCTCCGGTTTGGTCTCCAGCGACTCCGGATCGGGCCGAGTTTCCTTTATATTTTCAACTTTGGGCGGGTCCGGCTGCCGTTCCGGTTGGGGTTGCGGGGCAGGCGGTTGGACCACTGGCTGCGGCTGCGGCTGCGGTTGTGGCGCCGGCGGCGTGGGGGTCGGCGTGGGCGGACGGGGCGTGCCGCCCCCGGATAGCAGCTCGTCCGTGGTGGTTGATGGGAGGAACTCCAGTACCGGGGTAGGATCCGACTTGCCGGGCGACAGGAATGCCGGTCCGACAATCAGCAACGTCAGCAGCAACAGGTGACAACCCGTTGCGCCGATGAAGCATTTTTTCTGGAGGCGGCTCATCTTTTGCCCGGGGGTTCCGTGCGCAGCGAAAAGCGCGTGAGATTATTGCGCTGGCAACGGTCGATCACGGCATACAAGTCCTTGTTCTTTCCGTTTTCGTCCGCGCGGATATAGACCACCGTGTTGGGGTTGGCTTTGTTCGCGTTCACGAGCGCGGCTTCCAGAGCGTCGAGCGAGAGCCGGCGCCGGTCGAGCATGAACTCTCCCTTGGCGCTGATCTCGACGGTCTTGATGTCGTTCTTATTCGGCGGGCGGGCGGACTGCCCCCCGACGCGCGGCAGCTTGAGTTCCATTCCCTTGTCCATGAGTGGCGTGGTGATGATGAAGATGATCAACAGCACGAAGGCAAGATCCAGGAGCGGAGTGATGTTGATTTCACTCAACGTGACCAGATGACTGCGTTGGGAGAAACGCCTCATTCTTCTTCCAGATACTCGGTTTCCATTTTGGAGACCATTTCCTGCGCAAAATTATCCAGCTCGACGGTCAAGACGCGCAAGTTGTGGACAAGCCAGTTGTAGGCAAACATCGACGGAATGGCCACGAGCAGGCCCGCCACCGTGGTGATCAGCGCTGCAGCCACGCCTGGCGCCATGGCGGCCAGCGAGGCGCTTCCGGCTTGCGCCACCCCGCTAAAGGTGCTCATCACGCCCCAAACCGTCCCGAGCAGACCGAGGAACGGTCCCCCGCTCACGGCAATGGCCAGCAAAATCAGCCCGGATTCCAGTTTCAACGATTCCTGGGC
>CAZIJO010000161.1:0-14094 GCA_964539515.1 uncultured Bifidobacterium sp. | reverse complement strand
GACCAGTTTCCGCCGGAGCAATTCGACGCGATCATCACGAACGCCGGCGGCTGCGGCTCGCATCTCAAGCATTATGCCGCGCTGCTCGCTGATGATGCACGGTACGCTGAGCGCGCCAAACTGTGGGACGCGAAGGTAAAAGATATTCACGAGTGGCTGATCGAGATCGGCCTCAAACCTCCGAGGATTCTCCCGCACCTCACCCCGCCAATTGGGAGCGGCGAGGCGGAAGCGACGCCGGCTGCAAGACCATTCGTCGTCACCTACCACGAATCCTGTCACCTGACGCACGGGCAGAAGGTGGTTTCCCAACCCCGCGAGCTGCTCCGGACAATTCCGGGCTTGGAGCTCATCGAGCTCACGGAAGCCAGCTGGTGTTGCGGCAGCGCAGGCATCTACAACCTGACACAACCCGAAATGGCGGGAGAACTTCTCGAACGGAAATTGAAGCATATCCAGGCCACCGGCGTACAGACCGTGGCCACGGCGAATCCCGGTTGTCTCCTGCAACTGATCAACGGGGCGGCACAGCGCGGCATGAAACTTCGCGTGGTTCATCCAATAACGCTGCTGGCTGAAACTTACCGCCGTTCAGCGTAGCCGACGACGAGCGGAGACGGTCAACACCGAGGCGGCAATCCGCCTCTCCACGTCGGCCGCTGCCAGGTTCGATCAACTTGCGCTGGTCCACCGGTACCGCTTTTCCTATCCTGCGGACATGCGGACCAAGTCTCAGATCATTGAACAACTGCTCGACCCTGGCATCATCGCCGTCGTGCGCGCCAAGCGCGCGGACCAGGCCCTCCCCTTGGCTGAAGCCCTGGTTGCGGGTGGCGTCATCGCCGTGGAAATCACCATGACCACGCCCAACGCGCTGACGGCAATCCGCGAAGTCAGCACGAAGCTGGGAGACCGGGCGCTCATCGGGGTGGGTACGGTGTTGGACGAATCGACCTGCCAGGCGGCCATCGAGGCGGGAGCGCAATTTGTGGTCAGTCCCATTTGCCGGCGCGAGCTGGTGCCGATCGCTCAGCAGGCGGGCAAGCCGGTGATGCTGGGGGCGTACACTCCCACCGAAGCCCAACTAGCCCATGAGACGGGAGCTGATTTTATCAAGATTTTCCCGGCCGACACCCTCGGGCCCAATTATATCAAAGCCCTGCGCGCTCCCCTGCCTCATTTGAAGATCGTGCCGACGGGCGGGGTGGATTTGAAGACCATTGGCGATTTCCTCAAAGCCGGGTGCGTCGCGGTGGGCGCTGGCTCCTCGCTAATTTCGAAGGAAGTGCTGGAACGGGATGAGTGGGCGACCCTGACCCGGACCGCAAGCGCGTTTGTCCAGGCGGCCAGAGCGGCCCGCGGTCGGTAATTTACCGATGGAGTTCCCACCCATGGCCATTTTGACAACCGGACATTGGTGGCACAGAATAGCGGATGCTGGCTAACTATTTTTTCCTGGGAACCGCCCTGGCCCTGGTCGCGACCGGAATCGCGCCGGCGGCGGGAGTGTTGCAACGCGTGCCGAATACCACCCTGCAGTTGCCGGCGGCCCCCCCGCAATTCGGGTACACGTTGAACAATGCCTTCCCGACGGTGAGTTTGGACCAGCCAGTTTGCATTGCCTCGCCACCCGGAGAAACCAATCGCCTGTTCATTCTGGAAAAGACGGGGAACATCGTGGTCATCACCAATCTGGCCAGCCCGAACCGCACGGTGTTTATGAATCTGCCGGTCTTCACGGATAGTGAATCCGGTCTGCTTGGGCTGGCTTTCCATCCTGAATATGCCACCAACGGATACTTTTTTGTTTTCTCCTCGCGCAACCTGAGCACTTCCCAAGGCAGCGGCCTGCACCAGCGCATTTCCCGCTTTCAAACTTCGCCGACCAATCCAAATCAAGGGGTGGCGGCGACCGAACTGCCATTAATCACCCAGATTGATTCGGCGGCGAATCATAACGGGGGCGATTTGCACTTCGGTCCGGATGGCTATCTGTATGTTTCGCTGGGAGATGAAGGTTCCCAGTACAACGGGGACGGACACGCGCAGAAGATCACGAACGCATTCTTCTCAGCCATCCTGCGCCTCGACGTGGACAAGCGGCCCGGGAATTTGCTGCCGAACCCGCATCCGGCCAGCACCACGAACTATTTCGTACCCGCCGACAATCCCTACATCGGCTTGACCAGTTTCTATGGTCAGCCCGTAAATCCAGCCACGATTCGGACGGAGTTTTATTCGATCGGGTATCGCAATCCGTGGCGGATGTCCTTCGACCCTACGACCGGATTTCTCTACGTGGGAGATGTGGGCCAGAATGCCTACGAGGAAGTGAGTGTGATCACCAACGGAGCCAATGCCGGTTGGGCATATTATGAAGGTCTTCATCTGGCGGAGGAGTTATACCCTTGGTCTTCCACGATCCTAACTGACCCGCCGGCCGGCCTGGTATTTCCGATTCAGGAATATGAGCACGGCAATGGAGCGTTGCAGGGTAACTCCGTTATTGGGGGGCTGGTTTATCGCGGCAGCCGCATCTCACAACTTTATGGTGCGTACGTCTTTGGCGACAATAACAGCGGCAACGTCTGGATACTGCGCTACGACGGGACCAACACCGTGCCGTTTCAACGCATCACCGGAGCCGCTGGGCCGACAGCGTTCGGCGCCGATCCCCGGAACGGCGACATCTTGATCGCACAACTCTACAACAACCAGATCGGCCGGCTGGACTACAACACCACGTCCGCCGGCGCGCCCTTGCCACCGACCCTCGCGGACACCGGCGCGTTTAGCGACCTCACCGCGCTCACACCCAATCCCGGAGTTGTCGCTTATGACCTCAACCTGCCTTTCTGGTCGGACAACGCGTTGAAGACACGCTGGTTTTCCGTACCAAATACGAACCTGACGATCACCTTCAGCCCCGACGGCAACTGGTTGTTCCCCACCGGCACGGTCTGGATCAAGCATTTCGATCTCGAGCTGACCAACGGCATACCGGCGTCGCGGAAACGACTGGAGACCCGGTTCATCGTACGCAACACCAACGGAGTTTACGGCATGACCTACCGCTGGAACTCGAGCACCAACGCCACGCTCGTTCCGGAGGCGGGTCTGGACGAGTCCTTAACGATCAATGATGGCGGCACGTTGCGGACGCAGGTCTGGCATTACCCAGGGCGCGCGGAATGTCTCGCCTGCCACACCCAACCGGGAGGGTTGGGCCTCGGTTTCAATACCGCGCAGCTCAACCGGGATCATGATTACGCCGGCACCGTTACCAACCAACTGGCGGCTTTGAGCGATGCCGGCTATTTCAACGCTCCGCTGACGAACCGGCACCTGCTACGCTCCCTTGCAACTGCCGACGACGAAGCCGTCAGCCTCGAATACCGCGTTCGTTCCTATTTCGCGGCGAATTGTGCCCAATGCCACCAACCTTTCGGTGCGGCGGGATTGGCCAGGTGGGATGCGCGTCTGGCAACTCCGGGCCCCCAGGCGAACATCATCAATGGAGTGCTGAACAACGATTTTGGCAACCCCACCAACCGGGTGATCGCGCCCGGCTCCCTCAGCAACTCGATTTTGTTCCAGCGGGTCGCCTATCTCGGGGCCGCGCACATGCCCCCCCTGGCCACCTCCGTTGTGAACACGCAAGCCGTGCAACTGCTCGGCGCCTGGATTACCAACGGGCTTGCCGGCTATCAAAGTTTTGCCGACTGGCAGTCTTATTACTTCGGATCGACCAACGCGCCCAACGCCCAAGCGCTTGCCGATCCTGATGGTGACGGTGCGAAGAATTACCTGGAATACCTCACCCTAACGGTTCCGACGAATGCCGCCGCGGCCTGGGGCATCAGCATCGCCCGCAGCAATGGCAACGCCAGGATCGTTCTCCCCCAAGTGGCCAACCGCGCGATCGAAGTTCAGGCCACTGCCGATCCGGCCGGCGGCAATTCCTGGTCCGCCCTGAATCTCCCGGCAAACGCGCCATTTTTTCCCAGCTCCAATCGGACGACGGTCGTGGAAGAGGCGATTCAACCGATCGCCCCCCGCTTTTATCGCGCCCGGGTGTACGAACCTTAAGCGGAACAAATTCACATTTGAATTCCGGTGGCTGATTCCTATCATCGCCCCGATGAGTTTGACGGACTATGTGGCTCGTCGCGCACACCTCGACGACCTTCCTGCGCTGAAAGCCCTTTGGGCAACTATGCGCTTTCCGGAGGCAGATCTGGAAAAGCACCTCACCGATTTCCAGGTCGTGCAGGACTCCAACCAACAGGTCGTGGGGGCGGTGGGTTTCCAAATGGCGCAGCGGCATGGGCGGATCTACCATGAGGCTTTCGGCGATTTTGGGATCACGGACCAAGCCCGCCCCTTGTTGTGGAAGCGCATTCAGGCGCTCTGCACCAATCACGGGATCTACCGGGTTTGGACCCAGGAACGCGTGCCGTTCTGGATTCAAAACGGTTTTCAGCCGGCGGCCCCCAATATTCTGGAGAAAATGCCCGAAGCCTGGGATCGCTCCCAACCGGATTGGCTCACGCTGCAACTCCGGGATGAGCAGGCGATTGCTTCGCTGGACAAGGAATTTGCGATGTTCGTGGAATCGGAAAAGGGCCGTTCCGCGGAGGCGCTGGGTCAGGCCCGGGCACTAAAAACCGCCCTTCTGGCCGTCGCTGGACTGATTACGCTGGCCCTGGCCGCCGGCGCCATCTACGTGTTTGTCACCCGCGTTGCCCCCGGATCATTGTCCCGCTAACGGCACGGTGAACTCGTCCGCATGGTAGGAACTGCGGACCATCGGTCCACTCGCCACGTGGAGAAAGCCCATCGCCCGGGCATGCGCCCCAAATTCCGCGAACTTCTCCGGCGGCACAAACTCCACCACCGGCAAGTGTTTCAAGGTGGGTTGGAGATACTGGCCCAAGGTGAGGATGTCGCACTGGACCTGGCGCAAATCAGCCATGGCCGTGAACACCTCCACTTCCTGCTCGCCCAATCCGAGCATGAGGCCGGATTTGGTGTAGATGCTACCACCCCGTTTCGCCTTCACTTTTCGCAGCACCCTCAATGAACGATCGTACGTGGCCCGGTGACGAACCTCCGGGGTCAGTCGCCGGACGGTTTCCAGATTATGGTTGAAGATGTGGGGCTCGCCGGCGAGGACCGCCTCGATCGCCGCATCATCGTCCAGAAAATCCGGGGTAAGCACCTCAATGGCGATGCCGGGATTCAGAGCGCGCACGGCTTCGATGGTCCGCCGGAAGTGTTCCGCGCCGCCGTCCTTCAAATCATCGCGCGCCACGGCCGTGATGACCACGTGCTTTAGCCCCATCCGGCGGGTGGCCTCAGCGACCCGCGCCGGTTCGTCCGCCTCCAGGGCCAGCGGTTTCGCCGTGTTCACCGCGCAAAAGCCACAGGCGCGGGTGCAACGGTCACCGCCGATCATGAACGTCGCCGTGCCCTTGCTCCAACATTCCCAATGATTGGGACACCGGGCGCTTTCACAGACCGTGTGCAGTTTGAGTTCATCCAAGAGGCGGCGGGTGCGGCCGAAGCTGTCCGTGGTGGGCAGTTTAAGCCGCAACCATTCCGGCAGGCGCGGGCGCGGGGTGGGTTCGCGAGCAATCAAATCAGGCATGGCTTAGCCGGCTCCAAAATCGCTCCAAATCCTCCGGACCGAAGTCGGCGAGGACCTGGCCATTGACATCAATCACTGGGGCCAATTCCTGTCCGGAAAGCCGGAACATCTCATCGAACCCGGCGTCATTGGCGATTACATCAATGACCTCGTATTTCACATCGTGATCGTCCAGCCAGCGCATTGCCTGGCGGCACCAGCCACAATAGGGTTTGACGAACAACCGAACGGTATTGGTTTTCACGATGCGCGAATTCAGGACCGGCTCCCGGCAGGTTCCCCGGTCAGGACCTAATCTGAGCCGAATACTGGTCCGGCGTGAGCAGCCCGGCGATTTCTCCCGCATTGGCGAGCTTGATTTTGAAGAACCAGCCGCCGCCGTGAGCATCGGAGTTTACCAGGGCAGGATTGTCCACGATGGCCTGGTTGACTTCCATAATCTCACCGCTCACCGGTGAATAGATGTCGCTGGCGGTCTTGACGGACTCGACGACGGCACACGCTTCGCCAGCCTTGACCTTCCGCCCGACGGTCGGTAATTCCACAAAAACGATGTCGGTCAACTCATGCTGGGCGTGGTCGGTGATGCCCACCACGGCGGTTTCGCCACTCGCCCGCACCCATTCGTGCGATTTCGCGTATTTCAAATCTGCCGGAACGTTGCTCATAGGTAATTTCCAGAATGCAATTGAAGTCTAACGGGATTATCCGGTTTGAAAATATTTTTCCGCCCCGAGCCGGTGCGCGAACTAACCATCCCACAAATTCCCGGTGCCGTTCCCATGCGGCGTCAATCCGTCCGCTTCAAGGTGACCAGCCAGGCCGTGGCATTGGGTGATTCTCCGCCGAAGACGAGGATTTCTCCTTTTGGCAAAGGTTGTGTCTGTTTGGTGCAAACATCGCCTTTCTTCCCGTACAATGAAACCTCGACGCGCCGGGCATCCAGCAGCTTCACTTCGATGGCGGATTTTTCGCTCATGATCACCCGGTTGGTCCCGCCTTCCGTTACGGGAAACGCCTTTCGGTTTACCTCGAAGTAATTGGCCCATTTCAGCGGCAGCTTCGCCAACCGCTTCCGCATTTCCGCCTCGGCTTCCTTGTGGTTGGGATTGGGTGATTTCTTGTCGTTGGTGGCCCAGATGAGCTGGGCCTCAAACTTGGCATCGGCCGCCTGGGCCCACGCGCCGCCCAGCATTTGCAGGACGATGAGGGCCAGCACCCCACTGCGCAATGCCGCCATAGATGTAGATCTCATTCCCAGCTGATTGTATCGGTAGCGCCACTGGTGGCAAACTCGTTTTCCGGCGGATAGGCCAGCCACACCAAGGTCGTGCCGGAGGCGAAATCCCGATACGTGAAGGTGCCGGCATCCACCTGCGCGGTCTCAGTCTCCGCCACCCCAAACCGGTGACCAATACCCAGCTGCGGCTTGAGGACCAGCAACCCCAAGAGGAGCGCGACCATGACCCCCGAAGGCACCGCCAGTCGCCGCAAGAGAGCAAAAATGGATGGTGTCGTACGCACTGGCGTCCGCTTTTCCGCCCGCTGGATGTCGCGCGCGATTCTGGACCAGTAAAACTCACGGGATTCCGGCAGCTTGATCTCGGCCTCGAAACCGGCGAGGGCGCCGCGAGTGTGGGTCAATTCGGCCAGCAAAGCCCGGGTCTCCGGGTCCTGCGCGATTCGATCGGCCATTCCCCGCCCCTCGCCGGACGGCAATTCGCCGTCCAGGTAGGCCTGCAATTTCAGCTGTAAGTCCTGTTTTACGTCCTGTTTCATATCACAACCCAATCTTCAATCCGGCCGCTGCAAATCCTGCAACAGCGCCGCCATCTTTCGCCGCGCATAAAACAATCGCGACATCACGGTGCCGATCGAACAATTCATGGTCTGCGCGATGGTCTTGTAGTCCATCTGTTCGAACTCGTGCAACACGAGCACCGTCCGGTGCGCTTCCGAAAGCTGGCCCAATGCCCGGTCGATCCGCGCGCGCAACTCCGCCCGCTCGAGCCGCTCGGTCGGGTTCACGGTCACCACGGGCATTTGCCGCTCGACCCCACCGGATTCTTCATCCATTTCCTCGATGGACTCCGTCCGCTGGCGTTTCTTGCGGCGGAGCTGGTCAAGACAGAGGTTGATCGTGATCCGGGTCATCCAGGTGGTGAAGCTCGAATCGCCTTGGAACTGCACCAGCCGCTGCCACCCCTTCACCCATGCTTCCTGGGAAAGATCAATGGCCTCTTCTTCATTCCGCATCATGCTATAGGCACGGGCGTAAATCTTGTCCCGATGCCGGGCCACCAACTCCTCGAATGCCCCCAACTCGCCCTGCTGGGCCGCACGTACCAAAGCCACGTCGTCGGCAGCGGAATGATCGTTATCGGCCATGAGTTGGACGGGACGGGTTCGGGGCTTATTCAGGGCGAATCAAAGTTTGCCCTTGGTGCTGGGAAGCTGTCGGGCAATCCGGGGATCGCGCTGACAGGCGGCATCCACGGCCTTGGCAAACGCCTTGAACAGGGCCTCGACGATGTGGTGCGGCTCGTCCCCATACAGCAACTCCAGATGCAGATTGCAGCGGCCCTCATTGGCGAAGGCTTGGAAAAACTCCCGGGCGAGGCCAAAGCGGAAGGCACTGGACAGGTCCTGCTGCCGTTCGGCGGACGTGAGTTTCCTGTAAGCATGGCCGTCCAACCCCCGCCAAACGAGATAAGGTCGACCGCTAAAATCGATCACGCAGCGGGCGAGACATTCATCCATGGGAACGTAGGCTTCCCCGGTAAATGGGTTCTGGGGATGAAAACCCGTGCCGTAACGGCGCAGGCCTTTTTTGTCACCCAGCGCCTGGACAAACGCCTGCCCCAGCGCAATCCCGCAATCCTCGACCGTATGGTGCGCGTCCACGGCCAGGTCGCCGTCACAGCGAAGTTTCAAATCAACCACCCCATGCTTCGCAAAGAGCGTGAGCATGTGATCAAAAAACGGTATCCCGGTCCGGATCGAAGCTTTACCTTGCCCGTCAAGCGCGAGCTGGAGGGTGATCCGTGTTTCATTGGTGTGCCGCTTGACTTGTGCCTGCCGGAGTTTCATCTCCTTCATTAAAGCAGACCTTGAAAAAGAAGATAAAGCCGAATCGCACAGGCTGCCATTGCTGCCTCAAGGCGTTTCACGGGCGGAAAACACCCGGGAAAGCACCGCAACTTCAGTAAGCTGACGGCTTTGGCGTGGCGGCGGATTCCGCAATTTTTTCCTGCAGCTCGTCAATTTGCTTCTGCAGGACGGCGGCGTTGGGCGAGGCTTGCTTGCCCATTTCAAGAAGCTCAATGGCCCGCTCCAACCGCCCGGCCGCCTCCTCCAATCGCGCCAGGTGCACGGCGATTTTTTCGCGATCGAAATAGTTTGGCTCTTTTTTTCCGGCTTCCGTCTGCGCCCATTTCCGGAGCGCGAGTTGCCAGACGTTGCGCGCGCGCTGGACGTCATGGAGGCCATCCTGATAAAGCCGGCCGAGTTCAAAAAGAATCTCGTAACTGTCCGGATTATTCCGCTGGCCCTCGCGCAGGAACTGCTCGGCCTCCTTGACCTTTCCCAACCGCTCGCGCAGCCAGTACGCGGCCACGGTGTAGGTGTCCACCCGTTGGGGATCCAGCTCGGCGACCAGCCGCAACCAGGGGAGAATCTCCCGCTCCTGACCCTCCGCCAGGTGGGTATGTTCGGTCACACGGAAATGGCGACCGAACCTTTCGATCCAATCCCGTGGCTGGCCGAGGAAAGCCATCGCCTTTTCATGCTCCGCCTCGTCGTGGTCCCCATGCGCCTCCGATTCACTGGCCATGGCGCTTTTCCCCTTTTCCTCCCGCCGGTCGAAGATGGAAGGGTAATAGCCACTGTGGAAGGAAATGTCCGCCCGTTCAAAGAAGTGGCTGGCAAACATTCGCCGGCCCTCGCCCAAAAGCATCTTGAGGACGTCACCGGATTTGGTGCGGCCGCTCCACGAAGTTGTGCGCGGCTGAATCGTCGTGGCCAGCGTGAAGCACACAACCAGCAACAAGCCGAGCACCAGATAGGGCGACACCCGCTTCATGCGTTCAAAGCGTCAGGGTTTTCCGCCGGAAAGCCAGCCAGGCCAGAAACAGGAACAAGCCCGTGTAAGCGACGGCATAAACCGCCGCGAGACCGCAGTCCACCAACGCAATCGGCGGTTGGTCATAGATGACGCGATCCCGAATATCGAACCACTCGAGGTGGGGAATCAGGAAATAGCCAGTGTAAAGAATGGCCTGAATTGGCTGGGGTTGCCGCAGCGCCACCTTGTTCAGGTGCTCGCCCAACAACAAAATGCCAAGCACGCCAATGAAGCTGATGGTGACGCTGACCGACGGGGCGGAAAGCACCACCGACCCGAGGAGCACCATCGCGGTGACCACGCCCAAAAGCAGCCAGTGCAACCACAGAGCTTGCACATAATTCATAACCACCGAACGGCCCGCCGTGCATTCATGTTCGTCATGCGAATCGCCCCCGGTGTGATCGTGGTCGTGGTCATGATCGTGTGCCTGGGATGGGGCGGGCGCGGCCCCGCCCGGCGGCGCCACCACGGCCGAAGCTTCCGCCGGCGGTGTCCCATTGCGTCCCCGCGACTCGCTCACCACGCCAAAGAACAGATAGAACACCAGCAGCGTCATCCCGCACGCCAGCCAGCAGCCGAGGAACTTGCCCAAGATAACCTGACCGCGGGTCACCGGCTTGGCGAGCAGCGGAAAGATGGTGCGATTTTCCCGCTCGGCCGGAATCTGGCGCGCCGCCGTGCCGATGGCAATCACCAGCGATGATATCCAAATCAGCAACAGGCAGACTTCCTTGAGGTAACGGACGATTTTGGGATCATTGAAGAAATTCACCGTCCCCAACAGCAGTGTGATCAGCGCCGTCAGCACAAACAGGACGTAAAAATCTTTGCGCCGGTATATTTCCTTGATCACGATCCCGGATATCGCCAGCACGTTGTTCATGACACGCCTTGCGGTTGGTAGCCGATGAGTTTGAGGAAAAGCTTTTCGAGGTCGCACTGATGATGCGCGACCAGCTCATCAACCCGGCCTTCGGCCTTGAGCTCACCCTGACTGACAATGGCCACGCGGTCACAAATCGTCTCCACCTCTCCCAGTTCGTGGGAGGAGAAAAAGACCGTCTTGCCCTCGCTCTTGAGCCGCTGAATGATCTCGCGCACTTTCATGCGGCCGAGTGGATCGAGTCCGCTGGTTGGTTCGTCCAGAATCAGCAGGTCCGGATTATTGATCAGGGCTTGCGCCAGCCCCACGCGCTGTTGCATGCCCTTGGAGTAGGTCTTGATCGTCCGGCGGCGGGCGTGTTCCAGTTCCACCAACTTCAGCAGCGCGTCAATGCGCCGGTCCGCTTCGCCGCGCGGAATGGCGAAAATCCGGGCGTAAAAACGCAGGATTTCTTCGGCGGTCAGAAACTTGTAGTAGTAGGTCAGTTCCGGCAGATAGCCGATGCGTTGCCGGGCGATGGGTTCGCGCACGTCCACCCCAAACAACCGCGCCTCGCCACCGGTGGCGTGGACGAAACCCAGCAGCACGTTCATGGTCGTGGTCTTTCCCGCCCCGTTGGGTCCCAGAAAACCAAACACCTCCCCTGCCCGGACGGCCAAATCCAGACCATTCAACGCCACCTTGACTCCGGATGGCGACTCGCGGCTTGGGTATTCCACCCGCAGTTTCTCGGTTTTGAGAATGATGCTCATCGCCTATTTCTAAGGTTGCATGCGCGCAGTGCTGATATACGAAGCCTTCGTGTTGGTCAATCAAACCAAATATCCAAAAGCATGACAAAGCTTTAGCACTTTCCAAACCAACGCCGCCCGCCATTCCAAGGGCGTTCGCACATGGAGCTATGCCCACGCATTTCCCATCGGAGTGTTCAAGAATAGGGCAGCGGCGGAGCGCGGCATCCGCTGGTTTGGAAATCATTAAGGCCAGCCGGTCGAACCGGCACGGCCGGGCAATCTCGAACCGCAGAAGTTTTGAGCCTCGCGCACCCCTTGCGAGGTACGCCCCTGACAATTCCATGCCGCGAGCACCCAATTCCGTTTGAACACACCTTGCCGCTCCGTGTCCAATGGGCGATGAACGCAAACGCCTTCCGCGCCCGCGCCCGCCAGTTGTGGCGGCAGGAAATTCGCCCGCTCCTGGTGATCCTTTTGATTGGTTTTTCGATTCGCTCCTCGCTCGCCGACTGGAATGACGTGCCGACCGGCTCCATGCGGCCCACCATCCTGGAAGGCGACCGCATCCTGGTAAACAAACTTGCCTACGACCTCAAAGTGCCGTTCACCACCTGGCACCTCGCGGAGTGGAACAACCCGCAACGCGGGGACATTGCAGTGTTCTATTCGCCCCACGACGGCAAGCGGCTTGTGAAACGCGTCGTTGGTCTGCCCGGCGACACCATCGAACTCCGCAACAACCAACTCGTCATCAACGGCACGCCGGTGGCATACCAACCTATCGCCGAGGAATTGTTGCGCGATATCCCGGCGGCTGAACGCACGGGTCGGGTCTTTGCCAGCGAAGCCCTGCCCGGCCAGACGCACGCCGTCGGTGGGTTGCCGGCGGCGCCCGCCATGCGTAGCTTTGCTCCCACCATGGTGCCGCCAGGCAGTTATTTCATGATGGGCGACAACCGGGATGACAGCTTTGATTCGCGCTACTGGGGAACCGTGGACCGCCAACAGATCATCGGTCGCGCGACGGCGGTGGTGCTGTCGCTCGACAAGGGCAACCACTGGTTGCCGCGCTGGCAACGCTCGTTTACTTCGCTGTGCCGCGATTGACGGCTCTCCCGCCCGTGGAGTTTTTGATTGCCGCACCGGGCCGGGCTGGTGAAGCATGCCTTCATGCAAATCAACCGCACGCTCCGGCGGGTGGCAACCCTTACCATCGCCCTGGTTGGCTGGTCGTTTCCGACGCACGCCGGCATGACGGTTTATGGCCTCCGGGATGTTGTCCGTCTGCGCTTGGAGGAGATTTCCTTTTTCATCGCCCTGCTGATCGTCAGTTCCCTTGCCTTCCAGTTCCTCTGGAACTTCGCTTTCAAAGGGTTCAGCGCCCTGCCGCGATTGGGATTTCGCCAGGCGTTGTGTCTCGCGCTGTTGTTCGGGTTGGGGACACTGCTTATCCTCACGATGATTTCCGGCATTCGCGAAGTGCTCACCCCCGGGGCCTGGCGCAAGCAAGGCACGTCCTACCGGCTGAATGATCCGGCACAGGAGCCCGCCCGGCGACGCAGCCTGGAGCATCTGCGCGCTGCGCTCTTCGATTACGCCCGGACGCATGACGGGAATTTCCCGGCCCACGACTTCGTGCCGGAGATAGCCGAAAAGTTCTGGGAATCCCCGGACCAAGCTGGATCGCACTATGTTTATTCGGGCGGGCTCACGACCAACGATGTGGCTGCGCTGCTGGCGGTTGAACCCCAGGACTTCGGTGACCGCCGCTTCGTGTTATCGACCTCCGGGGAAATCAAAATGCTTTCAGGTGCCGAGATTCGAAACCTGTTTCCCCGAAAGGCTAAACATGAGTGAGGCCTCTGCGTCACCGCCTGGCAAGCCGCCCGCCCGGACCAGGCTGGTTTTCAAAATAGCCCTGGTGCTGGTCGTGGTGATGATTGCGCTTCTTTACCTGCCAGTGTTCTTCATGGCCGGGCAGGCGGGTGTGATGGGAGCCGTCGCCTTGGGGTGGTGGAGGTTCCTCAACCGCACAATTCCGGCTATTTCGTGGAACTGGGATATTGTGGGCATGAGCGCGTTGTGCCTGCTCCTCGTGGTCCTGCTCGCGCACGGGTTCTTCCGTTGGATCACAAAAAGTATTGCTTCCACACGGGGCCGGAACTGGCGATGGCCATGGAAATGGACGGCGTGCGGTTTGGTGGGGCTGGTGCTCCTGTTCCTCGTCGGGATGGCAGTTGGTGGTGCCGCGCACCAGATTGGCTGGCTCCTGGGGAGCAACGAAGCATGGTACGAACAAAAACCTCGCCACCTTGGCGATTTGATGAAACTAGACGAATTGGAGAGGGAATTTCGGGCGGTTTTGCAGGGAGCAAATACGGTTGATGCCATGCGGCAGGCGATGTCGAAATCTAACGCCGAAAGTCGTTGGCGAGCTCGCGGCGAAGAATCACCGATCCAGTCTTGTCACATACTCTTCGCTCTTACCAATGGTGGAATAGTCAATGGCGCAATCATTTTTCCTCGCGAAGCCCGGGCGAGATCAAAATTAGGCGGCTACTACACCACCCAAAGTCAGAGCGTTCCGGTGCCTGCCGACCAACTGCCTGCGTTGCTCAAACAACACGGGGATCATTTGCTGGCATTCTAGCAGCCTGTCGGACTTAGGAAGCGCGATTTGTTGCGGGCGGATTGAACAGTG
>CAZIJO010000160.1:0-14099 GCA_964539515.1 uncultured Bifidobacterium sp. | reverse complement strand
CACCACGTCCGGCTGGGCTTCGCTGAAAGCCTTTTGCAGGGCGGCGCCGCTTTCCGCCTCGATCACCTGGAAATCGCGCTGGAGGACAGAAGCGACGAGGTCCCGAATATTCGGTTCATCGTCAACGAGTAGAACTTTACCTTTCATAGATTTTTACTGGCACTTCGGCGTGCAGGCCCGGGCAAACGCGGCAAAAATGGCCTGGTGTTCCGGGTGGCGATCGGCCAGCCGCTCCGGATGAAACTGCACGCTCACCAGGAACGGCAGCAAGCGGGCGACTTCCGCTTTCAACTCCATGGCCTCGATGACGCCATCGGCGCTGCGGGCCGATACCCGAAGCACGCCCGCCGGCCGATCCACGGCCTGATGGTGCGTGCTGTTCACCGCCAAAGCCCGCCTGCCGGTTATCTTGGCGAGGATCGCGTCGGGTGTCAAACTTACTTCATGCACTTTGAAGCCCCGGCGGTCGATGCGGCGATGGTTCAAGGCGCCGGGGATTTGCCGGGCGATATCAACCACCAGCGTTCCGCCGAGCGCCACGTTCAAGATCTGCTGGCCGCGACAAATGGCCAGCAGGGGTTTGCGTTGCCGGAACACTTCGGCGACCAGCAGCACCTCGCGCAGGTCGCGGATGCCATTGTCGGGCGTCACGGTCACCGTGCGCCGCACGCGGGCCGGGATTTGCCGGGCATACAGATCCGGGTTCACGTCCTCGCCACCCGTGAGCAAAACGCCGTCCGTGCGGCGGACGCACTCGGCGATGGCCGCACGGTCGGCGGCCGAGGGCAGGACGACGGGGATCATGCCGGCGCCCAGGACGGCCCGTTCATAAGCCACGGAAAGGCTCAGGGATTGGTCACTAAACTCGGAACCGCGGCACTCAATCCCGGCGGAGACAAGAATCAACGGGCGTTTGCTCATCAGGGCTCAGCGTAGGAAATGGTTGACCGCTTTGTCAGGGTGAAAATGGTGCGGTGGTATCCGCTTGGGATGGTCCGGCGTCTCCTCTGAAGCAGGTTATGTTTTCCGACCGGAGTTGTTATCGCACTTATGGCATCGAGCGGGTGCCGCGCCTGTGGCTTGCGGCGAGGACCTTTTCCGGACTTGCCTCCCCGCTGCGACCGGGGATCTCCCGTGCGCGGTCAAGGCATTGGATGCTGGCGTTCGCAAAAAGATGCAAAAAAGGCGTGCCTCCCGCGGTGGCATCCGGTTAGGCTGTGCCGGTATTTCCAAGACCGCGATCGCCTGGTTGGGAATGGCGTATCGCGGATTAACCTGTAACTTAACCAGCACAACCCAGACAAAACTATGGCAGAAAAAATTGGATTCGTTGGTGTCGGTCGCATGGGCAGCAACATGGCACGCCGGCTGAAGGAATGTGGCTACGAAGTGGCTGCGGTTTATGATGTCAACACCGCTGCGGCGCAGGCGCTGGCGCAGGAACTGGGTTGCCAGGCCTGTACGGAACTCAAGGCCGTGACCAAGCTCTCGGACGTCATCATCACCGTCGTGACGGATGACAAGGCAATGAAGGCAATTTACAACGGCGGTTTGTTGTCCCGCGCCAAGGGGAAAATCTTTGTCAACTGCGCCACCGTTTCGCCTGCCACGCACGTTTGGGTGGAGGAAAAGTGCAACGCCAAGGGGGCGGACTCGCTTGAAGCGTGTATGGCTTCCAGCATCAATCAAGCGCGCCAGGGCACATTGTACCTGATGATTGGCGGCAAACAGGAAATCTTTGAGCAGATCAAGCCGGTGCTGACCAAGTTGAGCGACGAAGGCAAATTGCTCCGTTACATCGGCACTGCTGGCAAGGCCGCGCAGGTGAAGGCGCTCGTGAACATGGTGATGAACATCAATACCGCCGGTCTCGCGGAAGGTCTCGGCCTCGGCAACGCACTCGGGCTCGATTTGAAGACGTTGATGGAGGTTTTCTCCCAAACCGGCGCCAATTCCCGCGTGCTGGTTACCGACGGCGAGGATATGGTCAATCGCGACCATTCCTGCTTCTTCTCTGCCGCGCACGCCGCGAAGGATTCCGGCATCGCGCTCAAGCTCGGCAAGGAACAGGGTTTGAACCTGCCCCTCGCCACGGCCACCAAGAAGCAATACGACCGCATGGTGGAAAAAGGTCTGGGTGAGCTGGACAAATCGGGCATCGCGGAGCTGACTTTCAAAGGCCGCCAGCCGGACAATTAGCTGAAACCAATTGGTTGCCGGAACCGGGATCGGGTTCTTACCGGTCCGGATTTGGATGAACAAATATGACGAGCCGACCGCCCACTCACTCTGGATCCGCCGGCATTGCGCCGGCGCTCCTGCCCGACGTGGAGTCGTTTTATCACCTTGCGCAAGGTGACCATCTGGGAAAGGCGTGCCAGGGCACGGCGTGTTTTGCCGCGCGCCATTGCCATCCTGCCCGGTGGGCCGAAGCCTCCGCCCAGAATCCGCGCGTTTACTGTCTCGGGGAATGCTTTGCCGCGCCGGCGAAGGGCCAGACCCAGCCACGGCCGCCCGTCAAAGTGTTCTCCCGCCACGGCATCGTGCTGGATCGCCTTGCCCGCGGCAGCGCGCGGCTGCTGGCGGACTATGGCGATTACGCCGCGCTAGCCAAAGCCCTCCAGCAGACGCCGGAGCAGGTCCTCGCCGCGGTCGAAGCCTCGGGCCTGCGCGGCCGGGGCGGGGCCGGCTTTCCGGCCGGGCGCAAGTGGCGGGCGGTTGCCGCGCAGCCACCAGGCGAGAAATATGTGGTCGCCAATGCCGACGAAGGCGATGCCGGCGCCTACATTGATCGCTACCTCATGGAGGATGATCCGCACGCGCTCATCGAAGGCATGATTCTCGCCGCCTACGCGGTTGGCGCGAGCAAGGGTTACATCTACGTGCGGCTCGAGTATCCGCTTGCCGGCACGGTGTTGCGGACGGCGATCGAGGAAGCGCGCGCGGCGGGTTGGCTCGGCCCGCGCGTCGGCGGAAAGAATTTCAGCTTCGACCTCGAACTCTATACCGGCCACGGCAGCTATGTTTGCGGCGAGGAAACTTCACTGCTCCGTTCGATCGAAGGCAAGCGTCCCGACGTCATGGCGCGTCCGCCTTATCCGACCGAATGTGGCTTGTTCGACCGGCCGACGTTGCTCAACAACGTCGAGACCCTGGTCAATGTGCCGTGGATCGTCCGGCACGGCGGCGAGGCCTATGCCGCGCTTGGATTTTCGAAAAGCCGGGGCACCAAGGCGCTTTCGCTCAATTCCCTGTTCAACCGCCCCGGGCTGTACGAGGTCGAGTTCGGCGTTACCGTGCGGCACATCGTCGAGGAAATCGGCGGCGGTCTGCGCGACGGCGGCATCGTGAAGGGCGTTCTCATCGGGGGGCCGATCATCGGCATGATCCCGCCATCGTTGCTCGACACCCAGCTCGGTTTCGAGGAACTGGCCGCCATCGGCGCCGGCGTCGGTCACGGTGGCGTGGTGGCATTTGATCAACACACTTCGATCCCGGCACTGGTCGAGCACGTATTCTCCTTCGGCGCGTACGAGTCGTGCGGCAAGTGCACCCCGTGTCGCAGTGGCAGCGGGCGGGTCGAGGAGATTTTCCGGGATGCCCTGGGGGGCGACGCCACGAAAGCGGACTTGCAGGAGTGCCGCGACCTCGTCACCGCGCTCAAGCTCGCCAGCCTGTGCGGACACGGGACCGGCTTGGCGCGCTTTGCCGAATCGATTCTGCGTTATTACCCGACCGAGATTGAGCCATGCTTCAAGTAAAAATCAACGGCCAGGCCCATCGGTTCCCCGCCGGGCTCACGATCAACGCGGCGCTCCGGCAAATTGCCATCGAGGTGCCGACGCTGTGTCATGACGACCGCCTGAAACCCTATGGTTCGTGTCGCCTCTGCGCCGTGGAGGTCAAGGGTATGGCCGGACTGATCACGGCTTGCAACACCCCGCTGCGCGAGGACATGGAAATCTTCACGCACTCCGACCCCGTGCAAGCCGTGCGCAAGACACTGCTGGGTCTGCTCGCCCGGGATTATCCGGCGGAAGCGGTGGCGCAATTTCCCGACAAACAATTTCACCGTTACCTTCGCGAATACAACGTGCCGGCCCGCGGCTCGCGCCAGTCGCCGCCCCCCGCGGTGCCGTTCATGAAGGACGCCACCCATCCTTACATCAACGTGGACATGACCCAGTGCGTGACGTGCTACCGCTGCGTGCGCATCTGCGACGAGGTGCAGGGGCAGTTCGTCTGGAAGGCCTGGCACCGGGGCGACCAGACCCGCATCCTGCCGGTCCGCGGCCAGACTTTGATGGACGGCGGCTGTGTCAGTTGCGGTGCGTGTGTGGACACCTGTCCGTCCGGGGAGCTGGAGGATCTCACCTTGCTGAAACGCGGCGTGCCGAACGAATGGACCAAGACCATTTGCTCGTACTGCGGCACTGGTTGCGAAGTGAATGTCGGCACGCGCAATGGCCAGATCACGACCATCCGCCCGTCGTTGACCGGGCCGAGCAATCATGGCCACACCTGTGTCAAGGGGCGCTACGCCTTTGACTACGTCTATTCCAAGGACCGCGTCACCTCGCCCATGATCCGGCGCGACGGCCAATGGCAGAAGGTGGGCTGGCCGGAGGTGAACCAGTTTATCGCCGAACGGCTCCGGGCAGCCATCGCGCAACATGGCCCCGACAGCATCGGCCTGCTCAGTTCGGCGCGCGGCACCAATGAGGAAAATTACGTCGCCCAAAAATTTGCCCGGGTGGTCCTCGGGACGAACAACATCGATTGCTGCGCGCGCGTCTGTCATTCGCCCACGGCGGCCGCGATGAAAATGACGCTCGGCACCGGGGCGGCGACCAATTCGCTGGACGAGATCGAGATCGCGCGGACCATCATGGTCTGCGGCGCGAATCCGACCGACGGCCATCCGGTCACCGGGGCGCGCATCAAACAGGCGGCGCGGCGCGGCGCCAAACTGATCATCATCGACCCCCGCGAGATCGAGTTGGTTGAATTCGCCACGCTGCACCTCCAGCTCCACGCCGGCACGAACGTTGTGCTCTTCAATGCGCTGGGGGCTGTCATTGTTGAGGAAGGCCTGGTGGATGAGGAATTCATTCGCACGCGCCTCACCGAGTTCGACGAGTATTGCGACTTCATCCGGCAGTTCGTGCCGGAAAAGGTGGAGAAAATTTGCGGTGTGCCCGCCGCCAAGATCCGGCAGGCCGCGCGCCTTTACGCCACGGCGAAGCCTTCGCTCAGTGTCCACGGCCTCGGCATGACCGAGCACATCCAGGGCACGGAGGGCATCATGGCGCTGGTCAACCTCGCCCTCATCACCGGCAACCTGGGCAAGCCCGGGACCGGCATTAATCCGCTCCGCGGTCAGAACAATGTGCAGGGCGCGCCGCACATGGGCTGCGAGCCCAAGCTCCTCGCCGGCTACGTCCCGCTCACGGATGCCCGCGAGCGTTTCGAGGCCGCGTGGCACGTGCCGATCCCGACGCATCCCGGCCTCAACATGATTGATATGATGGACGCCGCCGCGGCCGGCAAGTTGAAGGTGCTTTGGTCCATCGGCTACGACATCGTGATGACGAACCCGAACATGCACGCCACGCGCCGTTCGATGGCCGAGCTCGACCTCGTCATTGTGCAGGACCTCTTCCTGAACGCAACCGCCCATGAATTCGGCGATGTTTTCCTTCCCGCCGCCTCGTCGTTCGAGAAGGATGGTACATTCATGAACGGCGAGCGCCGGCTCCAACGCGTGCGCCAGGCGGCGCGGCCGCAGGGCGAGGCCCGCTCCGATTGGGCCATTGTTTGCGACATCGCCCGTTTGATGGACAAAGGCGAATCCTTCGCCTACCAATCCGCCGAGGAAATCTGGGATGAGGTGCGCTCGCTCTGGCCCGAGGGCGCCGGCATCAGTTACGCCCGGATGGACCAGCTCGGCGGTCTGCAGTGGCCCTGTTACACGGAGGAGGAGCCCGGCACAATGGTGATGCACACGGACCATTTCACCCACGGCCGGACCACCGCGCTCCGGCGCATCGAGTACGTCGCGCCCCCGAAGCTGACCACGGAGGAATTTCCGTTCCTGCTCACCACCGGCCGCAATCTCTATCAATACAACTGCGCCACCCAAACCGCGCGCACGCCGAACGACGGCCTGCACGCCACCGACTACCTCCAAATCTCATCCGCCGACGCCACGCGGCTCGGTCTGGCTGACGGCGAAATCGTCCGGCTGCGCAGCGAGCAGGGAGCGGCGGAATTGCCGGTGCGAATCAGCGACGGCGTGAAGGAAGGGGAAGTCTATACCACGTTCCACTCGACGCGCGTCTTCTTGAATCAAATCACCACCTCGCACCGCGACCGGTACACGAAGACTCCGGAATACAAAATCACCGCCGTCCGCATCGAAAAGCTCGCCCCCGTGGCTGCGTAGTGATGAAGCCGGATGATTGCAGCGCTGAAACCAGCGTCATGGAAATTCTGCGCTGGCAATCGCGCCGGGCCGAATCTCAGAACGACCTGGTCGCCCGCGAGGAGCCGCTCGAGATTCGGGTGCGCGGACGCAACGTGGCGGTCACGATGCGAACACCGGGACGGGACGCGGAGCTGGCGGCGGGATTTCTTTTGACGGAAGGCCTGATCCGGCGGCGGGGCGACGTTGTGGGCATTGCCCATGGCCGGCAGGGCAACGCCGCCAACCATCAGAATACGCTGAACATCTTTCTCGCGCCGTCGGTGCACGTCAACCTGGCGCAGCTGACGCGGCATGTGTTCGCTTCCTCGAGCTGTGGGCTCTGCGGCAAGGCTTCGATCGAGGCGGTGCATCGTCACTTCCCGCCGGTTACTCCCGATTCCACCTGGAGGATCCCGGCAAGCATCCTGACCCAACTCCCGGAGCGCTTGCGGGCGGGGCAATCGATCTTCGCGGAGACCGGGGGCCTGCATGCGGCGGCGGTTTTTGATGTCAATGGCCGGCTGGTGGTGATTCGTGAAGACGTGGGCCGCCACAACGCCGTGGATAAGGTCGTGGGTCACGGTTTTCTTGAAAACCGCCTGCCGTTCGACCGTCACATCCTGCTGGTCAGCGGCCGGGCTTCCTTCGAAATCCTGCAAAAAGCACTGGCCGCCCGGGTGCCGGTCGTGGCGGCCGTTTCGGCGCCGTCCAGTCTGGCGGTGGACTTTGCGCGCGCCAACGGGCAGACGTTGATCGGTTTTTTGCGCGGGCCCAACATGAATGTTTATTCCTACGCGGATCGGATTCAATGGCCGGCCCGGGCCGGAAAGCAGCGCCGCGCCGCCGCCCAAAAGGGACTTTCCCATTGACCCGTGCACACCGGCTTTCTAAGCTCGCATGTTGTTCCTTTAAACAAACCAACTCACAAACTATGAATACAATTGTTCCGTTAATCAGTTCGGGTACCGCCGGTCCGCTCGGGGTGATTCACCTGCCACGCCTCTGGCTCAAGGTCTCCCTCGAAGCCCGTGGCAAACTCGCGGCCGGCTATCCCGGCGCCGGTCAGGGTTATGACCAGATGGTCATTGATGGGATCGGCCTCAATCGCGATGCCGTGCTGAAGTTCATCAAGGATTCCCGGCCGACCTATCCGCAGTTCGAAGCCTGGGTGAAGCAGAATGCCACCAAGCTGGACAAGGGTTCGGTGGACAAACTGAACGCGGCGATTCGCGGCTACCTGCACGATGATGCCACGCGCAAGTCGATCCTGGGCGCGAACGGTATTGCCGATGATGCCAATGCCCCGAAGGACGCTGTGAACCTCAACAATCTCGACGATTGGAAGGAGTTCCACGAAGCGGTGTTGAAGAACTAATTGCTCGCTTTGACCGTGCCGGTCCGGGCCTCTTGGCCCGGGTCGGCTTTTTTGTTTTCGCGCTCGACAGGCAGTTTGCGGGAATTTAGCGTTGGCGCTGACCTCCTAACCAACTCGATGCCATGCCGCAAAATGAACATCTTTTCCCGCGTCGGCTGACGCGCCGCGATTTTCTCGCCACCACCGGTCTCGCCATGACGGGCCTTGCCGTACCCGGGTGCGCCAGCTCCAAACTGAGCAGTGATCGACCACCGATTCGCATTGGGAGCGGCTATCACACCTACACCTTGGATGAGCATTGGGGCACGTTGCCCGCCGGGATGAAATTCGGTTACGGCTGCGGGATCATCGTGGACCGCAAGGACCGCATCTATGTCACCTCGCGTTCCAGCAATCCCTGCGTGGCCATCTTTGATCGCAAAGGGCAGTTGTTGGAAACTTGGGGGAACGATTTTGCCGAACGGGTAAATCTGACTCCGCCGCAGGTGGTGGACACGGCCCAATGCTTGTACCTGAGCCGGGAAGGCGGAAGCGAATTCATTTACTGGACCGAGAACGCCAGCACCAACAAGGAAGGGCCCAAGCTCGGCAAACGCGTCTATAAAACCGATCTCCAGGGCAAAATCTTTTATGAGATTGGCAATGTCGCCAAAGCCGGCAGCACGGCGCAGCCGTTTGATTGGACAAATCCGACCGATGTGGCGGTGGCCCCCAACGGCGACATCTACGTGGTGGATGGCTACGGCAGCCAGCGCGTCACGCGTTTCGACCGGAATTTCAAACCGCTGAAAACCATCGGCGGCCGCGGCAAGGAACCCGGCCAGTTCAATACGTGCCATGGCGTCTGGATCAATACGCTGAGACCGGGAGAACCTGAGGTTTACATCGCCGACCGCCACAATGACCGCCTCGAGGTCTTTTCGCTCGAATTGGATTACAAACGAACGTTGAAAGGCAACGTGCGGAATCCGTGCTGCTTCTACCAGCACAAAGGAAAGCTTTATATTCCGGACCTGGCCAGCCGGGTCACCATCCTGGATGCGGACGATCAACTGGTGACGCACCTCGGCGACGGCAAGGAAGCCGACGGCAAGACCAACAAGCCGGACAACAAGACGAATCCGGCGCTCTTTTGTGCTCCGCACGCGATGTGCGTGGATTCACGGGGGGATCTTTATGTTGTCGAATGGGTGGACTTTGGCCGGCCGCGGAAGTTCCGGCACACCCCGAATGCCGGAGCTTGAATCCGCACGTTACGGTTTCTCGAGGCCGAGGGGCAGGAACTGTTTGCTTTCGGGATCGAAGGCAAACAATGGGGCGGTGGCGATCTTGAAAAACCAGCCGTGCAACCACAAGGAGCCGTCAGCCAGGCGAGCCGCGACGACCGGATAAGTGTGCAGGTTTTCCAGCGCAAACAGCACATTTTCCTCCGCGGCGGCCGTGGTCCGATCGGCGTGGCTTTTGAGATGGGTATATGCGGTCTGCATGACCTGCCGCACCGGCGCCGCCAGGGCGAGCCATTCCCGGAGATGGGGCAGGGGACTGGCCGTGGGTAATCCGGCGAGCAGCGCCTCCATCGCGCCACATTGGGAATGGCCGCAGACCACGATGTCGCTGACCCGGAGCGAATCCACCGCAAACTCAATCGCCGCGGCGGTGGAGTTGGTGCTGCCCGTTGCGCTCGCCGGTGGGACGATGTTGCCGACGTTCTTGACGACGAACAAATCGCCCGGCTGGCTCTGGGTGATGAGTTCCGCGAGCACCCGGGAATCCGAACAGGTGATGAAGAGCGTGTGCGGGTTTTGCCCTTCCTGCGACAGCTTCCGGAAAAGCGAACGATAATTCCCAAATTCTTCCCGGTGAAACTTGTGAACGCCGTCGATGAGCCTTTGCATGGCGACTGCTCAGGCCGTCAGGGTCTTGTTCTTCGCCCGGGATTCGGCAGCCAGCTTTTCCTTGAATCCATCCAGCCTGGTTTGCAGCGCGGCATCACCGCTGCCGATGATCTGAGCCGCCAGCAGACCGGCATTGCGCGCGGCATTGATGCCGACGGTGGCCACGGGCACGCCGGGCGGCATCTGCACGATGGCCAACAGGGAATCCATGCCATCCAGCGCTTTGCCCAGGATGGGAACGCCGATGACCGGCAGCGTGGTGAACGCCGCCGTCACGCCGGGTAAATGCGCCGCCCCGCCGGCACCCGCAATGATGACGCGCAATCCGCGTTCGCGGGCGGAACTCGCATATTGCTCCAGATCGCGCGGGGTACGGTGCGCCGAGATCACCCGGGCCTCGGATTTCAGGCCGAATTCATTTAACGCCTCGGCCGCGGCTTTCATCACGGGCCAGTCGGAATCGCTGCCCATCAGGATGCCGACCTGTATTTCGTCAACTTTGTTTGCTTTCATTGGGAGTTAAAGAGGAACACCAGTGCCGGCGAAACCCCGCCGCACCCGGGAAGAGGTTAAGGGTGACCGGGCATTTGGGAAGCAAAATGGCGTCATCAGCCGGCGCGCTCGAGCACCGCGAAGGCGGTCGCGTAGTTTTGCGTATGACTGAGCGAGATCAGTAACTGCTGGGCCCCACGGGCCGCCATCAGCTCCCGGCCTTTGCCATGCAACACGACAAAGGGCTCGCCGGATTCCCGGCGACGCACCTCCATGTCGTGCCAGCCAAGGTGCGCCCCGATGCCCGTCCCGAACGCCTTCGAAATGGCTTCTTTGGCGGCAAACCGGACCGCGATGAACGGGCCGGAGACCCTTTTGTCCAGGCAATAGGCGATCTCGTCGGGCAGGAGGATGCGCTGAAGAAATCGGTCGCCAAAGCGTTCCACCGAAGCCTGCACCCGGGCGACCTCGATGATGTCGATGCCAATTCCAAGTATCATGGGTCGCTGCCCTCCCCGGGTTCACCCGCGATAACCGTCCATGAGTCGGAGCATGTCCTTGACGGCGGTGGGAAGGCCGGTCGTGATCGCCCGGCTCACGATGCTATGGCCGATGTTGAGTTCCTCCAGATGGGGCACGCGGTGGATCTCGGTCAGATTCTCGTAATTCAAACCGTGGCCGGCGTTCACGCGCAAGCCGAGGGTGTGCGCTTGTTTTGCCGCCGCGATCAGTCGCTGCAATTCCGCGTCCCGCTCTGATTCATCCGCGAAGTGCTCCGCGAACCGCCCGGTGTGCAGTTCGATGAATTGCGCCCCCACAAACGCGGCCGCTTGGATTTGGGTCGGGATCGCGTTGATGAAGATACTGACTTCGATTCCGGCATCGTTCATTCGTTTGCGGGTCTCCGTCAGCGCTTGCTCGTTCGCGACGACGTCCAGGCCGCCTTCCGTCGTGACTTCCTGCCGCCGTTCCGGTACGAGGCAGACAATCTCCGGCTTCAGCTTCAGTGCAATAGCCACAATCTCCGGGGTGTTGGCCATTTCAAAATTGAGCCGGGTGCGCACTGCTTCCCGCAGTTGCCACACGTCGCGGTCCTGCAAATGCCGACGATCTTCGCGCAAGTGGGCCGTGATGCCGTGGGCGCCGGCGGCTTCGCATAACCGCGCGGCTTCCACCGGCGACGGTTCCCCGTGGCTCAGCCCGCGATAACGCGCTTCCCGCAGCGTGGCCACATGGTCAATGTTGACTCCGAGTTTTAACATCGCCCTGAGTTTGGTTGGTCAACCTCATGATGCAATCTCGAAATCGCGAAGGCCAACCGAGCGAACCCGCACCCGGCCGGTCACCGCACCCGGCCGCTCGCTGCGGCGCGGTTCCCGACGGCCTGTTTGCCGGGCTGATGGTTGCACCGATGCCCCTGTCGGATGAATTCCGCACCACTTCCGGCACGCGCGGCGGTCCGCCTGCGGGATCCAGCCTTGGGATTTGCATTGCCTGCCCGCCGCCGACCCGGCTTGCTATGCGCCGTGTCGAAACTACGTGGATTCCTGAAAAACTGGCTGCCGGTGATTGCCTGCATGGTGTTGATTTTCTCGGCCTCCAGCGACCGGCAATCGTCGCACCGCTCCTCCCGCCTGATTGAGCCTTTTCTGCGCTGGCTGTTCCCGCAACTGACGAATGATGCGGTGTGGTGGATTGTTTTGTTGGTTCGCAAACTCGCCCATCTGACGGAGTTTGCATTGCTGGCGCTCCTCCTCTGGCGGGCCTTGCGCCGGCCCGGGGACCGCTCGTGGTCCTGGTGCCAGGCGCGGAACGCGTGGTTGATCGCGGCACTGTATGCCGCCAGCGATGAGTGGCACCAATGGTTTGTTCCGGATCGCCAGGCTTCCGCGTGGGACGTGCTGATCGACGCGTCGGGGGCGGCCGCCGGGTTGGTGGGGTTGTGGGCGTTGGGATGCTGGCGGAAGTGGTGGCTGGGCCGGAAACCGGATCAGACCCCCACGCCGCGAAAAGGCGGACGACTCACTCCGTGACCGCTGTGCGTTGATAACTCACCATCTGTCCCACGGCTGGCGGCTTTTCCCTGCTTCGGTCTGCAGTCCCCGGCCCGGGGTACACCCGGGGCGTCCCCGGGAAAGGGCACAACCAGACGGGCAGGGGATTGCAAGATTGACTGTCCGGATCTGCCCGGTAACGAGGCGGTATTGGTTTGGAAAGACGTCAATGCGCGACGGTTCTGACGCGGGCCAGCGGGCGCATCGGCCGCTGGCTTCCTTCAGCGCCGCAACTGATAAGGGCCTGGCGCGGCTTGCATCCGCGGCAGCCGCCCGCCGGCTTCCACGGGTATGATCTCCCATTCCTTGGTCACGCGGCTCACCACCAGCTGGACATTTTCCAGTTTCAGATTCCGGGCTTGCGCCAGCGCCGCCGAATGCGAGTCGAAAACGGTGGCGTCTTCAATCTCCAGGGTCCAGAAGTCCCCGACGCTCAAATAAAGCCGCGTCGGAATTTCTTGTATCACAACCTTCGTGAGGACCTGCCGCAGAATCTGCGTGTCAGAACTGGTCCCCCGAAAGATGGCCGAATCGGCTGGCAGTGTCGTTTTCATACCGTTTTCGCTCATTCCGCAAAGCAGGATGCCAGCCATCGGCCGGGATGCCGCCGCCCCGGGGACAGGGGTTTCCCCCGGACCAGGGGCCATGGCCCCGGTTTCGTAACTGCTTAAGGTTCTCGTCCTTTGCTTCCCGTTGTTAGCAGGTTGACGAAGTTTGCGACGGGCTTACCCGTCCGGGTTTCTTCAATTTCCTTGGCGGGGTTACCATCGCCGCGGCTCCAACTATAGCGGCAAGGATGGCGAGTCGCACCGGCGCCGGTTCGGTTCGATTTTGGCCGGCGCATGCCCGGCTCTCACTCGCCCTGACGGCCCGCCAGTATCTTCCGCAATGCTGGTGACCTCCCCTTTTCTGGCGATGCCAATCCCCTCGCCTAGCAATCAAAACGCCGTGGCGGGCATTTGCGGCGATGGAACACCAACAGTGATGCCGCACCGAGAGCCACCAATGAAAAGCTGCTAGGCTCTGGCAAGATATTGACAGAGCCGGGAGCCCAGGTGGAATAACCGGGAGGAATCGGTAGAACGATAGAATTATAGGCAAAGCTGCCTGGGACAACAGTGAAAAAATCAGTCGCCCCTATCCTCATAAAATCGGAGGTGCGAAGGAAACGGAGCTGCAAAGTGGCAAGCTGGCCGCCCGCAATACCGTTCAAGATGAAAAGCGAATTATTGATACGACCGTCATCAAAAGCTGGATTGCCGATGGCAGCACCCACGAATGAAGTCTGCAAGGTCATGCTGCTAGAATTGGTTCCAGCCCAGAGTTGCATAGTTAAGCTATTCCAACCGGTTGCTTGAGAGACCAGCGCGCCAGCATAAACGTCGTAACACAAGTGATTGGCGTCATTGCCGATGGTGATTTTCCCTTGTGCGAAGGATGCGGAAGTGGCAACTAGCAAGGCCAGCAAGGTAAGGATGGTTCGCATGAATCGACTCTAAGCGGAGTCGCAAACCTCGTCAAACGTGAAGGTCGAAGTGAATCATCACGACGCCCCGCCAGCGCGCGCATATGCCCCAGGTCGCAGCCGAGGGGCGAGGCGACAGCATTGCCTTGGTTGGCCGGTTGCCAAAGGTTGCCTAAATTGTCTCAATTCTCTCCCGTTGGTCCGGATTGCCTTGAATTGGTTAGAGGGCAATGGAAACCCTGTTTCAGCCTTATTTCATGGGTGTTTCCTAGCGTTTAGAAGTGGTGGGTTGGCGGGGACTCGAACCCCGGGCCAATGCCTTAAAAGGGCACTGCTCTACCAACTGAGCTAC
>CAZIJO010000159.1:13834-14100 GCA_964539515.1 uncultured Bifidobacterium sp. | reverse complement strand
TTGGGCGCAAGTACGGAATCCGCCTCGTCACCTCGTCGGCTACGAACGGGTTCAAACGCGTACACCACTCCGTTTCCCCCACAGAAGAAAATCAACGGGCGACCGTTCACCTTGGCCAGCGAGGGCGATGACCAGGTGTTGTGAAAGATCGTCGGCCCGATGTGTTCGTCATCGCGCGCGATCAACCGTCCGGTGCGTTTGTCGAGCACGACCAGGCTGGGGGCGTCAGGAGCGCGGATGCGTTTGTGCGTGTTGTCCACACCGCT
>CAZIJO010000159.1:0-13824 GCA_964539515.1 uncultured Bifidobacterium sp. | reverse complement strand
GAGGATGCGCGGGCCGAGGTGGCGATGCGGGGTGCGTCGGGCGCCCGGATCCGTTTGTGGGTATTATCCACACCGCTGGCGGTGTTCAGATAAAGATGATTGCCGTGGATGAGGATCGAACTGTGCGCGGCGTCGTGTGGCCAGATGCCCGCTTGGGCCACCAGATCAAATTTCCAGAGGATGTCGGCATCGAGCGGGCCGGGTTCGAGCAGTTTCCCGTCGGCGGGTGGGCGCAGCGGTTCGGGACGGGTTTCGGCCCCAATCACCTGCCGGGGTGGCGATCCGGCGGTCGCAGGCGCGGTCATGTAGGCCCCTTCCTCCCGAAACGAACCGTCATTGCCATTGGCCATGCCTTGGGCGTCCAGACAAACCACCGCGCCCCGATTGTCCACAAGATAAATCCGATCCCGTTCGACCGTGGCCGTGGACGACATGCCCATGTTGGGCCAGTCCATGTAGGCGTCCTCGTCGCGTTTCGGCACGACGAGTTGCCAGAGCAACCGGCCGGTTTTTTCGTCGAGGCACATGAACACGCCCCGGTCGCCCTGATGCTTGGGATCGCGCGGCTCGCTGTTGTTCGTGCCGAGGTAAATGCGACCCCGGGCGACAATGGGGGTGGAATGCGCCTGGTTGCCGAGCTTTGCCTTCCACTTCACGTTGCGACCGGTTTTGGGATCAAACGATTCCGGCAAACCGCGCTCTTTTGAAATCATGTTGCGCGACCACGCTTCACCCCACTGCGGCTGGTCGGCAGCGAAGGCGCCCGGCATCCCGATTCCCGCCGCCAGGAAACCGCAGCAGGAAAGCCTTGACAGTTTTTGTTGCATCAGTGCCACGCCAACAGGGAAGCCCAACCCGGCTGGTTCAACAAGGATTGTTTGGAGCGTCCTCGCTTCGTGCGACTGCGCCTCGAGCATCGTTGAAGGCGCTGGGGGCAGTGATGGCAGAGTTGGCCATTGGGCTGGCATCCCAAGGGAGGCCGACGGTAAGCTGGCAAAACTTTTTCATGCGTTTACGAATGGCTCGCAGGCTCCGCCTGTGGGTGCGCGAGGTGCGGCCCACGATGGCGCTGGCATTGCCCATCATGGCCGGCATGGTCGGCCAGATGTTGATGGGGCTGGTCGACACCGTCATGGTGGGCCGCGTGGGGGTTGTGCCGCTGGCCGCGTCGGCGTTCGTCAACGCCGTGGCTCACCTGCCGCTCGTGTTCGGCCTCGGGCTGCTGTCGTCCATCTCCGTGCTGACCGCACAGGCGTTTGGCGCCCGACGACCGGATGAAGCGGGGGAAACTTTGCGCCACGGATTGTTGATCGCCATCGGCATGGGGGTGCTGGCTGCACTCGCGATGTTCGCCTTGCATCCGTTTTTGAATTGCTTTGGGCAGCCGACGGAAGTCGTGGCGGCCGCCCGCCCGTATTTGCTCCTTTTTGGCGTATCGCTCCTGCCGGCGCTGGTGGCCCACGGTTGCAAGCAATTCAGTGAGGCGCTGAAACATCCCTGGGTGCCGACGTTGGTCATGCTCGGCGGGGTGCTGCTGAACGTGCTGCTCAATTGGGTGTTGATCTTCGGCCACTGGGGCGCACCCGCCATGGGATTGGTGGGCGCGGGTTGGGCAACCGTGATCGCCCGACTGGTGATGGCGCTGGTCATCCTGGGGTACGTGTTGCGCGCGCCGGCCTTGCGGCCATTTCAACCGGTGCGCTGGCTGGCGGCCGGGAGCCGGGAGCGATTTCGACGGTTGGTGAACCTCGGCTGGCCGGTCGCGGGGCAACATTTGTTCGAGGTCAGCGCGTTTGTGTTCGCGGCCATCATGATGGGATGGATCAGTGCGGACGCCATCGCCGCGCATCAGATTGCGATAACCTGTGCCGCCCTGACCTTCATGTGTGCGCTGGGGATCGGAACGGCGGTTTGCATCCGGGTGGGACATGCATACGGCGCGGCGCAATATGATCGCATGCGGCGCATTGGCTTTGGCGGGATCAATCTCGCCGCTGGCATCATGGCCTTGTTTGGCCTGATCCTGATGGTTGCGGGCAAGCCGATTGCCGGGTTGTTCATCGCCTCCCCCACCGTCGTGGGCCTGACGGCGCAACTGCTTGTGGTGGCGGCGGTGTTTCAGATGGCCGACGGTATTCAGGTCGTGTCCATCTCGGCGCTGCGGGGCTTGAGTGATGTGCGGGTGCCGGCGGTGATTGCGGTGCTGGCGTATTGGGTGTTCGCCGTGCCGGTGGGGGCAGCGCTGGCGTTTCCCGGCGGTCACGGAGCGGTGGGAATCTGGATCGGTCTGGCGGGCGGACTGGGGGCGGCGGCATTCGGCCTCGCCTGGCGCTTCCACCGCCAGACCGGCAAGGCCGCCCAACACCAGACGGGGGGAAAGATTACGCAGCCACCGTTCTAAACTGTAGCAACGGATGTGAGTCCGCTCTAACTGAAATGAAACCATCCGATCAACCTGACGGTGCAAATTCTATCTCAGCGGCGCAGGCACGAATCGGAGCTTCTACCTGCAACGCTTGCCTCGCGAATACTATCATTCCGACGCGGCCGTTCACTGGACCATGCCCATAGCCATGCGCGGAACTGGTTGGTTGAACGATGCGTTCCACGCCCATTTTCGCGAAGTCATGCTCCACGCCGCTGCGCGTGAGGGACTCTTTTGCCCGACCTATTGCCTGATGCCAGATCATATTCATCTGGTCTGGATGGGAATGCGACGTGACTCGGACCAAAAGAACGGCTTGAAGTTTCTGCGAGAACACCTCGGCCCAAAGCTGCGTCCGCATCAATTCCAACATCAGGCGCACGACCACGTCCTGAAAGCCGAGCAACGCATGCGCAACGCATTCGCCAAGGCCTGCTTCTACATCATGGATAATGCGCGGAAGGAAGGGTTGGTGGAGGATCCTAAAGAATGGAGGTTTTGCGGCGCGGTTGTTCCCGACTATCCTGCCATGCACCCGCTGGAAGAAGATTTCTGGCCGAAGTTCTGGAAAGTTTATGGTGGAAATCTGGCGGCGGATGCTGGGAAGATCGTCCGACCACCGTTTTGACCTGTAGCAGCGGACGTGAGTCCGCTCAAACTTCTCAACGAAACGCGCGCATGGGCAGAACCGAAATTAGAATGAGCCGACTCACGTCGGCTGCTACAATGAACGACGACGTGCTCGAACGCGCCGAGCAAACTGCGCCGCGCGCCGCGCCCCCAACGTTGACTGGAACCCTTAACCCTCAACCATGAACGCTCAATCAGACCTCGCCCTTGGCCTGACAAAGAAATCGCCGGGTGAAAGCTGCAAACGCCTCTGGCCAACGCTCATCAAGATGGATGCCGCGGTGAAGGCGAAGGTGGTGGAACTTTCTGGCGCACGCCAATGAACAGCTAACCAATCATGCCTCGCCTCTCACAGCTACCGAAACAACTGCGATACCTTCAGCCATTCAGGAAGAGATTCGCAAATCGCCGCCCCGAGGAGCTCAACGAAGATACGGGTGTAGGTCTGTTGTTCGCGCTGCTTCAAAAGCGGATAGACGGACTTTCCACCACCCAGGCAGAAAATCACCTGAAGGAGGATGGCGCTGTTCTGCAATCGTGGCTCTCTGAGCCTAAACAGCAAAATGACTGCCTTCATTTTGCATCTGTTTTCTTTTCGATGATTGAGTCTTCAGAGCTTGTCGCTCAAGTATTGGAGCACACCAGAAAGCTGGCTGAGCCCCAGCCCGTTGCGGAAATGGATTTACCGAATGGCGCAAAATTGCGGAAAGACAAGCTCATCTATTTCAAGAAGCTGCTTATTACCCTTGATGCGATCTCCGAGGAAGCGGCTATCAATTTTGCTGAGCTGGAGGGACGAAGATGTGCAGGAGACGCGAATGTTAAAATCGAAGTATCTCCAGTCCGATTCGGAGCTGTCACAGGCACAAGATTTGTTAGGAAGGGAGAATCTTGGCGCGGGCCATACAAAGACGTTCGTTACGTTCTTTTCGCGCCTGGAGGACACATTTACGCTTCAGCCTCACCGATCGGCAAACAAGCTGACGAATCGAAATGGGACGAGTCGGAGATTGAGACGCATTTCCACACGCTCCGCGTCGCGCGCAAAATTTCGGATTGAAGACGTTCGCACTTTCTCAGAATCCCAATGGGCTTCCGTCTTAGATCCCAGGGTTTGCGAGCACGAGCTACCCTGAGCGACCGCCCGCGCCAATGACCGACTTTTGTTGCATAGGCAACAAAAGCTCGCACCGAGCGATTCGGGTTTGAACGTGCGCAGTTGCCGGCTGGCGTCGGGGAGCACTTCCACCCTCCGCCACCACGCCGGTTGCGCTCACAGACTCCGGGGGCCGATACGCAGGTTGCCAACCAAAACCGCGCCATCCTCGACGATGAGACTCTGCGCTTCCAAATCGCCAAACATCCGGGCCGTGGATTTCAGCGTAACCCCGCCCCCAGCCTGGAGATTGTTTGCCAGCTCCCCGGCTATTTCCGCGGAGGCAACCTTGATGGTTTCATGCCAGCGAAAATGATTGGCCGCCGGGATGATCAATTTCGCGGTCTTGAAGCTGCCCTTGATGTCGGCGGTGGAAAAAATCGTCAGGGAATTCTCCACCATCAACTTGCCCAGAAAACGGCCCTTGATGACCGCATCGCCGACAATGGCCTCGGTATTGAAAACAAAGCCTTTGACCTCGACGATAAACTTGCCCTTGGTTTTGAAATTCTTCGAAACGGCGCTGGTTAATTTGTAGTCCTTGAGGTCCACGTAACGGCTGCAGCGCTTGCACATGGTGGACTCGGCGCTGACGGGCACCTCCAGTTCCGCACCGCAATCGAAGCAGGTGATCCGGCGTTTTTCCGGCCCGGTGGCCACGGCCTTGCGCACCGGCTTGAGGACTTCCTGGACGTGAAAATGCCCGTGGCACTTCTGGCAAACCGTCGAGAAAGCGGTGCGCGGCTCGGCCTGCGAGTGACCGCAATGCGGGCAGGCCACCAGGACCTTGTCCTGCTTGCTGGGTGGCATTCAGCGCGGGTTGATGCGGGCGAGGCGAAACCTCAACGTCCGGGCGGCCGGGCGGGCTCGGGAGTTTTCGGCGGTTCTCCAGGGCGCACCGGCGGCGGCGTCGGGGCGACCTTGTTCGGGTTGACCTCGGTCCGGCCCACGAAGGTCACGCCTTCCTCCACCACGAGTTTGGTCGCGCGAATGTCGCCGAACAACTCCGCCTTGGATTTGATCTCGATCTTTTCCTTGGCGTTGATGTTGCCGGTGACCTTGCCGCGCACGACCACGGACTGGACGTTGATGTTGCCGTTGACCACCGCGCTTTCCCCGAGGTTCAAGACGCCGTCGGTCTGGATTTCGCCCTCCAGTTTGCCATCAAACGTCAATTCCCCGGCGAACTTGAGGTTGCCCTTGATTTCGACGTCCGCGCTCAGGACGTTTTTCGAACCAGTTGTTGTGCTCATGATATTATCCATGGTTTGCGTTTGTCAGGCGGTCAACATAACGCATTCCCCGGCCCACGCACGTGAAATGTTTGGCCGGGCACTTGCGCCAAACCACCGGCCCGGCGGCCCGGCGAAGGCCCACTCGGTTCTGTCCACGCATAACTGGCAGCCGCGTGTTATTGGGCTTTCACGCGGTAAAACCTGGCCGCATTGGTGGCGGACGTGTCGGTAAACTGAACCACCCCACCCGTGCTCGTCAGGGTTTTCAAGGTGAGCCAAGTGATGGGAGCGGAAAGATTCGTTGCGTACTCGAGCCCATAGTTGATGCCCGCCTGGCCGGGAAACTGGATTTGAAAGTTCGTGGTGCTGCCGGACAGGCTGGGCGCGAGCACCGGCGAGAGCAGGGGTTCGACATGGATTGGCACATTCGTGCTGACGCCTGGCAAATTGTCGGCGTTGAAGGCGGTCAAAGTGACGAGGTAGTCGCCCGGATTCGTCCAACTGTGCGTCGTGAAATAGCCGGCATCGGTGACCGCGGGCCCGTCGCCGTAATTCCATTCCAGGGTTGAAACATTGCCGGTGATGCGCCCAATCAAAGTGAGCGGATGATTTACAACCACGGTCGTGCGCGACGATTCGATGGTGAGGGTCAACGGACCGGTCGCACCCGCCGCCGGGAATTCGTCGCAGCCCATGGACGGCGGCGAGGACCAGGGGTCACCATCGAGATCTGTCAGACTGAAACCGACTGCCAATCCAGTTCCGCGACACGGTGAATTCGCGGCCAGGTGCCGTCCGTCCACCAGTTGCGGATTATTTGTGATATTGCCGGAACTAGTGCCGATGGAAGGTGAGCAGGAGTAGTATACGGGCGTGGAGACGTTGGGAATACTGGGCGCGGAATTATTCCAGACTATGCAGTTGGTCACTCGGCCCGAGTAAACTCCGCCACCGACCGTACCGGCTGAATTCTCAACTACCGTGCAATGATTGAGATGGCCAGATAGCACCGCTCCTCCAGAGGATGACGCCGAATTGTTGATAAACCAACAGTTGAAATAACTCCCGGACGCGCCGCCGCCGCCGGCGCCCGCCCGGTTATTGGAAATAACACAACTGGCGACCAATTCATCCGCGTAACCAAGTACGCCCCCGCCCAAACGATTGTTACCTCTCGTTGCGCCGTTTCGGAGGGTGAAACCGGCGAGGCTGGAATTCGAAGTGAGCAGCGCACAGCGCACGGCATTGATACCATTGGTGCTGATCGGATCCCACTGACCCTCAACTATCGTTTGAAACGGGCCATTGACACTCACGACCGTTACCGGTTTGTCCAACGCGATGCGATTCGTCACATCAAACACATCCGTCATCTTGCCGCCAGCATTGTAGATTCCATTCGTGACCAGGATCACGGCGTCGACAGCGGCGGCGTCGATTGCGTCCTGGATGTTGCCGGCCGCGGTGGCCCAATTAGTGTAGGGTGTGGTCGCACCGGGGTTTCCAACATTGACGAAGTGAATCGCCACTTGGGCCACGCGACTGGTCGTCATGCCAAAGGCATTGCTGACAACCAATTGATAGTCGCCCGTGTCAGTCGCCGAAATCCCTTTTACCGTCAAGCGCGTCGTATCCGCCCCAAGAAAGTGCGGGCCACTCGTCAGCAACGATCCATCCTTGAACCAGTATCCCGGCGACGTCTCGATTCCGGCAACTTGCGTCACGAAATCAAATTGTCCCCAGGAGTTCGCCTGGATTTTGAAACCGAACAAAACCGGTTGCGGCAGCCATTCATCACATCCCATCGATGGCGGATTCGTCCAGGATTGGCCGTCAAGGTCGATACCGCTCGCGTAAGCTGAATTGCCGGCGCCACGACACGGAGAGGCCGACGAAAGATGAAAGCCGTCGGCGAGAAAGAGGGGGTTGTTGGTGATGTTGCCCGTGCCCGATACAACACTCGGCGAGCAACAATACTGCAAACTGCCACCACTCGCGTTGTTATTGCCCGAGGTGCTGGAGGTATTGTCCCACAGGATGGAATTCCGGAGGATGCTGTTATTGGCCCCGCCACCGGGGTTGGCGCCCGATCCCGCCCGATTGCTAATGAGCGTGCAGTTATTCAGTGTGCCACCATACGCACCGCCGCCGTTGCCGCCCGACTGGTTGGCTCGCACCAGGCAGTTGTTCAGATTGCAGTTGTAAACACCGCCGCCGGGACTGGATGGGTAGAAAGGGCCGAAGGCTGTCGACTCTATTCCGGCAGCATTCGCCACCACCATACAGTTATTCAAAGTACCACCGAACGCCCCACCGCCCTGAAAGTAAGCTGAATTCTCCAACATGGTGCAGTAGGTCACGAGCGCGCCTGGCGAGGCACACCAAACGCCGCCACCGCTGTTGGTTGCAGATCCGGTGCTGACCGTGCTGATGCGGGTGCCGCCGCCTTGCAAGGTGAACCCGCTGAGGATTGCACCGTCCGCCAGCCACGCACACCGCACCGCCTGGGGGCCGTTGGGCGCGGTTATGGAATTGACGCCGCCGTAACCGGGGGTGCCGACGATGGCAGTGTGCGTCGCGCCATTGACGCTCATCACCATCACGGCTTTGTCGAGCGCGATGCGGTTGGTCAGATCGCCCGACATCACCTTGCCACCCGAGTCATAGGCACCATTCGTTACCAGTACGATGTCGCCGATGGCCGCGGCATCAATGGCCGTTTGGATATCCCTTGCCGCCGAGGGCCAGTTTGAAAAAGGCGGATTGGGCGCGCCGCCCGAAATGTTGACGCAACGCACCACCACTCGTACCACCTGGCTCGTCGCCATGCCGACCACGTTGCTGGCGACCAGCTGGTAGATCCCGGCATCCTGTGGCCCAAAGCCGTTGATGAACAACTGTGACGTTTCGAGTCCGCCGTATTGGGAACCGGAAAGAATGTCTCCATCTTTGAGCCAGAAGTACGAAAGAGGGTTGAGGCCGGTAACCGCAGCTCCCAAAAATTGCAACTGACCGAGCGGTCCGGGAGCCAATTTAGGCGGAGTGAGGACCAGAGGTTCTCCGATATTTTCGTCGCACCCCATTGACGGCGGACTGTTCCATGGTTGGCCATCGATATCGGTGCCAGTAGCGTCGGCTGCGCTACCGGCCCCCCGACAGGGCGAGGTGTAAGCGATGTGATAGTTATCGAGCAACAGTTGGGCATTCGTCGCGAGGTTCCCGGTGCCAGTTGGCAACGGAGTGGTGCAGGTGTATCGGAAGAGGAGGGAGCCCGAGTAGTTGGTTTGCGAAAAGGACACCGAGTTGCTGACCACAATGCAGTTCATCACCGGGACGGTAGTTCCGTCCGAAGTCACGCCCGCCGCGCTCCGCGCAAAATTACCGACCACGGAACAGTTTGTAAGGGCACCGCCGGCCACCCCGCCACCCGAGCCCACTGATGTGCTGGAGATCCGATTGCTCAACACGGCGCAGTTCTTCAGTGTCGCACCATACGTTCCACCACCCAATGGGACCTGCGAACTGGAGATGACGGTATTCCCGTAGATGATCGAATTGAGAACCGTATTGGAAAAGACACCTCCCCCTCGCACCGCCGCCGCGTTTCCAATGATAATGCAATTGGTGGCAATGCTTCTTACCGAAGCACTCCACAGCCCACCCCCGCTGTTGGTGGCGCTGATATCGGGCGGGAGAATGCCGCTACTGCCGCGGGTAGCTCCGCCGCGCAGGGTGAAACCGCTCAAGGTCGCACCATTGGTCAGCCAGGCGCAGCGCACCGCGCCGGGCCCATTGGTCGCGACCAAGTCCCAGGTGCCTTGAATTATTGTTACCTGCGGGCCATTGACGCTTTGCACAGTGATGGGTTTGTCAATCGCGATGCGATTGGTCAGGTCCCCAGCCTTCACCTTGCCGCCCGTGTCATAAATCCCATTGGTCACGGTCACGATGTCGCCACTGGTCGCCGCATCAATCGCCGCCTGGATGTTGGTGGCCGCCGTCAGCCAGTCGGTGAAGGGCGCAATATGTCCGCCCGTGGGCGAGACAAATAGTTCCGTGCCGTGGGCATGCACCAGAACCACCAAGGAGAGGATGAGGACGATCGCTTCTTGAAGAAGGCTCATAATGGGTTTTCTGTTTCTGAGCTGGGCTGATCTTTTAATAGACCAGCAACTGGACGCGGTCAATAGCTTCAGACAGTCAAATCTTCGCCAAAATGCTTTCGCAGCGGTTGCCGCTCGTGGTGAGGCCGAGGTGTATTTTAGTGCGAACCCGCGATGCCACCCTTCACCGGCTGGCAGAACCACACGAAGACCACCATGACCGCCAGCGCGACGCCCACGAGGAAGAAGCCATCGCTGTAGGACATCACGAATGCTTCACGGCGCACGGTGTTGGCGAGGGCGGCATACGCTTGCTGGCCGGCTGTGACCGCGTCGAAGCCGCGCGCGCGGAAACCCTGGGTCAGGATGTCGAGCCGTTCCTGCGTGGCGAGATTGTAAATGCTCACCGATTCGCCAATCCGCACGGAGTGGAGTTTTTCCCGCAGATCCAGCTGCGTGGCCAGCAGCGCGATGCCGATGCTGCCGCCCAGGTTGCGCAACATGTTGAACAGCGCCGAGGCGGATCCGGATTGTTCGGAGGCAATGCCGCCGGTCGCCAGCGTCGTCAGCGGCACGATCACCAGCGGCATGCCAAGCGCGCGGATGAATTGCGTGAGCTTCAACTGGTCATAACCGGTAAGGTTGGTGAGGGTGGTATTGAGAAAGCAGCTGCCGCTGAACAGCACTAGGCCGACGGTCAGCAGCGCGCGGGCGTCGAAACGTAACAACAGCGCCGCGGCCACGGGCATCATGACGAGCTGGGGCGCGCCGCTCCACATGATCGTCCAGCCGATTTGTTGGGCGTTGTAGCCCTGCACCTGGGTGAGGTACATGGGCAGCAAGAACGTGATGCCATACATGCCCAACCCAAATGCCAGGCTGATGATCGCGCCAAGGCCGAAGTTGCGCTGGGCCAGAAGCCGCAGATTGATGAACGGCTCGGCCCGGCGCAGTTCAATGACGAGGCACACGCCGAGAAACAGCACGGCCGTGGCGGCCAGCAGGGAAATGGTCCGCGAGTTGAACCAGTCGTGACGGTTGCCTTCTTCGAGGAAGACGATTAGCGAACCGAGCCCGACGGTCATGGTACCGATGCCCCACCAATCCCCATGGCGCAGCAGCTTGAATTGCGCTGGCTCGCGGTCCAGACCCCAGGCGAGTGCACCAAGCATCAGCGTGCCGGGAATCAGGTTGAGATAAAATATGGCCGGCCAGCCATAGTTGTCGGTAAGCCAGCCGCCAATGGTCGGGCCAATGGCCGGCGCGAAGGTCGCCGTCATGCCGAAGATGGCGAAGCCGAGCATCCGCTGCGAAACGGGCAGCAGTTTGAGCACGAGCGTGAAAGCCATCGGGATCAGCACGCCGCCGGTGAATCCCTGCAAGGCGCGAAACGCGATCATGCTGCCGAGATTCCACGCCCCGGCGCAGGCCACCGAAAACACGAGGAACAGGGCGGTGTTGGCCAGCAGATAACGGCGCGGCGAGAATACCGTCGCCAGCCAGGCCGTGAGCGGAATCACGATGATCTCCGCCACCAGATAGCTGGTAGAAATCCACGACCCTTCATCCAGGGTCGCACTGAGCGAACCGAGCATGTCCGCGAGCGAGGCGTTGGTGATCTGGATATCGAGGACGGCCATGAACGCGCCGAGCATGGCCCCGAGCACGGCAACCCAGTGCCGCACGGACACCGTTCCGGCGCGCGGGGCGCTGGATTCGTCAACGGTGAGCGTGGCGTTCATGGTGGCCGGGGCGGCTTAGTTTAGTTGCGCACGTTGACTTTCACCGTCGCCGACATGCCCGGGACGATGCGGTCGGAGAACGCCTGGAGGGCGGCATCTTCAAAGACGATCTTCACCGGCACGCGCTGCACAATCTTCGTAAAGTTGCCCGTGGCATTGTCGGGCGGGAGCAGGGCAAACTGCGCGCCGCTCGCCGGAGCCACACTCTCCACGCGCCCGGCGAAGATGTAGCCCGGCAAGGTGTCCACGCTCAATCTCACGCTCTGGCCGACGCGCAGGTGGGTGAGTTGCGTTTCCTTGAAATTGGCGACGATCCAAATCTCGGGTGACACGATGGCCAACAGGGCCTGGCCGGGTTGGACGCGGTTGCCGGTTTCGACGTTCTTCCGGCCAATCCGGCCGGCGGCGGGCGCGGTGATCTCGGTATAAGCCAGTTGCAGTTCTGCGTCCTTGAGATTGGCGGCGGCGACTTGCACCTGCGCCACCGCCGAGGTGGCTTGGGCCCGGGCGGCCGCCACCGCGGCTTGCGCCGAGGCGAGGGCGGCCCGGGCATTATCAAGTTCCTGTTTTGAAATCACGCTGCTGGCTTCGTGGGCGAGCAGGTCGGCACGGTCAAAGTCGAGTTGCGCTTTCGTCGCGGCGGCTTCCTCGCCCCGGACGCGAGCGTTGGCCTGAATCAATTGCGCCTCCGCCTGTGCCTGGGCGGCGCGCACTTGCTCGCGGCGCACATTCAGATCGGCGGGATCGAGCCGGACCAGGACCTGGCCGGCCGCCACGGCTTGATTCTCCTGCACGAGGACCTCGGTCACCGTGCCGGCGATGCGGGGGCTGCTTTGGTGAATGTGGCCGGCCACGTAGGCGTTGTCGGTTACGGTCCACGCTTGCGCCTCCTGCCACCACCGATAAGCGCCGTAGCCGGCGAGCCCGACGGCAATGGCAAGCCCGGACCAGGACAACAGGCCCCGGCTTCGGGGCGGGGCTTTGGCGATGGGCGAGCCCGGTTTGGTATTGCCGGTTTCCGTTGTAACGGGAGCGGCGGTGACCCGGTTGAGTTCACCCCGCTCCAGATTCTTGGTTTCTATTCGCGGCGCATTCATTTGTTTCACCGCTTCTTGTGTAGTTCACGAAGTCGGGGTCCGGCCAATACCTTGTTGCTTGGTGGGGCCATGCTTTTGAGGTATGCTGGGCGCATGGAGCTTCGGCATCTGCGTTACTTCGTGGCGGTGGCAGAAGAATTGAACCTGACCCGGGCGGCGGCGCGCCTGCGGGTCGCCCAGCCCGCGCTCAGCCGGCAAATGCACGATCTCGAGGCGGAATTGCAAACACCGCTGTTTGAACGCGGCCACGCCGGAGTACAACTCACCCGAGCCGGACGGGTGCTGTATCCCAAAGCCCGGGCCGTCCTGGCCCAAGCCTCTGAGGCCACGAACGAAACACGCATGGCCGCCGGAGTCATTTCGGGCCGGCTGGTGATCGGTTTCCCGAACGGACCGCACTTGAATTATCTGGCGCCCGTCATTGCGGCGTTTCGCAAACTGCATCCCAAAGTGGAGTTCGACTTCTGGCACGGTTTACCCGCGGAGCAGCTGCGGGCGCTGCGCGATCTGAAAATTGATCTGGGGTTCGTGACGTTGCCCGCGCCGCTGGCCGGTCTGGAGCATCAAATCGTCTGGCGCGTGCCGATCAAGGTGGCGCTCCCGGCGAAACATCCGCTGGTGAAACAACGCGCGGTTGAGCTGGCGGATTTGCGGGGCGAGGATTTTGTCTTCTTTCCGCGGGAAGCGCGTCCGGAGCTGTATGACGAGTTTTTCCGGCAATGTGCCAACGCCGGTTTCCGTCCGCGCATCGTCAAGGAAGTGGGCGGGTATCCGACGAACATGCTGGGACTGGTTTCCGTCGGTGTCGGCGTTTGCGTGGTGCCGTATTTCAAACACGCCGAACATCTGCGCGGGGTGGTGTGGCGGCCCTTGATCCAGCCGAAGCTGTCGATGGACTTCGCGCTGGTCTGGCGCAAGAATGCCCCGTCCCTCGTGCGCACCGAATTCCTTAGCCTAGCGGAGAGAAAACTGGGAATTCCGGCTGAGTGACGCTCCTAATCCGGCAATTCCCCATAACGCAAGGAGCGCCAACAGACGATAGCCAAGGATGTCAGGAAGTGGACGCGGGACGATGGGTATCCGATCCGCCTCCCCATGTCGGCGGCTACGACGATGGGAGAATTCCCGGCTAACCAACTATTTGGGCCAGGGATGGGTGAACCTCAGGTTTCTACCGCCGGCGCACTGCGCTTGACCATGATTGCTTCGACGATTTTTTTGGCCAGCGCCGGCTTCTCGGCGAGCGCCTTCCGGGCGGCATCCCTGCCCTGGCCGATGAGTTCGCCGTCGAATTGCAACCAGGCCCCTTTTTTATCCACGGCGCCGCACTCGAGGCCCACATCCAGCACGCTGCCTTCCTTGTCGATGCCGTGGTTGTATACGATGTCGAACTCGGCCTCGGCAAACGGCGGGGCGACCTTGTTCTTCACGATCTT
>CAZIJO010000158.1:0-14267 GCA_964539515.1 uncultured Bifidobacterium sp. | reverse complement strand
AAAAGTTGTGGGTGTTGAGGTTTTCGAGCCGGTAATCTTTCACCGGGTCGAGGTCGCCCCCGAGCTTGCCGACGCGGAATTTGAAGTTGTCCACTTTGAAGGGAAGACAGATCCAGCCCGCTTCCGGCCAACCGTCGGGCTGCTTGTCCCAACCGATTTCAAGATCTGCGATGGGCATGGTGGCCGGCAGCGTGAGACGAATGTAGAGCTGCTGCGGTTGGCCGGGGCCGGGGATGCTGCCGGTCATGACCGCGGTAACTTCGATCGGTGATTTTCGCATCGTAAGAGTCATGTTTTCCGGAAGGGCGGATTCGTATTTCGAATCCTTGGGCATATCGAACGCGACGAACGCGAATTTGTGACCCTGATACTGGTCATAGAGTGAGCGGGCCAGCCAGTTGGTCAGATCCGGATAGCCGAAGCGCTCGTAAAGATACTGGCCAAAACCGTGCGGGGCGTTGGTGTCCACCAGTTCCTTGCCGGAGCGCTTGTCAATAAGACTGGCAATCCGCCCCCGCCGGGCATCGAAGGTGGCCTTGAAGAATGCGCTTTCGATGACCCCGGCTTTCTCATCCAGCGCGAGTTGGTCCGGTTCGGTTTTCTCGTCACTGACAACGTAAGTGCGGTAGCCCAGCGGTGGAAGGTCTTTGGCGATGAAACTGCGGATGCGGGTTTTGTCTTCAATCGGTGGCGGCTCGTAGGCGAAAGGGACGGCGGGGCCGCCATCGACGGGCTTGGCAGAAAGTCCACCCGGAAGGTGGAAGCAGTTGATCTGCACTTTGGCATCGCGTTTCCAAGGAAGCGGATTGTAAACGACGATGCGGCCGCCCGCGACGCCAACATTGTCGGCGAGCGTCGAGATGGCGTCCTGGTACGGCTCTTCGATGAGCCGGGCGGCATCCAGCGCGCAACTGGCTTTCTCCCGCCAGGATTCTTCCATCAGTTGGTATTGGAGCGGCAGACCTTGGGCCCAGAGGTCATCCCAGTCTTTGCCCCAAGGAAGTTTGATGTAGTGCTGGTTGGCCATGCCGAAAGTGTGCTCGGCGTAGCGCAAGGTGCGCTCATAAGCGGTACGGATGGTGGTGGAAATGTCGGGACGAAAAATTCCCCAGCATTGCTCCAGCGTATTCAGTTGGTCGAGCGCGCCGATGAGGTGGCGACTGTTCTGCGCGGCCTTCGTGGCGACCGGCATGCTGGCGACCCCATGAATCCAAGGGCAAGGAAGGTCGGCGCGGATGACCGGAAGACGGCTCAGGTCTTCCTCGCTGAATTCGCGGTAGAAGTCGTCCATCGTCCCGACCTGGGCGGCGACGCCGCGGGTCTGGTAATAAGCGATGGATTTCGCCACGGTGTCGGGACTGGGCGGCCCCTGGTTGTCACCGGTCATGTTGAGATGAAGCCAGGTTTTGAAGGGCCAATTCGGGGGCGGCATGGCCGGCGTGCCGTAATCGTTGTTGTAAAAGGTCAGGACCCGCGAGCCATCGGGTCCTTCCCACCAAAAGACCGGCGGGAGATCGAAGGGAAAATTGACCACCGGTCCACCCATGTGAAAAAACTTGATCCCGGCGTGAGCCATCAGCGTGGGGAGGATCCAGGATTGACCAGGCACATCCGTGGATTTGCCGCTGATCGAAAGCGGTTGGCCATATTTGCGCGCCAGGGCGGATGAGATGCCCAGGCCACGAACGAGAGCCTCGGCTTCGGCGGTTTCCGTGTGGATGGTATAAGGAAGGGCGTGGATGGCGATGTTGCCAGTCCGGATGCCCTGCTCGATTTTTAAACGGCGTTCGGGCGTCTGCCCTTCCCAAAGAATCTGTTGCATCGGGAAGCCGGAGAGGGTCCAGACGAACTGTCTTTCCTTGGGTTGGTGCTGGTTGACTTCGATGGCATCCAAAAGGCGATCGGCCATTTCGGTACGGTATTCATGCACGACATCGCGGGCGGTGGAGGTATAACCGATGTCGAAGTGGGTTTTGTAAACGATCAGGACCTTCTGAATACCCGGCGGCTTTCCTGACTCCTGCCCGCCGGTCTTGGGTGCCGCCTTCGCCGCCGGAATCGTGGAGTGGTCGTCATATACTGCCGCCATGAGTGGGGGTCCACTGACCAGCACGGATAACATGCAAGAAATCAGTTTGTTCATTGCCGATGATCCTTTTCTTGGGGAACTGATTGGGGGCGGAGGCCGGACAAATAATCTGCCCGCCGGGCCCAAAGCGAGTGCCAACCCGCGATAATCTGCTCGCCGCAGCAGCATTTGGGTCCTGAACGAAGTCTCCACGCTTGGGTTCGGCATCAGATTTACCCCTATCGACTGAAATTATGGATGCGGGAAGTAAAATGCAAGAAAGCTAATGCTGAGAGCCGGCGGAGCGAGTTGCAACCTCGCCACCCGCTTCCACAGGACCTTCGCACTTCGCGATACCCACCCCTCCCGTGGCCGGGCTTCAAGATTGACGGCAAGCAGCTGACTGCCACTCCGCGAGACTTAACGTGCGCCCGGCTAACCGCGCCTCCTCTGCGGCAAATCCGATCAAATGGCTGTGGACGGTGGAATCAAGGCCGGCTTCCAGGGGCGCACCGGGCGGCTTGGTCATTTCCGCGTAGAGCGCATTCACCAGGCCGGCATCCCCGCCGCCATGCAATTCGTAACCGCCGTCCTCCGCGTGGACGGTGTAACGGACAGGCTCGCCCTCATGCGGCAGCAGAATGAGGTGAGTGCCAAACTGTTGCCGGTAGCTCTCGCCGCCTTTGAGCACGCCCTTTGTGCCGCAAATCTCGACATGCCGTCCCGTGGCAAATGCGGTCATCGCAAAAGTGCCGGTGATGCCACCCTCGAATTCCATGGCCAGAACCTGCCGATCCACCGCGTCGTTGTCGCAACGATAGACGCAACGGCCCCACGGGCTGGTGCGCAGCCAGGTGACGATCTCCTCGACGCCGGCTTCCTGGGCCCGGTCAAAAACCATCGGCAGCCACGGGAAGCGCATGTCCGTGGTGTAGCGCAGAGCGTTGTAGGCACAGGTGTCGCCCACGGGACATCCGTCCGTGCACCGCGCGGGCACTCCGGCGGGAGCGCGCTCCGGTCGAAAAAATTCCAGCGAGCCAAAACTGGCGATCCGCGTGCAGCGCCGCCCGACCAGCCAGTGAACAATATCCGTGTCGTGGCAGCACTTGGAGATGATCATCGGCGAACTTTGGCCCACGACCGACCAGTGTCCGCGCACGAAGGAGTGGGCTTGGTGCCACGGATTGACGCCTTCATTGGCCTGGATGGATACGATCTCACCCAGCGCGCCGGACTGGATGATTTCCTTCACCTTCCGGTAGAACGCGGCAAAGCGCAGGACGAAGCAGACCATGACGCGCTTGTTCGCGTGTCGGGCAAGGCGCTCAATCTCCAGCACCTGGGCCGCGGTGGTGGCGATTGGTTTCTCCAACAGCACATCGTAGCCGAGACGCAGGGCCCCTTTGCAGTTCGCGTAGTGCGAATTGTCCTGCGTGGCCACGATCATCACGTCGGCAATTTTGCCCGCGGCCAACAGCGCCTCGGCACTGGCGAACCCGCGGAAGTCCGGCCGGCCGGAAATGCGGCGGACTTTCTCGACGCGTTCCGCCACCGGATCGGCGCCCGCGACGATCTCGAAGCGGTCGGGTTGTTTGGCGGCTAAAGCGGTGTACGTCTGCGCCCGGGCACCGCAGCCGATGCAAGCCAGTTTCAATGCCTTCGCCATGCGGAAAAGGAAAACAGCTTCCGGGTTCGACGGCGAGAACGAAGATGAACCGCATCCACGGCTATCGCATCGTCGTCGCGTCAGCCGCCTCGAAGAAGGCCACGATGTTCTCCCACGGAGTTTCCGGGCCCAGCACGTGGGCCGGCGCCAGAATCAACCCGCCCCCGTGCCCAACGCTGTGAATGCGCGCCCGGACTTCGCTGCGCACTTCGTCCGGCGTGCCGAGCGGCATCGTGCGCTGAACGCTGACCGTCCCCCAAAAAGAAAGCCGGTCCCCATACTTCCGCTTGATGGCGGCTGGATCCATGCATTCCGGTTGAATGGGATTCAGAATATCGATCCCGGTTTCGATCAGGTCGGGAATGGCCGGTTCCACGTTCCCGTCGGAGTGGTAAAAGACAAACGTCTCCGGCCGCGCCTGTTTCACGGCGCGCACGGTGGCGGCCAGGCGTGGCTTGAGGAACTCACGCCAGACCTCCAGCTTCATAAGCATTCCCTTCTGCCCGGCGATGTCGTCGCCCGTGATGACGATGTCCACGCCGGCACGGGCGAACTGCTCCGCGGTGAACTGCTGCAGAGCCGCGGTACGTTCGAAGATGAAATGAGCAATCTCCGGCGCGGCCAGCAGGTCCATCATCAGATTTTCCAGGCCGCGGATGTACCAAGCTTGTTCGAATACGCTACCGGCGAACGCCGCCACGGCCAACCCCTGCTCGTGCCAGGCCGCCACCCGTTCCCGAACGGCTTGCCAGCGGTAAGCCTGGTCGAGGTCCGGCCACGGATATTCCTTCAGCCGCCCAAGATCCTGCACGCCCCGAAGCGGCGATTCGACCTGCGCGAAATGGTGGAAGTCGCCCGTCCGCCACCACACGCCCCATTCATCCACCTGGCCGTTGCCGAGCGCCTCCGCCGCCTCCGGGTTATGCCAGTCAGCAAACCGCGCGATGGGGAGGCGGGTTGGGTTGAAGGACACGCTCGTGATGTCCATCCCGAAGTGATCGCGCGCCGACTTCGGGGCGCAGCGCTCGTGCAACAAGCGCGCGATGGGTGGCGTGTAACCGATGGCTTCCTCGTAGAGCAGGCGCGGCACACGGTCGGTTGGCCTGCGGGCCAAAGCGGTAAGGACTCGTTCGCGAGAAGTCATGGCCAAGGTTCTTGCTTTACTAGTCCGCGCCCGGTGCCGCGTTCGACGGGGCAAGGGCTGCGACCACCAGTCGGGCATGTGTTTTCGTTTTCATGCGCGAAATTACGGTTCATCTGCCAACCGCACGGCTCCCGTGGAGAACTGCGTCCAGGTTCGCGTGCGGCGTTTCGACGGCCAGGGTGCAGCCCGAACTCAACACGAACCGACGATGGCCAGCCTCGTGGACGGCGGTAAGCACTTTTTCTTTCTCCGCCTGCACCGCCTGCGGTTTGCCCTGGGCCAGGACGTGCACCGGATCGAGGTTCCCCCATAGCCCGATGTCGGGGCCGACCACCCGGCAAGCTTCGCCGATGTCCACGGCGTGGTCGACCTCCAGCACATCAGCACCCGAAGAGGCCATGTGCGAAAGAAGACGCGTGGCGTCGCCGCAAATGTGCAATGACACCGGTTTGCCCGTGGCGGACCGGAGTTGGCCGATCAATTTCCTTTCAGCGGGCAAAGCGATTTCCACATAGGCCCTCGGTCCAATGAGCCCGGCCGGCGAATCGCCGCCGCTAAGCAGATCCGCGCCCATTGTGCCGAGCGCTTGGCCGTAAGCGGAGGCATAGTCTCCGCATCGCGCCATCAGCGCCTGCACAAATGACGGGTCGTCGTGCAGCTTGAGCATGAGTTGATTGATGCCCATCAGCGCGGCGGCAAGGGAGAATGGGTACTGGTCGAAACACGCGACGATAAATACGTCCTTGCCCAGCACCGTCACGATGCGCGCGAGCGCTTCGAGCATCACCGGATACCGACCTTGCGTTGCGATCTCGGGTGACGGGATCCGATCAATGTCAGCCGCGGTCTGTACGAGCGGTTCGCCCAGGCCGCCCAAAGGCTGGTTGGCGTCCACGGCGCCGACGCGTGCGCCCATCGCCTGGGCACTGACCCAGGTGTCCGCCGAGAGCCAGACGGCGTCGGGCCGGAACCGCTCGTAGTAGCGGATCACAGCACCGGCCAGTGCCTGTGCCTCGGTGCTGTACTGGCGCAGGGTGTAGCCGGCAAGTCCGGCGCAGAAATGCACGGCCAGCGGGCCGGTCGGAACGCGCGGCACGGGCCGGCCTTGCAAAGCCGCAGAGACGAGTTGCTTCGAGTTCACGTCGATTCCAGCGCAGAAAGCCCCTGACGGCGGTAACATAGTCCTTGGCCCGATTCAAGCCCGTAACAGGGATTGCTCCCGAGCCAGCCGGAGTACGTGCCCGCCTCAAGCAACATTGTATCCTTGATACTCGCGCGCATCTTGAATGGAAGCGGAATTATGTTTTGACCTTGCCCGCCCGAACTGTCATCAAACGCACAGTACTTCATGAAAAAGGAAGTCACTTTTCTGCAGCTGGCCTTGGTCGCATCCTCCACGATTGGTGCATTGAACGCGCGCTCAGCCGAATTGCCAGCAACCTCGACGACTCCGGGCCGCGTCAATTACGCACGGCCGTTTGAGCCGCCGACCCGGCCCGCGTTCCTCCCGCTGCCCCCTGGAGCAATTGAACCCGGCGGGTGGTTACGCGACTGGTGTGTGGCCGCTCGGGAGGGCTACACCGGCCATATGGACGAGTATGACGTAGAGTTCAAGCGGGCCTGGGCGGCGGATCACCAGATGCGGGGTGAAGGGCTGCTCTGGTACAAAGGGGCCTGGCCTTACGAGGGGGGCGGCTACTGGTTTGATGGTCTGGCCCGCCTGGGCTTCGCCCTCCGCGATGAGGGGTTGATCCAACAGGCAAGAACTCGACTGTACGCAGTAGTCGACCACATGAATACGAACGGCCTGCTGTTTCTTTGGTGGCTGGACCGGAAAAATCCCGCGGACCAGAAGGCAGTCAATGCTGCGTTGGGTGGCTGGCCGCTTTGGGCGTGCGGCCTGCTAGGGCGCGCCATGACGGGATTCTATGAGGGGTCAGGCGACAAACACATTTTGGCGGCGCTGGAGAAAGCCTACGGGGCCGATCCTGAATGTCTGCGTTCCATCACCGGCAGCATTTCAAACCCGTGGCCCGCCTTTGACACCTACTCCTGGACGGGCAATCCTGGCATCGCCGCGGCGCTGGACGCCATGTTCAAGTCGGAGGGGACGGGGCTCGTGGCGAATCTAAACCGTTATCGCACGGCGCCGGGCTTGCAACCGGGCACCACGGTGGACAACGCCCACGTAGTCGAATTCATCGAGAGCACCACGCCTTGGGCCGTGGGCTATCTGTGGACGGGGAATACGAACTACCTGCAGGCGGCGATCGGCTGGCACGATCTGCTGGAGCGCGTGGCCATGCAACCCTACGGGGTGCCGGTTTCCGACGAGTGGTATGTTCCCACGGGCGCATTCCGCGGCAGTGAGACCTGCGATGTCGCGGGGTACATTTGGAGCCAAATCTGCCTGCTCGCCGTGTCAGGCGAAGGGCGGATGGCCGACCGGATCGAGCGAGCTTTCTTCAATGCCGGGCCAGCCACGGTTTCGCGTGATTTCAAATCACACGTCTATTTCCAGAGTCCCAACCGGTTCGCCAATTTGTCCCCAAACTTTCCCCACGGGCCCATGGCCGCCGGCGGCGCTTATCAACCGAAGCACTCACCACTTTGTTGCACCGCCGCCCTCAACCGCATAGTGCCCTGGTTTGTCACGCACATGTGGATGGCCACCTATGGCAACGGCCTGGCCGCAACCTGCTACGGTCCGTGCAAGGTGACGGCGCTGGTGGCGGACCGGGTGCCCGTGGTGATCGACTGCAAGACGGATTATCCCTTCAACGAAACCATCGAAATCTCCGTGCAGCCTGATCGCGCGACGGCCTTTCCGCTCGACTTGCATATTCCCGGTTGGTGTTCAACGCCCGCCCTGAGCGTGAACGGGGACACGGTTGCGGTTCAGCGAAATCCCCGAGGCTTCGCGCGCATCAACCGAAGATGGAAACCAGGCGACACTGTGCGGTTGCACCTGCCGATGACCGCCAGCGTGCGACGAGGACGCGATGCCGCGCCTGGCCCGCCGTACGATGGCGCGCATCGCGTCACGAGAGTGACGATCCCGGAAGCATCCAGCACCCGCGGTGTGCCCTACGCCTCGGTTTCATACGGCCCACTGCTCTTTGCGCTGCCCATTCCGGATACCACGGACGCCAACACCCCGGATTTTTCGACGCGGTGGCATTTCGCGCTCGACGCGCAGAATCCCGGTGTGACCGTGGAACGCATGGCGATGCCTGCGCGCTGGGACTGGCCGCTGAAGTCACCGCTTCGGCTGCGGGCTAACGCGGTCGAGGTCGCTTGGCACCCCGATCCGAAAACTCCCCAACTGCCTTTGCTGCCGGCCGGCCGTTCGAAACCAGCGGAGCCAATCAGCCTCATCCCCTACGGATGCACCAAATTCCGGATTTCCATGTTTCCCGTCACGGCGGATCCGGAGGTCAAGCCGGCGGCAATTCGCCGCATTCTCTTTCTCGGGAACAGCATCACCCTGCACGGGCCCAAGGCCGATATCGGCTGGAACGGGAATTGGGGCATGGCGGCGAGCGCGAAGGAAAAGGATTATGTCCATCTCGTGGCCAGCGCCCTCGCCCGGCACACCGGATCTACGCCGCAGATCAAGGTAAGCAACATTGCGGATTTTGAGCGCAACTGCGCGACCTATGATGTGGACGGACAAATGAAAGAGCTCTTCGCCTTCGATCCAGACTTGGTGGTATTGGCCATCGGGGAGAATGTGCCGCCGCTCGCCTCCGAGACCGCCAAGGCAGAGTTCAAGGCCGGGGTGATGAGCATCCTGAGATGCGCGATGGCGAAACGGCATCCGCTGGTGGTGGTGCGCAGTAGTTTTTGGGCTGATGCGGCGAAGGACGAAGTCCTCCGACAGGCCTGCGAGGAAGCGGACGCCATTTTTGTCAACGCCGGCTCGCTCGGCCGTGAAGCCGCGAACGCCGCCCGCGCCGAGCGAGCCTTTACGCATGATGGAGTTGCCAGTCACCCGGGCGACCAAGGAATGAAAGCCCTCGCCGACGCCATCGTGCAGGCCATCTTGCAGCGCAACCAGTAGCCTGCCACAAAACCATTCCCCCTCCCTCTGAATTCCAGTGCGCACGCTCGCTTTGCACAGCCCAAGACTTCCGCTGCGGCCTGGCGTTCGACAACGATGACCTGCGCACTGCTTCCTCCGATGGAGGTTTTTGGGAATGGCCGGCGACTGGATTAAACGGCCCGGCTCCTATCTGGATGCAACCGCAGCTCTAAAATCAACAAGCATTGCACGGCACCGGCCTTGATCCCAAGCTTGAAGCTTTCGCAGCCCGGCGCTCCGCGCTTGCTGCAAGATTGCAAATATGACACGATCACTCGTCGGCAGTCCTTGACCCCCAGCAAGAATCAAGCAGAGACAAATAGTCACGGCGAGTGAATAGCTTTTAATGTTGTGCAATCGGGCACGGGCTACAACTTTCATCCAAATTATAAGTTTGTAGGTCCGAGACCGGCCGGCACAGCCCGCAAACCCGACAATTCTAGAAAACCTTCCTGCGACCCAGCCCACCACCGAGCATGACGAAAACCAGTTCCCCTGCCCTCTGGAAATCCATTCTGGTCCTATTCCTGATCACCCTGGTCGGTTACCTGGTCGTTTTCAATTGGATAGAGAATCGCCGTCGCCAGAACGGCCCGTGGGAGGTAACATTCACCGAGGCTGGGGGCTTCGCCGCCGTCGTTGTGAATCAACCTGGGTTGCGGCTGACCAACATCACCATCGTTTTCAACGGTGCGCCAGCACCATCCATCGGCCCCGAAACTGTCAGGTTCGAACACGGACGCCCTGCGCCGTTCAACCTGCCATTTGGCAAATGTATCTTTCTCGACGCCATCTTTCTGCCCGGCACCGCGACGTGCGAGATCTTCAACCATGAAATCCAGCTCCTGCCGCGCACGTTGACCATCGATCGCGTCGAACACCCCTGGCGCTCCGGAGAAAAAATCTTTTTACCCCATCGCCCGCCGCCTACACTTCCGGCCAAGTGATATGTTGCTAGTCATCGACAACTACGATTCGTTCACCTACAACCTCGTGCAATACTTGGGGGAATTGCAGGTGGAGTTGCAGGTGCATCGCAACGACCAAATCACCGTGGAACAGGTAAGGGAACTCAAGCCGGAGCGCCTCTTGATATCCCCCGGACCGTGCTCCCCCAACGAATCCGGGCTTGCCAACGAGATCATTCGCACGTTCAGCCCGCACATCCCAACGCTGGGCGTGTGCCTTGGCCACCAGTGCATCGGCCATGTTTTCGGCGCGAACGTGGTCGTAAATTACCGCATGATGCACGGCAAAACTTCGCCCATCAAACACAACGGCCGGGATCTGTTCGCCGGCATGCCGAACCCTTTTCCCGCCACCCGCTACCACTCGCTGGTCATCCAGCGCGATTCAATCCCGGATTGCCTCGAGATCACGGCGGAAACCGAGGAAGGGGAGATTATGGGTGTGAAACACAAGCAGTTTCCGATCTGGGGCGTGCAATTCCATCCGGAAAGCATCCTCACCGAAAACGGGCGGATGATCATGCAGAACTTCCTGAATCTGAAATAAGGGAGCGTCGCCCGCAAAGCAACGAGTTCCACCGTCGCCGGCGGCGCTATCGGTCGCGCACTTCGTCGCCTTTCCGGGCTTCACCGGAAATCAGGTCCCCAACTGTGATATGATCGCGTTGCGGGCCGGTAACTTTGACCTCTCCCACCTTGAGCCCTTGCCGGAACACAAACAACAGTTGCTCGTTTGCGGGCAGGCGGCCGATGGGAAAATCGAGCACCACGAACCTCCCGGCCTCGTTGTAAACTGAAACTCGGCCCATCAAAGTAAGGTCCGGCGTCACGATGAGTGGTTCGCCGCTTTGGGCGTTGTCAGTGGGCGACCCGGCTTCAATCGTCGCGGTCCCGTTGGCCCCGGCTGGAACCGGCCCAAAACGCGGTTCAGGTTTGGCGACACAGCCACTGATCCATAAGGCCGCAAGCCATAGCGTCGGAACGCGCAATCTCATGGCGGCAGTTAACCCGGCACAAGCCCGTCGGTCAACTATGGAGGCGGTCGAACCATGACCCCGGTGATCCCTTTCGGAATGCCATTGACCAAATCCCGCCGCCACGGTAATTACCCGCAAATCGATTCACGCATGCACTCCATCTCCAACCGCTGGCTCACCGGTGTTTGTTTGATCACCATCGCCTGCGCCCTCGGGATCCGGGCCGCGGATCGCAAACCCGACGAGTGGAAATCACTTTTCGACGGCACGTCCACCGCCGGTTGGCGGGGTTTTGGCCAGCCAGACCTTCCGAAACAGGGTTGGAACGTGGAAAACGGCTGTCTGCACCTGAAGGAAAGCAGTGCTGGCGGCGACCTCATTACCATCGAACAGTTTACCGACTTCGAGCTCGAATGGGAGTGGCGCATTCTCCCCAAAGGCAACAATGGCATCAAATACCTGGTCACCGAAGCCCGACCCAACGCGCCCGGCCACGAATATCAGATGATCGACGATACCCTGGTACCGGACGGCAAACATCAGACCGCGTCATTCTATGACGTGTTGCCGCCGCAAAACAAACCCCGCGTCAATCCACCCGGCCAATGGAACCATTCGCGCCTGATGATTCGCGGGCGGCAAGTTGAACACTGGCTCAATGGTGAGAAAGTCCTGGCTTATGAACTGGGCAGCCCGGCAGTGAGCAGCGCTATCGCAGAAAGCAAATTCAAGGACGCCAAAGGCTTTGGTGAAAAAATCAGGGGCCCGATCATGTTGACCAATCACCATCGTGAAACCTGGTTCCGCAATATTCGGATTCGCGAGTTTCCGACTTCTTCCCGCTGAAGTAGCCACTGTGGCGTTCAGTTCTGACCAAGGGCTACACCCGCGCCGATGAACGCCAGCGCCACCCAAAACGTCGGCGTCGCCGATTCTCCCAGACAAAAATAGGCCCACGCCATCGTGCTTAACGGGATCAAGTTGTTGAAAAGCAGCACCCGGCTTGTTGGCCAGTGCCGCAAGGCCTGATTCCAAAGGCCGAACGCCACCACTCCGCCGGCCATGATGCAGTAGGCTTGCACGGCGATTAAGTCCAGGTTCAGCCTCAAACCGGAGCGCGCAACTTCGACAATTCCGAACGGCAGCAGCCAGACTCCCGCCCGCCACATGGTGTGCGCGGTTACTTCCGCGCCATTCAAAGTCGCCGCGAGTTTCCGGCTTTGCCGGCCATAATTCGTCCACAACACACTGGCTCCAAACGCGAGCAATTCCCCCCGCAAACTAAAGGAGCTCGCGGACAGGGCCGGCCAAAGCAGCACGCCCACTCCGGTCAGGGCCAAAAACGCGGCCAGAAACCGACGCGGCTGCCGGGCCGTGGGATCCTCCCGCGCTTCCCACAACAGCGCCCAAACCGGTGCGGCGCCCAGATACAGCGCCACATGCGCGGCGGAGGTAAAACATAACGCGCCGTTAAACGCGACGATATACGCCGCGAGGCTAAGCCCCCCGCGCCACCAAAGCTGCTGATACATCGTCCGCGAGGGCGTGACATAAGCGCCGAACCAGTTTGTCATTCGCAGCACCCCAAGCAACAGCAACCCAGCACAAAGGAAACGTGTTCCGCCGGTCCAAACCGGCGGCCAGGAACTCACGAGCCACTTGGTGCCCGTGTTATTGCCGCCCCACAAGACGACGGCGAAAATGAGACTCCCGGCGAGTGCGAGTGAACTTTTCAAAGAAAACACCGCGTGAGTTAGCCAGCCCCCCGTGGCGAAGGCTAGAATAGATTTTGCCGCACCGCTTTCGGCGACGGCGAAATCTTTGACAGTACGACGCGCGTCCTTATCCTTGGCTCGTGCGCATCGTCAAAGTACCGCTTGGCCAACGCCGTTACGCCATCAAGATTGGAGACCACCTGCTCAATCGCCTGGGCCCGGAATGCGCGCGACTGAAGCTCGGGACTCGCTGTGCCATCATCACTGACACAAACGTCGGTCGGGAGTATGCCAAGCCCGCTTACAACTCCCTCGTCCGCGCGGGGTATGAACCTTCCCTCATCGTCGTGCCCGCCGGCGAATCCGCGAAGAGCCTGAAGACCGTGCAGTCCTGTTACGACCGCCTCGCGTCCCACCGGCTCGAACGCAAATCCTTCATCGTTGCGCTCGGCGGCGGTGTTGTGGGCGATCTGGCGGGCTTCGTTGCCGCGACGTACCTGCGGGGCATTCCCTTCGTTCAAGTGCCGACCACCTTGCTCGCGCAAGTAGATAGTTCCGTCGGCGGCAAGGTCGGTGTCAACCTGAAGGCCGGGAAAAACCTGGTGGGCGCCTTTCATCAACCGCGCCTGGTGCTTTGTGATCTCACCACCCTCGAGACTTTGGCAGCGCAACAATACCGTGCCGGACTCGCCGAGGTCATCAAATACGGGATTATCTACGACCCCGCGCTTTTTGCCCGTCTGGAACGTGAATTGCCGGCGCTGCTGTGCCGCGAACCGCGAACGCTCGCCGCCATCGTGGCCCGGTGTTGCCAGATCAAGGCGGCCGTCGTGGGCCAGGACGAGACCGAGAGCGGGCTGCGGGCAATATTGAATTTCGGCCACACCATCGGCCACGCCATCGAGGCGATCTCCGGTTATGGCAGATACCTGCATGGGGAAGCCATTTCGATCGGTCAGGTCGCTGCCGCCCGGATCTCGGCGGCGCAGGCCGGGTTGCCGATGAGCGAGGTCACGCGGATTGCAGAATTGTTCCGTGGTGCTGGTCTGCCCGCCCACATAAAACTGAACGCCGGGCAGCGCACAAAGCTGATCACCGCAATGAAACTAGACAAAAAGGTGAGTAACGGCCAAATCAAGTTCGTCCTCGCCCGCCGCATCGGCAAAGTGGTCTGGGACCAAAAAGTCTCGCTGACCACGATTCAGGAAGCTTTAACCACGGAGTCTCCCCGGTGAATGCAGCGAAAGCGGGCTCGCAATCGATGACTGGTTGCCGCATGCCGGCATTCGCTCCTTGGCCCCAACGCACCAGCGAGCCGCGATTCGCGCCAAAGGCGATTTCGCCATGAGCGCCGTCAGCGAAACCATCGTCCGGGAATACTTCGAGCTGCATGCCTTTCTCGTCCGGCAGCAGCGCAAATACATCGCTCCCAACAAGCGGGAAGACGACGAAATCGATTTCTTTGTTCTCAACCCGCACCCACAGAAGCCGTCGGGTGAAATGCCATTCGTTCTGACTTCGGCCGATCTGGGCTCGGTGGAACGAGCGATCGTGGTCGTCAAAGGCTGGCACACCGAGACGTTCAGCTCGGCGCGACTGACCGGGACGCCGGAGATTTTCCGGTTTGTGGGAACGAAGGTTTTTC
>CAZIJO010000157.1:0-14281 GCA_964539515.1 uncultured Bifidobacterium sp. | reverse complement strand
AGGCCCGACTCCCCTACATCAGCATCCTTACGAATCCCGATTATGCGGGCGTGATGGCCAGCTACGCGAGCGTCGGGGACCTGATCCTGGCCGAACCTGGCGCCATGATCGGGTTCGCGGGCCCGCGCGTCATCAAGGACACGACGCAGGCCGAGTTGCCCCCGGGATTTCAAACCGCCGAGTTCCTGCTCGACCACGGCCTTATTGACGCAATCGTCCCGCGCAAGGAAATGAAGGAGCGCCTCATCGAGTATCTCGCCTTCCTGATGGCGGGGCGAAAAGGCCGCACGACCACCCCAATCGCCCAGTGACGGGCCGCTGCCGGCCTGAACAGGAGGGGATAAGCCGCAAATTCCTCCTTGGTCCCGCTTTGCCCGCCGCGGATACTCGTACCCATGGATCAACTCCTCGAAACGATCGCTAGCGAGTTGGAGCGCCCCCGCGAACTACCGGCCCAGGTCATCAATCATCTGAGCGGCACATACAACCTGAACCGCGACGCCATCGGGAATTTTCTGCGCCATGAACTGACCCGGCTGGAAGACTACGAAATTGATCTGGCACTCTCGCCGGTCTTCACCCCCACCTTGCGGGACCAGTCCATCTTTGCGGATTTGCTGGGTGAGACTTCCGTGCCGGCCACCCAGTGGCCAGCGCTGGTTCAGCAACTCAGCGCCCGCCCAACCTGCGCGCAATTGATGACCGAAGACGGAGCGAAAATCTCCGTGCCCTTGCGCGAGGTGTCCATCGAGCGCTATGTGCATCGCCTGCGGCTGGACGGGATGATTCCCGCGCCACTTTACAAATTGATTGAATGCTTCGAACCGGCCAGCGAACGATCTCTGCTCAAGGCCGTGGCGCGGCGCGCCGTTTGGGAAAATGCAGCTCGCCGTGAAATTTTGGCCCGCTTCCTCACCGTCGTTTCGGGCCGCGAGACGTATCGCCAAGGAGATTTGGTGGAGCTGCTGAGGTTGGCGGAAACGTATCAACCCGCCGATGCGGCCAACCTGCGTGCGCAGATTCCGCACTGGCTTCAGGTCCTCCGCCAGGAGATCAATGACTCGGCCGGCGGTCGGCCGTTTTTCAATGAACGCGTGGAGGAATTACACGGGGGCGGCCGAGACCAACGCCGTCAAGACAACTCCCGCCTGGCCGCCAAGGAAAATGAGCGAGCGTTTCTCGAACGGCTGCAGCAGATACTGCGCGACTGAAGGCGTAACCGAGTCCCAATTCCAGCTGCCGCCCTCCCGGTAGGTTCCTCCAAGGAGTTTCCGGGCATGATCCGGGCCTCCCGATTTCATTTCCCCAGAATTCTCGCTCTAATTCTGAAACAAATCGCGACGCTCGAGTGTTCTTCGGAGAGAACGGGCCCAGCCGCGGGGCTGGCCCCAACCATTAAAGACCAAGCCCGGAGGACAAATACTATGATCATGGCCGATATTCTGAAGATTTTCCTGCTCATTGTCGGGGTGTTGACGGTGTTCGTCAGTTACTGGCTCATCGCCCAGGCTTTGTTTCCTGGGCTGGTGGAACGTGCCCGGCGACATTATTCGCAGCCGGTGAGAATCACACTGATCGGCCTGGCCGCAGCTGCCTTACCTGTGGTGGTCGGGGCGGCCATCTCCAGCCTGCCCAATCCTGCGTTGAAGCTCATCGGCGTCACGCTCCTGCTAACGCCGGCGCTGTTGGGCCTCGTCGGTTCGGCCGGATTGACCGTCCGGATCGGCGCCGGCCTGCCTTCACCCACCGACGAACAGCAGCCCTGGCGGCAAGGGCTACGCGGGGGGATCCTGCTGGCTTTGAGCTTTCTGCTGCCATTTGTTGGGTGGATTGTCCTCCCGATCTGGACTTTGGTCGGTGGACTTGGTGCTTTGATTCTGAGCCTGAAAGAAGCTCGAAATCCACCCATCCCCGCATCGCCCGTCGTCCGGATGACACCGGCCACCAGCACGGTTTGATGAACCTCTCCCGCCGCAAATTCTTGAAGGTCGGCGGCAGCGGGGCCGCACTGCTGGCAACGATGGGCTGCGACCAGTTGCCGCGTGAGCTGCGTGCATTTTACCAGCCACCGAACCACCCTGGTCCTTTCCAGCCGCCCACCGCCGCGGAAATCGATCCGGTGACCCACGTATTAAACCGCGCCGCTTTCGGACCGCGTCCCGGCGACCACGCCCGAGTCAACAAAATGGGACCAACACCGGAACTAGCCGCCGCCGCTTACCTCGAACAGCAGTTGCAGCCGGAGAAAATTGATGATGCCGAGGCGGAATACACCGTCCGCCAGTTCGAAACCCTCAACCTGCCGCTTGGAGAACTGTTCGAGTATCAGGAGGAATTGCTGCAAAGCGAATTGGTGCGCGGCACCCTGATCCGCGCGATTTGGTCGGAGCGGCAATTGTATGAGGTGCTGGTGCAATTCTGGTCGGACCATTTCAACATTGACCCATCCAAAGGTGACTGCAAATGGCTCAAGGTGGCCGACGACCGCGAAGTAATTCGCAAGCACGCGCTGGGCAAGTTCCCCGACCTGTTGCGCGCCTCCGCTCTTAGCCCGGCGATGCTTTGGTATCTCGATGGACGCGTCAACCGCCGGGAGAACATGAAGGAACATCCGAACGAGAATTACGCGCGTGAACTGCTGGAACTGCACACCCTCGGCGTCCGCGGCGGTTACACCCAACAGGATGTGATGGAGGTGGCTCGGTGTCTGACGGGCTGGACGGTTCGCGCCAAAGGGGAAGAACCGTATTTTCAGATCGGCAGGGTGGAGTTCAAACTCGCCCAGCACGACTGCGGCAAAAAGCGCGTCCTCGGACAAGCCATACCCGCCATCCCAACTGGCTTGAGCACTGAACGGCGTGGACAACTGGGCGAGCAAGAACTGGCTCGCGTCCTTGAAATCGTCACCCGCCATCCAGCCACGGCGCAGCACCTTGGCCGCAAATTGTGCCAGCGCTTCATTGCCGACGAACCACCGGCCCGCGCCGTGGAAGCGGTGGCAGCCGAGTTCACGCGAACCAACGGTGACATTCGATCCACCCTGCGCGCCTTGTTCACGACCACCGAGTTCCGGGAGCAGCGCGGCAACAAGTTCAAACGGCCCTTTAATTTCCTGGTCTCGACCATGCGGATCACCGGGGCGACCACGGACGCCGGGAGGGAGATCATTGATTATTTGCAGCGCATGGGCCACGCGCCGTTCAATTACCCCACGCCCGATGGTTACCCGGAACTAGCGGCGCCATGGCTGGGCACGCTGCTTTGGCGTTGGCATTTTGCCTGCGCCGTCAGTGAGAATAATGTCAAAGGCACGAATATTGACTTCGAGCACCTCCGGAGAAATGCCGGGGGCGATGCCGGTCTGATGGCCCAAGTGCTGGGTCGCAAACCCACGGTCGTCGAAACACAGGCCTACCACGAATCCGGAGCGGGACTCGCTCTGATGCTGGCATCGCCCGCCTTTCAAAGATGTTGATATGCCCGATCACACTCAATCCTCACTGCCCCAGCCCCAGCTCTGCCTGACCGGAGAGGGAGACCAACGCCACACGTTGGTGGTCGTGTTTCTGCGCGGTGGCGCCGACGGCTTGAACCTCGTTGCTCCCTTGGAGGATGACGGTTACTATCGGGCGCGGCCCCGCATCGCCATCGGCAAAAGCCGCGCCGTGCCGCTGGACGGCTTCTATGGATTGAATCCGCTCTTGCGGGCCCTCGAACCCATGTACAAGGATGGCGCACTGGCGATAATCCACGCGGCGGGTTCGGAGGACGACACGCGTTCCCACTTCGAGGCGCAGGATTTGATGGAACACGGCGGGATCACAGGCGGGGGCTGGCTGGGGCGATTCCTTCGCGCTCAAAACCAGGCAGGCAGCGGCCCGCTCGCCGCTGTTGCCTTGGGCAAATCCATTCCGGAATGTCTGCGTGGGTCGCCCGCGGCGACGGTTCTGCAATCGCTTGAAGACTTCTCTCTCGGCGATAACCGTTCCCGTCTGACGCAATCGCTCGCCAAATTGTACGGCTCGCAAACCGATGTGCTCGCAGGTGCTGGTCGCGACACGCTCGAAGCCATCCAGCGCGTGGAGCAATTGCGCAACACACCGTATCACCCAACGAATGGCGCCGAGTACGGTGGCGACGAGTTCTCACGCGGGCTGATGCAAATCGCCCGACTCATCAAGGCGCGCGTCGGTTTGCAGGCGGCTTCGGTGGACTTGGGGGGCTGGGATTCCCATTTCAGCCAGTCGCTCATCATGGATCCGCTCATCACGCAATTGGCCAAAGGCATGTCGGCGTTCTATCAGGATCTCGGCTCGGAAATGAATCACACGACCGTCGTGGTGATGACGGAATTCGGGCGGCGCGTGCAGGAAAACTCGGCTTTCGGCACCGATCACGGCCGGGGCAGCGTCATGTTCGTCATGGGCGGCGGCATCAACGGCGGGCGCGTGCTCGGAAACTGGCCGGGCTTGAGCCGGGAAGTCCTCGAAGGCCCGGGCGATCTGCCGGTAGCCACCAACTATCGCAACGTGCTTGCGCCAATCTTGCAACGCCATGGTGCTGGCGAAAAATTGAGCCTGGTTTTCCCGGAGTTCACGCTTGCTCCCTTGCCCTTGTATGGTTGAACTCGGCTTTGGGCATTCGCCATAGCTGATCCAGCTTCATTCAAATCCGGCGGCCATCGGGAAAGCGATTTAAATTCTTACCCCGGCTTCATCACAGATCCCTCGCGTAGAGATTCATGAACTCAACCGCCCCACCGGCATCACTGAGGCCGAAGGCGCCACGGGCCGGAGCATCAGCGCACAGCGTGAGACGCTGCGTCTCAAGGCCGTTGCGTTTCACCGTCACTTCGCGGCCTTTCAGCGTGATGACATAACGTTGAAAGCTGCCGGGCACCGCACCAGTCAGTTTCACCTCCGCGCAGCGGCCGCTCACGTTCCGCAACTCAATCGTCGGGACCACGGCCAATCGGTCACCCGTTGGCTTTGCCGGACGACAATCCACCACGAACTCCGCGTCGCCGAACTCCTTCTCCGTCCAGAGCGTGGCGGCGGCGTCGGCCAAGCCGTCTTTAAGCAAAATCCGACCACCCCCCGCCTGCCAGCGATACCCCGTGACCGAGTGAGTCCGCCAACCGCGAAAATCGAGGCCGGTGAAGAGCGGCCGCCAACCCTGGTCCAGCGGGGCCGTTAGATCCGCTGAGACACCACTCGACGGAAGCTCCTTGATGCGCACATTGCGGAATTCCACTGGCGCCCCTTCCGACTCCAATGCGAGATAGCCTTTGCGATAATTGCAGTTCTCGCCGCCTGACACTTCCTTGCCGTTCACGCTCAAACGCAGCACGCCGTTCGTGCCCACGATGCGGTAGTGATTCCATTCGGGATACCCCTTGCTCCGCTCCTCCGCGGGAAAACTCCGCTCGCCGTGGTGGCGACCAAAGGGCTTCATGGTCGCGCCGTGGATGGGGAAGACATCGCCGTGGGTGGTAAACCAGTCCGACTTCTTGCCGTTCTGCTTCTCATATTGCTCGGCGTAACCGTGGTCAAGCACCTGCACTTCAATCCCGCGCAGGAACGGCACGCCGGGCGCGGCGATGGGCGTGCCCCAAATGAAAACACCCGAATTGCCGCCGTGACTCAAATGCCGCCACTCGACGTCGAGAATAAAGTTTTCGTATTGCCGTTCGGTGCGAAGCGCGCCGGTTGGCTGGCCAGTGCAATGAATCACGCCATCCCGGACGCTCCAGGTTTCCGGCGCGCAGTTCGCGTTCACCCAACCGGTCAAATCACGCCCGTTGAATAACGGTACAAAGCCGTCGCTATCTGCAGCTCTTACAACTACTGCCGTGGCCAGCAGGAAGATCATGGGAAATTTGTTCATGCGGCATTACTGACAGGAGCGCGGGATAATTGCACGCCTGAAAGCACGGGCAGCGGCGCGGATTGACAGCGGCTGGACCAGCTCGATGAATCTTGACCAGGGAGCAAAGTGGACATTCGCGGAGTGCGGGATTGAAAATCCAGCGCTCCCTGCGCTCGGTTCTCGAACGAACTCTCCGATTCAGCTCTCCCCTGTCCGTCGTTGTGATTGCCACCTGCCGCCCGCGCCGTGTCGCCCCCCGAAGGGCCAAACCCACGCCTGTCCGCGGGCAGCTCTATCCGTTGAGAACCCCGCTGCTATTGGCCGCCCCTTACTCGCGATCCCAGAGCCAGCGCGGGTCATACTTGCCATTTCCGACACCAATGATCGGATCTCCGAGGGCGGCCTTGCCATCCTCGGTCTTACCCGGAAAGTATTGAAAACCGATCTTGCTCACCTTGACCGGCTCGGCGTGGCCATCCGCCCAGGTGCTCATGGCCCGTCCGGCATGCCGATTTACCATGCGGTGCGGATTTCCCGCAGCATAGTCAGGGTGGTCCGGCGTTAGGAAATAGAGCAGCTGGGCGCCGCGAATCTCCCGCCATTGATCAGGTTGCGGCTCACCAAAGTTCTGGATTTTGCCCGCGTCGCTGAACACCACAGAAGCGGACGGCTTCCTGACCCCGGCGAGCTTGATGGAATAGATGCGGCTCCCGGCCCACGGCGAGTAGCTGAAGCCAATGTGGTTCATCCCGATCCCGAAGCGGCCTTGGCCCTGCGTGCTGGGCGGGCCTTTGGCGACTCCGGTCACATTGGTGCCGACCACACTCGGGCAATCCGAGGCATATTTGTTGGGCAGATACGCCTTGAGAAGGTCCGGCCACCAGATGGTACCGCCTTCCGGGACGTAAGCATCCGTCGGCGGGACGCCTGGGACTTCCAGCGGGACCACCGTGTCATTGTGGTCATCCGCGTACATCATGAGCGCCAGACCAATCTGGCGTGAATTGTTGAGACAAGCGGTGGCTTTGGCCTTTTCCTTGGCTCGACTCAGCGCTGGCAAAAGCAGGGCCGCCAGGATGGCGATGATCGCAATGACGACCAGTAATTCGATCAAGGTAAAACCCCTGCCTGCTCTCGACCAACCTGGATACGCATACGACCGTTTCACGATCCTTCCTTTTTTCGTCGAAAACACGGTGACCGCTCGTTCGCGGGTCCTGCACTGGAAACGAAGGCCGGCCTATCCCGTAAGCGCGCAGGCAAAGGCTGCATTATTTGGGGCATGGAAATAAACTGCCCGGGTCCGCCGCGTCGATCAACGACAAATCCACCGAGCCGCACTGCCAGCCGCCAATCCGCACCCCTCCGCTGCGCCGCGGAAGAGGATTGAATCCAGACCGGCTCGCATCTCCGGCTCGTATCATCGTTGCCGAAATGATTGCGACGATTTAGCCTGCCAGCATGATTTTGAACTCCAAAACACGACGCCGCTGGTTTGGAGCGCTTTGCCTGCTCATCGCGGTCGGCATGTTGGTAGCGGGTGAGACTTGGCTAAAAGGCCGGCTCTCAGCCGCTGGGTTTCTGTTTTACTGGACCGGATGTTTCCTCCTCACTGCCCTGGCCGCAGGTGCGGCTTTGCTTGACGTAGCGCGGGTCCGCGCGGAAGGCCGCAACCAACAGCGGGCCCTGTTTGAAGAAACGCTGCGAAAAATGGAAGCCGAGCAGCGCACACGGTCGCGCAAACTGACCTGACCACAATCACCGCTCTGCAATCCTGCCTCCCCCCTCACCGCGTAACGGTAAACGACCGGGCGAGCGGTGGCAGCCACCTGGGGCATTGGCAGTTTCACCCTACCCGCATCGTGGTTTCACCGGGGTCAAATCCCGCCCTGCCCTGAATTGTTGCCGCCCGCCATATGCGTTCTATTACCGCGACGAAACGTATGCAATCTGCAACTGCGCAAAAGAACTGGAACCCGCTGCCCGAGCGCGAACGGACCGCATTGATCAAATTGCTGGGCGACGAAGACCCGTCGGTTTATCAGGCGGTTCGCCAACGAATTCTTGCCCTTGGCCACGACACGCAAGCCTGGCTCAAGCCGTGCCGGCTAAGCAGCGACCCCATGTTGCGCCGGCACGCCCAGGACCTTCTCCTGCACTTTGACCGCGAAATAGCCGACACCCGGTTCATGGCTTATTGCCTGCAAACGGAAGATCAATTGGACTTGGAAACCGGGGCATGGCTGCTGGCGCAGACGCAGTACCCGGAGACCAATCCCACGGCTTATCGTGCGTTGCTTGATGACTACGCCGGCGAGCTTCGCGAGTGGCTTGCCATGAGCAACCCGGAAGATCGCCTGCTGACCCGCATCAATGAATACGTCTTCACGCAACTGGGTTTCACGGGTAACATGGAAAATTACTATGACCCGGAGAACAGCTTTCTGAACCGGGTCGTCGACCGGCGCACGGGCAACCCCATCAGCCTGTGCCTGGTTTACCTTTTGCTCGCGCAACGACTAGGCCTGCCAGTCTGCGGCATTGGCCTGCCCGGGCACTCCCTTTGCCGTTATTTGTCCGAGGTGGAGGAAGTCTACGTGGACGCTTTCAATCTGGGCAAATTGCTAACCCGCAGCGATTGCATGGATCACCTCGCCCGCAGCCACCATGAGGGTCGAGAGGAATATCTGAAGCCGATGACCGCACGCCGAATGCTGGCCCGCATGTGCGGCAACCTGGAACAGATATATCTGGAACTCAAACAAGCTGACGACGCGGCCCGGGTGCAGCGCTACCTCTTTGCACTGACGCGCTGAGCGAAAGTCAGCTAATCGAACCCGGGTTGACTCGCGAACAAGGAGTCAACCCGGATGAATACACTGAACCACCCCGTCCGCTTCGGAGCCCCGGCTGTCGGCTGATTGTTGCCTGCCGGGGTTACCAACCGGCGTTCAAACTCCGCCTCAGATGCGGCACAGGCGTGGGCCGCCGATCAGTCCGGTAAGGCGCGCCATTGACGCTGGGCCACGTGTGGATCGACCCGTGCCAAAACAAAATAAGCCCAACGTTCCTTCAATCGTGTCCAAAAACTGCGGGCGCGTTTCCACTCCCCGAATTCAATTCGGCGACTCTGCGCCTGTGCGGCGCCGAAAATCTCGCGCGCCTCGGCAACCAAAGGTGGATGGGTGAGTCGCAGCATCAATTCATAATTTATCCCCAGGCTGCGCGGATCCAGGTTGGCCGAACCGACATATACCGCATCGTCCACGACGATCAGCTTGGCGTGCAGGACCTGCGGCACATATTCGTAAATTTCCACTCCCGACTTGAGCAAACGCTGATAAAGACTCCGCGCTGCCAGTTGGGAAAGCGCCACATCCGACTTGCCTGCGAGAACGAATTGCACTTTGCCGCCCCGCCGCGTCACCCGGCCAAAATCCCGGCGGAGCGACCAGGGGGGAAGAAAATACGCCGCCATGGCTTGCACCGAGCCCGCGGCGGCGAGATCGGCGCGCAATGCGCGGCGAATGGGATTAGGACCGAAGCCTGGCCCACCCAGCAACAATTGTTCGCCCGCCGAAATCACCTTGCGCCGTCGGCTGCCGCGCCGCCACGGCACCACCCGCTTATGCTTGAACTCTGCCCGCGCAAACATCTCATCAAAGGCGCCGGCCAATTCGACCACCAGCGGCCCCTCCAGCCGCAAGCCCAGGTCCCGCCAACCGCCGGTAACCCCATCGCCCTCGTATTCCTTCGCGATGTTGAAACCACCCACGAATGCTACGCGTTCGTCGCATACCACCAACTTGCGATGATCCCGAATTGCCATCCGGCTTAAAGCCAGCGGATTGAATACCCGCACCAAGACACCCTCTGCCCTTAAGTCTGACCAGAAGTCGCCCGGCAAGCCCAGGGAGCCGATTGCGTCCACCAATACGCACACAACCACGCCGCGGCGCTGCGCGCGCCCAAGTGCATCACGAAATCGCCAACCTAACGCGTCATTGGCAAATATGTAAGTTTCAAACCGAATGGACTTCCGGGCCTCATCCAAGGCGGCCAGCAGCGCCGGAAATGCTTCTTCACCACTCCGCAACCATTTCCAGGAGATGATTTGAGGCAACGACACAAGGCATACTTTATGCCGCAACGAGGAGGCTGGCAATCTTCCCCGCATCTCCGCTGGACTGAGTGCTTGGGGGCGTCCGAAGCGACACTCAGGTGGCACGCGACATATCGGCAGGTCCGCGGCCTGTTGCCAACGAAGTTGGAATGGCGCAAACCTCCTGGTCGAACCGTGCATTGAACTGCTTCATGGCCGGAGGCGGCATCAAAGTAACCATGCCCTGTGCGATGGCGAAGCGGGTCAGTCCCGCAATGGAGTGAATGTCGAGTTTGCGCATGATGCGCTCGCGATGCGTCTCCACGGTGCGCACGCCAATTCCGAGTAGGCCAGCAATCTCCTTGTTACTTTCGCCTTCCGCGAGGTGCTGGAGAACTTCCCGTTCCCGGTTTGAAAGAGGCGATAAGCCCGCGGTTTTGCCTTTGCTGTGCACCACTTGGTTGAGCGCGACGCGCGCCACGTCTGGACTGAAGTGCGCTGCCCCCGAATGCACCGCCTCGATGGCACGGACAATTTCTTCGGAGGATGCTTCCTTCAAAACAAACCCGCGGGCACCGCATTGAATAATGCGCAAGGCGTATTCCGCGTTGGAATACATTGAAAAAATGAGGACTTTAACCTGCGGCATTTCGCGGCGCAGCAACCTCGTCACGACCAGCCCGTCCATGTGCGGCATGTCAATGTCCATCAGAACCACGTCCGGCTTCAATTCCCGTGTCAGGAATAATGCTTCGCGCCCATCACCCGCCTCGCCAACGATCTGGATTTTTCCCTGCAAAGTGAGACACATGCGGATGCCATGACGAACGATGGGATGGTCGTCCGCTATCAAGAGTCGGATTGGTTCGTTCATAAGACTGTCAAAACTCCGGAAGGAACAGCATTTGCCGCCGCTTTCGAGTGGCTCAGAAGTGAAATCAGCGTCGCGTCCACAAAACTGATTGGAGAATGGCCAGCGCTCTAAGTTGAACCAAGCGGCAGGAACTGAGGTAAAAACCACCCGAACCGGCGAGCGAGCGCAAACGCGGTTAAGCCGAGATGGAATGCTGTAGTTTTCATCACTCCCTGCTTGAGGTTTTCCCCCAAGATTTATGATAATGCTAATCCGGCGGAGCGACCGCTACAACGAGGGGGAACCAGTTATGAATGTCCGGTGAAATCAGGGGGCAGACACCCAGGAAATCCCCGGGGCATTGGCGAATGATCGCAGTTCAGAAAACAAAACCCCCGTTTTGACCAAGTCAGAACGGGGGTGGAGACCAGAACAGGAATACAAATTTTCAGGCCGGCACTTCGCGTTGCACCCAAGCGGTGGCGTATTGCGTCAATTCGGAAGCCCCCTTGAGATTGAGTTTGCGTTTGATCTGCTCGCGGTAGTATTCAACGGTCTTGACACTGAGATGGAGCTCGCTGGCAATTTCCTTGGTCTTTTTCCATTGGCCGATGAGATGAAACACTTCCATTTCGCGATCACTCAAGGATTTGACCGGTGATTCCTGCGAATCCGTGTGTCCGCCGCGCACTTGGTTTTGCAGCATCTTTCCGGCGAGGGCATCGCTGACATACACACTACCAACCAGAACACGCCGAATGGCCGTTGGGATTCGTTCCAACGCCTCCTGCTTCATCAAATAGCCGAGGGCCCCGGCGCGAAAAGCAATCTCCGCGTAAATCGTTTCATCATGAATACTAACCACCAGGATGGGCAAACCCGGGAATTGCGCCTTGATATTACGCATCAATTCCAGCCCGCTGCTATCCTTGAGCGAGAGGTCGGTAACAACCAGGTCCGGTCTGAGTTTGAGGATCAAATCCAACGCCTTGGCCGCAGAGTCCGATTCTCCGCATACCACCAAATCGTTCTGGCGGTTGATAAGCTGTGAAATCCCGAACCGCACCACAGCATGGTCGTCCACCAATAAAATTCGTTTCCGGCTGTCTTTGATGTCGGTGTCTTTAATTTGCATTGCTCTTGAAAATTCTCGTGCAGGCCACGCTTCGCTCCCGCACTGTCGCAAGTTGGAAGCCAAGCATCTCATTTTCCGAAAATCGCGCACTGCACAAGCCCAAGGCATCCAGTTCTTGTCCATCGCCGGGACAATGTCGCGGGGAGAACAAGACAATTTCCATCGGTGCAGAAAATGAGACCGGTGATGGTATTCTGGCCGGACCATCAAGCCCACGCTTGTCGGTAAAATGAAAAAGCAAAAATTCCGTTGCGAGGGTCATTAAGAAGTCGCACTGCGACCGGAGTGCCACTTCATCATCTACCCCCGGATCCGACGTTTGTTCGCTACCTTGACTCGACACGGTCCGTCACTAAACTCGGCCGATGTATTTACGACACCACGCCGGCTGCCGATGAAAAAACCCTCTCTGCTCATTGTGTGGCTGACAGTGTTCATAGACCTTATCGGTTTCGGCATCGTCGTTCCGCTGGTGCCTTTGTTCAGCAAGCAGTTCGGCGCACACGGTTTTTTGATCGGCGTTATCATCGCGTCGTTTTCTGCCATGCAATTTGTGTTTTCACCGATTTGGGGAGGGCTCTCCGACCGCATTGGGCGTCGTCCAGTCCTGCTCGGTAGCACCTTGGGAGCGGCACTATCTTACGCTTTGTTCGCGATCGCCTGTGGTTCGGGGAACATCTGGCTGTTAATTTCTTCCCGCGCGCTCGCCGGCATTTGCGGTGGCAATATCACCGTGGCCCAAGCATACATCGCCGATATCACCCCGTCGGAGCAACGTTCGAAGAAGATGGGGCTGATCGGCATGGCGTTTGGGTTGGGCTTCATTTTTGGACCAATCCTTAGCGGCATCAGCCTGGAACACTTTGGCCATACTGGACCTGGCTGGGTTGCCGCCACACTTTGTGCCGCCAATTTTCTCCTTGCTTTGGTTATCTTGGGAGAAAGTCGCCAGCCCGCTTCGGAAATTGTGGCCCAACGCCCCCATCTGGATCAGTGGCGACATACTCTGAGCCAACCCAAGGTCGGCCTGCTGGTTGTCGTGTTCTTCCTGGCGACTTTTTGCTTCAGTTGTTTCGAAAGCACTCTCCCATTGTTGGTGAGCGACAATTTTGGTCTGAATGTAACGAACGACAAGGCAGCCGCCAAAACGGTTACCAAGATTTTTGCTTTCTGTGGCATCATCGGCGCCCTGGTTCAAGGTGGCCTCATTGGCCGCATGGTAAAAAAGCTCGGCGAGCCAAAACTGATAGCGCTGAGCTTGGTTCTCACAGCCGCCAGCATGGCATGGTTGCCGTTTATCAAGGGCACCTCAAACCTGTCCTTTAGGCTGTTAGCCCAACCACAAGGTTGGCCGTGGGTTTGGATGTTAAGTGCCCTTGCGCTGCTCGCCGTCGGCTCCAGCCTCACCCGGCCGCCGCTGTTTGGTTTGCTCTCCAATCTCACCACGGCGGCTGAACAGGGCGCCACGCTCGGGGTTGCCCAAGCTGCTGGCAGTTTGGCCCGGATCCTCGGGCCGATCTTTGCCACAGCATCGCTTCACTTCTCCCCACCCCTCCCTTACCTGATCTGCTCAGTTGTGCTGCTTATGGCAGGTGCCATGGCCGTGCAGAGGTTGTGCCGGGCGGAGTAGAACCCGAGGGAAGTCGCCACCGTCGCCTTCTGACTCCGAAGCCGGGGGGTTTAGCGCTGCCGCCGGGTGAAGATTTACCGGCGGAATTCACTGCTGGTGGTTGCTTGCACGGTAGGTATATTGCTCCGGGTCAAGTCATGAAGATCACGGACATTTTGCGGGCGGAACACACAGTGTTCCACCACCTGTTTGACCATATTGAGGCCAGCGCTCCCCGCCTAAAGACATTGGCGGAGGTAAAATCCCTCGCGCTGCTCGTCGATAAAGTTATGTCCCCCCATTCTGAGACAGAAGACGAATTGTTCATAGCGCCCCTCGAGCATTGCTTCGAGCAGATCGGCCATCGGGAGACGTTCCATCAGGAGCATGAAGTGATCGAAGCGACGCTGTTACGGGTGCGCAAAGCTCGAACACTGAAAGACGGCAAAGTCCTGCTGCTCGGCGTCATCACCGCGTGCCGGAAACATTTCGAGAAGGAAGAGCGCATTGTTTTCCCGCTCGCCGAACGCGTGCTCAAAGCAAAGACGCTGGCTGATCTGGGCGACGAGTGGATGAAACGGCGCACGGCCGCCTTGAAGTGATCCTTTGCGCGCGACACGAGCCGATGTGGGATTTCGGCCTCATCGCTCCAATCACGATTATAACGGTTGCCAAAGGTCATTTCCGAATGGAGCAGATGGAGGCGGTTTTGTC
>CAZIJO010000156.1:0-14468 GCA_964539515.1 uncultured Bifidobacterium sp. | reverse complement strand
CCATCACGGTGACGGTCAACGACGGGCAGGCAGCCAACAACACGGTGGTGCAGACGTTCACGGTCAATGTGAACCTGGCCAACATCCCGCCGACGCTTGCGGCTCTCAATAACGTGACGATTGCCGAGGATGCGGCTGCCCAGACCGTGAGCTTGAACGGGATCAGTTCGGGGTCGGTGAATGAGAACCAGACTATGACGGTGACGGCTGTTTCCTCGAATCCCGGCTTGATTGCCAACCCGACCATCACTTATACGAGCCCCAACCCGACGGGTAGTCTGAGTTTCACGCCGGCGGCCAATTCCAACGGCACGGCGACGATCACGGTGACGGTGAACGATGGTCACACGGTTAGCAACACGGTAAGCCGGACGTTTACGGTGACGGTCAATGCGGTGAACGACGCGCCGACCCTGGCGGCGATCAACAATGTGACCATCAACGAGGATGCGGGGGTGCAGACGGTGGGGCTTTCGGGCATTGGCACGGGTGCGGCGAATGAAAACCAGCCGTTGGTGGTCACGACGACGTCGAGCAATCCGAGTTTGGTGCCGAATCCGACCGTGAATTATTCCAGTCCGACGGCGACGGGCAGTCTGGCGTATACACCGGTGGCCAATGGGAATGGGGTGGCGACGATTACGGTGACGGTCAACGACGGACAGTCGATCAACAATACGGTGGTGCAGACGTTCACGGTGACGGTTAATGCCGTGAATGATGCGCCGACGCTGAACAGTATCAACCCGTTGACAATTGCCGAGAATGCGGGCCTCCAGACGGTGACGCTGGCCGGCATCGGAACTGGCGCGGCGAATGAGAGCCAGACCTTGACGGTGACAGCTGTCTCGAGTGATCCAAGCGTCATCCCTAATCCGGCGATCAATTACGCGAGCCCAAATACGACTGGCAACTTGACCTTCACGCCGGTGCCCAACGTCAACGGCAGCGCCACGATCACAGTGACCGTGAATGATGGCCAGGCAGCGAACAGCACCGTTACCCGGACGTTCGCAGTTACGGTCACCTCGGTGAACAGTGCGCCAACCATTTCTGCCATACCAGGTCAGACCGTCGTTTCGGGTTCCAGCAGCGCTCTAATCAACTTCACCGTCGGCGATATCGAGACCCCGGCAGCTTCTTTGTCCCTGAGCGCCAGTTCCAGTGCGCCTGGATTGTTGCCTGTCGCGAATATCGCGCTTGGAGGCAGCAGCAGCAACCGGACGGTTCGGGTGACGCCCGTATCCGGACAAACCGGAAATGCCACGGTTACCCTGACTGTCAACGATGGTGCGGCCACTGCAAGCACCAGTTTTCTGGTGACGGTCCAGGAGCAAACGTCGCAACTTTCGATCAGCAAAACCGGTTCGGGCACCGTTAGCCCGGATTTGAGTGGCACACCTTTGGTAGTTGGCCAAAGTTACACTTTAACTGCGACGCCAGCGGCGGGATACGAGTTCGCCGGCTGGAGCGGCGGGATTCAATCCTCGTCACCGACGCTGACATTCACCATGACGGCGGGCTTGGTATTGCAGGCCAATTTCGTCGCCAGCCCGTTTGTGGCGACTGCCGGTACCTATAATGGTCTTTTCAACGAAGCGGATGAAGTGCGGGTGTCGAGCGCCGGCGCGTTTAGCATCTATGCGGACACAAGCGGAAACTACTCGGGTTGGGTGCAGCAGGGCTTCACGCGCCACACCGTGTCGGGTCAACTTCAGCTCGATAGCCGGGCAACCAACGTGGTGACACGCTGGAACAACACCCCGCTAACCGTGGAGTTGCGCGTGGGTCAGAATACTGAAACCGGACAAATCTTTGGTCGGGTGACCGACGGCGTGTGGAGTGCGTCGCTCTCGGGCGGACGGGCAGCTTATCAGACGGCGGGCGGGGCGCCGCAAGCCGGCGACTATACGGTCGTCTTCCCCGGTCAGGCCGGCGATCCGAATCTGCCAGCGGGCGACGGCTACGGGACGTTGCACGTGGGGACCGATGGCTTGGGTACGCTGAGTGGCACATTGGCGGATGGGACCGCGTTTTCACAAACCGCATGGTTGACGGCGGAAGGCGATTGGCCGCTTTATGTCTCATTGTACGCCGGCAAGGGCGTGGTCGTAAGCTGGATGACATTCGCCAACCTGGCCAGCAGTGATATTAACGGCACGGTCGTGTGGATCAAGCAGGCCAATCCGGCAGCCACGCTGTACCCGGCGGGCTTCATCAGTGACACGAAAGCGGTGGGTTCTGTGTACGTGGCGCCGACGGGAGCGAACAAGGCAGTGAACCTATCAAGTGCCACCGTGAGTTTTACGGGTGGCAATTTGGTTGCGGACTTCGGCAATGCCGTGAGCGTCAATGCTGGCAGCCAGGTGGTCAATCTGAGTCCAAATGCACTGACGTTCAACGTTGCTACCGCGCTTGGCAGCTTCTCCGGCCAGGTGACAGAACCGGGGACGGGGCTGGTTTATCCGTTTAGTGGCGTAATCCTGCAAAAACAAAATGCCGGATTCGGCTTCCTGCCGGGTTCAAGCCGCAGCAGTCGGGTGACGCTCGCCGCGCCTTGATCCAGTCCGCGGCGTCATGGCCGCACGCAGATTCGGGATTTAGCATGGAGTCAACCATCATCAAGCCGTAACAGCCTTGAATTGAACTTCCGACCGAATCACGTTCGCAAGCCAGAGCGCGGCATGCGCCATCTGGTCGTGTTCTTTTTGCTGGGCGTCATTAGCACGACGCTCGCCGCCACGCACAAAGTGCGGGTCAAGGATCCCGCGCTTGCCGCTGAGTTGTTGACCCAGGGGGGGCGGCTTGTGGCGGATTACGCTGGTTTTCAACTCATCGAAACGGACGCAGCCCGGCCGGCGGATGATCGGGCCGACCGCGCCCAGCTCACCGACGATTCCAATTATCTTGAGTTCAACAGCGGGAGGATTGACACGAGTTCCCCCCAGGCAAGAGCCGGGCGAATGAGTCGCGGGGCGTTTCAAGGCAAGCGGCTGCATCTGGTGCAATTTGCCGGGCCGGTCAAACCTGAATGGCGTGCGGCATTGGAGCGCAGCGGGGCGCGCGTTATAAGCTATGTGCCGCAAAACGCATTTCTGATTTATGGCAATGCCAAAGCTCTGGAGGAAATCCAGGCCTGGGCCGGCGTCACGAGCGTCGTGCAGTGGGAGGGCGATTACGCGGAGACTTACAAACTGCATCCGGCCGTGCGGCTAACGGATACGAATGGTTTTCCCCAGCCGCCCGTGACCGACCGGTTCGCCGTTCAACTTGTCAAGGATGTTCAGGCCAACCCGAACACCCTCGCGCTGATTGACGAATGGAAGCTGACCCCGATCGAGCGTGAATTCCACGTTCTCCAATATCGCAACCTCATCGTCCGGCTGCCACCGGAACGGCTGCCGGAGATCGCCGGGCAGCCGGATGTGATCTCGATTCAACCGTACGACGCTCCTCAGAAGCGCGATGAGCGCCAAGCACAGATCATCGCTGGAAATCTGAGCGGAATCTCCCCCGCCGGGCCGGGTTACCTTGCCTGGCTTGCGAGCAAGGGTTTCACGCAGGAGCAGTTTAACGCCTCAGGCCTGGTCGTGGACCTGACGGACAGTGGCATTGACAACGGGACGGCGGCGCCTGGACATGCTGGCTTGAGCGTGGCTGGCAATCCTGCGCTGGGCAGTCGTGTTATTTACAATCGCCTCGAAGGCACGCCGCACGGCAGCAGCACCCTGGCGGGTTTCGACGGCCACGGGAATCTCAACGCGCACATCCTCGGCGGCTTCAATGACTCCGCCAGTGGATTTCCGCACGCCGATGCGACCGGGTTCCGTTATGGGTTGGGCGTCTGCCCTTTCGTCCGGCTGGGTTCATCCGTGGTGTTCGATCCCGACACCTTCACTAGTCCGGACTACGCGAATCTGCAGTCCAAAGCCTATCAGGATGGAGCGCGTATTAGCGCCAATAGTTGGGGGACGACAAACAACTCCTATACCGTCGACGCCCAGGCATATGATGCACTGGTCCGCGACGCCCAACCGGATGGTTCGACGTTCGCCGTGGCTGGCAATCAGGAAATGGTCATTGTCTTTGCGGCCGGCAACCGGGGCACCAACCTGAATACCATCGGCGCGCCGGGTACCGCTAAGAACATCATCACGGTGGGGGCCACGGAAAATGTCCGCTCAACCTCAACGGCCAACGGCGGGAACAATTCTTTCGGTAACGATGGCTGCGGCTACTCCGATGCGAACTCGGACAACGCCAGTGATCTGGCGACCTTCTCCAGCCATGGACCCTGTAGCGACGGGCGACAAAAGCCCGACCTCGTGGCTCCCGGTTCGCACATCACCGGGGGCGTGGTCCAGGCGGCTGATTCGGCAACGAACGGCACCGGGTTGGCCCATCCTGGATTCAAGGCTTCTTCCATCTGCGCTTTGAATGGCGGTGGCACTGCCGGGAGCACAAACAATTTCTTCCCGCTCGGACAACAGCTCTACACGGTTTCCTCCGGCACCAGCCACGCAACCCCCGCCGTGGCGGGCGCCTGTGCCCTAGTCCGGCAGTTCTTTATCAACCGCTATCTGATGATCCCCAGTCCGGCAATGACCAAGGCGTTCTTGATGAATTCGACCCGGTTTCTTACGGGCAGCCGTGCCAATGACAATTTGTGGTCGCCGGGGCAGGGTATGGGTGGGCTCAATCTGGGCACTGCGTTCGACGGCGTGGCGCGGGTGCTGCGAGATCAAGTTCCGGCGGATAAGTTCACGGCTTCCGGCCAGACGCGGGTATTCACCGGCACGATCACTGACACGAACAAGCCGTTGCGGGTTACGCTTGCCTGGACCGATGCGCCCGGCAGCACCTTTGGCAGTGCTTTTAACAACGACCTGGACCTTGCGATTACCGTCGGCGGGAATACTTACAAGGGAAATGTCTTCCAGGGCGACGTCTCCACCGTTGGCGGTAATGCAGATCCACGAAACAACGTGGAAAGCGTGTTCTTACCCGCCGGGGTGACCGGCGACGTGGTGGTTACGGTCACGGCCGCGAATATCAATTCGGATGGTGTACCAAACGAGGCGCCGGTGCTTGATCAGGATTTTGCGCTTGTGATTTATAATGTTGCGCCGACAGAAACTCCGATTCTAACGCCAGGTGGGTTTTCGTTGCAGGCCGAGGGCTGCTTTCCAACCAATGGCGCGGTGGACCCCAACGAAGTCGTGACCATGCATCTCGCCCTCAGAAACACAGGTACCGCCGCTACCACCAATCTGGTTGTGACCTTGCTTGCGACCAATGGCCTTGTGAATCTGAGCGGCCCGCAAAGCTATGGCTCCATGTCCGCGAACGGGGAAGGATTAAGCCGCCCGTTCACATTTACGGTCAGCGGTGCCTGCGGCAGCGTGATTCATCCCGTCTGGCAACTGGAGGACGGCACAAAAAATCTCGGCACCGTGACGCAATCCTTGCCGTTGGGTTTGATCACCGTGCCCAAGCTTACCCTGACAAACGCGGTGCCAATTACCATACCGGACGTGGGGAAGGCGACGATCTATCCCTCGATGATCGCGGTGTCGGGCGTGAGTGGCGTCGTCACCAAGGTAACCGCGTCGTTGCTGGGTTACCGCCACGACTGGCCAGACGACGTGGACGTGTTACTTGTAGGCCCGACAGGCCAGAAGGTCATGCTTATGGCCGATTGCGGTGGCGGCTACGCGCGCAACGGGGTGACTTTGACGTTTGATTCCGAAGCCACCTCGCCGGTTCCGGATAATCTGGCCATTCCAACGGGGGCGTACAAGCCGACAAATATTGACACGACGAGCGATAATTTCCCGTCACCGGCCCCAGTTGGGCCGTACGGCAACTCCCTGGCCGCCTTCAATGGGCTCAATCCCAATGGCAACTGGTCCCTCTATGTGCAGGACGACAGCGCAATCGACTCCGGCAGTATCACCCAGGGTTGGGTGTTGAGCCTCACGGTCTCGAACCTGGCATGCTGCGACAGCTCGGCAAATCTGGCCGATCTCGGCATAGAACAGACGGTTTATCCCGCGGCCCTCTATGCCGGCAGTAACGCCACCATTACCCTGACCGTTACAAATAAAGGACCGGACCCGGCCGGATTTGTGCGGGTGACCAACTCCCTGCCGGCTGGCTTCACATTGGTTTCCGCCGCAGTCACACAGGGGAATGTTTCCAGTAGTGATGTCGATTTCGTTTGGTCGCTTGGCGCTTTTAATCCTGGGGTAATAGCCACGGCCACGCTGCAAGGAGTCACTCCGGTTGCGGGTAATTACACGAATTATGCTACCATTGAAAGCGGCACGGCAGATTCTTCGCCGGCGAACAATACCTCGGCGCTGGCATTATACGTGGCCAATGACGCATCCGGTTCCGGTATCACCAACTTCATAAACCCGCCGGTCGGGTCCAACAGCGCACCTTTGCTGGCCACTGTGGCAGATCGCGTCATCCACGCTGGCACCCTTGTGCTGATCACCAATGTTGCCAGCGATGCGGATGTGCCCGTCAACACGCTTATTTTCAGTCTCGACGACGGTGCGCCGGTCGCGGCCAGTGTTGGCGCGGCGGACGGGATCTTTACATGGCTCACGACCGATGCCGATGCGAACACCACCAACCACATTGGAGTTCGGGTGACCGATAATGGTGTGCCGCCCATGGCAGGTGGGATCACTTTTGTGGTCAGCGTCCTGCCCCGTCCGTTGCTCACGAACCTCGTTGTTTCCAACCAAATGGTGAACTTGACCTGGACCGCCATCGCCGGGCAGAAATACCGGCTGCAATTCACGACCAATTATGCCGGCACTAACTGGATTTCCGTGCCGCCCGATGTGACAGCCGATGGCCCGGTGGGTAAGCACACCAATGCATTGGCGCCAGCGGTGATGAACTTCTACCGCGTGCAACTCCTGCCGTAGCCTTGGGGCATGTTTGGGCTGCGGTCATTCCGGCATTGTCCACCGGGAGAATGCCGGCGCGCCGCAGTGCTCGTAGGTGTAGCCGGCGAAGCGAGTATTTGCTACGATCCAAGCGACACTCGCATACACGGACCCGAGAATAATTGAACAATACCGCAGGGCTTGCGTCCATGGATTGTGCGTTTGACCATGAATTTATGATTGCGGTCGTGCCTGTAACCTGATTGTTGTTGCCTGCGTCCTAACCTGCGTGCAGCCCTGGCTGCGAACACAAAACCAACCAAACAAAACCTATGATCAAACTCATGACAGTACTTTGCTTTGCCGGTGCCCTGGCCGTTGCCGTCCAGGCGGAGGAAAGCACGGCCCCCAAGAAAAAACGCCCGGGAAAAACACCGACCGCCGAACAGAAGGCGGTCCAGAAGGAGATCCTCGAAAAATACGATGCCAACAAGAATGGCAAGCTGGACAAAACCGAGCGCGCCAGCATGAGCGCGGAAGACAAAGAAAAGCTGGAGAAAGCCGGCTTGGGGCGTAAGAAGAAAACTGCGGAAAAGCCGGAAGGCGCTGCCAAGTAGTCCGGTCGCCGGATTTCAAACTCCATCACCCGCCCGGTGATGGAGTTTTTTTTCGCCCGCCGCCCCGCTGGCTTCAATCCAATCGTTCGCGTCCGCCATAACCAGTGTCCAGATCGTGCCAGAATTCCACGCTTTCCTCGTCTTGTTCCCAGCAAAGGAAAACCTCTTTCCCGGCGATGATTGCAGGAAAATCAAGCAGGCCCCGTTCGAGGTCTTTGATAAGAATCTCCCGGCGTTGGAATTCGCCCAGCAATTCCTGCATGGCGGCGAGGTTGCGAATCCAAACGTTGACGAGCTCGCCACCGACGTCGAGACCGGGCTGCATCACCGAGGCGATGCGTTTTTCCCCACGGTCCACTTCTCGCCGCAGGTCTTTGAGCTGCTTCAGCCAGAGACGAATCTGGGGCAACAGGGCTTCCGCTTCTTTGCGCTCGTAATGCTTTTGAAAGCGGTAGCTCATGGGGTGGAGGCAGCATCCAGTTTCTTTTTGACCGTTGGGCTGGGTTCGATGGTGAGCGACCGGGCCCAGGCGTCGCGTGCCTTGCTCATTTCGTTCAGCGCGGCGTAGGCATCTCCCAGATGGTCGTACAAAGTCGCATCTGGTTTATCGTCCTGCGCGATCGCCTTAAGGAGGTACTCCAACGCCTCGCGTGGCTTGCCCAGTTTGAATAACACCCAGCCCAGGCTGTCGAGAAAAGCGGCGTTGTTGGGGTCGGCCTTCACGGCCCGCTCGATCATGCTGCGCGCGCGGTCGAGGTGCTCTCCTTGTTCGGCCCACATGTAGCCGAGGTAATTCAACGCTTCGGCGTCGTCCGGGGCCAGGGCCAGGCATTTCTCAAAATACTTTGCCGCTGCCACGCGGTCGCCATTCCGCTCGAATGCCGCTCCCAACTGAAAATAAAACCCGGCGTTCAGCCGGTTAGTCTCGCCGATCTCGGCGAAATGCTCCGCGCTGGTGAAGTGATTCACCGCGATGCCATATTCCTTCATCGCCTGGTGCGCCACGCCGAGCAGATACTCGCTGACGAAGCCGGACGGAAACTTTTTTTGCGCGTTCTGTAACGTAGTCACCGCCTCGCCGGCGCGTTCCACCGCAATCTGAGCCGTGGCCAGGTCGTAATACGCCTGCTCCAGTTCGGGGTTGAACAAAATCATCTTCTGGAAATTCTCCACTGCGTTGGTCCAGTTCTTCTGCTCCATTGCGATGTGGCCGAGAAAATAATACGCCGCCGGGTTGGCGGGGTTTTCGCGGACGATGGCTTCCAGCTGGGTGGCCGCCCGTTGCGGGTCGCGCGTGCGCAAATAGATGTCCGCCAGCTTGGTGCGCAATAATTCACGCAATGCCGGTGGCAAGTTTGGTTGATTTACCAGTTCGAGGTAGGCGGCGGCGGCTTTTTCATTGTCGCCGAACAAATTCAAGCCGTCGGCCAGTTTGAGGCGGAGCGCCGGGGCCAGTCCCGGCGCCGCAGCGGCCCGGTTCAACATGGCCAGGGCCCGCGGTCGCGTGGTTTCGCGCAAGCCCGGAAACTGGGCGCCACAGGTGGTATAGAGTTCGGCGAGGCTGATCAGGAATTCGGCATCGGCATCCGGTTGGGCAGCGGCTTCATCCAGGGTTTTGAGAGCGGCCTCCGGCTGTTTCGCCTTCAGATAATTTAGGAACAGGTATTGGTAGGCGGGCCGCAGGCCGGGCGTTCGTTGGAGAGCGCTTCGGTTGGCCTCAATCGCCTTCTGCGTGTCGCCCAGTTGCGCATAGGCCATCCCCAAGCGGAGAAAAGTCCGCCCGGAAAACTCGGGACGCTGGGTGGCGGGCGCGAGCAGTTCAACCGCTTGCGTGAATTGGCGTGCCTGCAGCAAACGTTGCGAAACCTCCAGCAGCAGATCCTCGTCGGTGGGATCATTTCGAACCGCGAGGATGAATTCGCGCAACGCGGGTTCCGTCTCCTCATTCAGCTCATGGATTACGGCCGTCGCGTAATGAGCATGCGCCGCCATCTTCCGTTGCGTTGCCGAGGGCGCGGTCCCAGGTTTCGGCGTCCGGACCTCGCGGTGGTCATGACGCGCCCCGGCGGAACGGCATCCGGCGGCGAAAACCGCGGCGACCACCAGCACCGCGAGCGATGGAATGAGACTGCGATTCATGCCGTACACGTAAACCACGCACGGCAACCCGCCAATGGGTTGCCGGCGTGGCGGAGGTGAGAATCGTCCGAGGCGAAGGATTACTTCTGCCAGGTGCGCTTCTTGTGACGATTGAGACGCAGCTTCTTGCGTCGTTTATGTTTGTTGATTTTAGCCTTGCGGCGCTTTTTCAGTGAACCCATAGGTTGCCAATGAAGTACTGGAGTTTGGGAGCAAAGCAAAGCGAAACTTTTTTGATTCGCATCAGCGGCCTGGCGTTTTGGCCCGTCGGCTTTCCGCCGGCAGGACTTGAACGTCCGGCGCCGATCGTCAGTCAGGGCATCCCTTGCTCCCGTGCCCAATCATCGATCCTCGGGAACCCAACCGCGGCAGGGTCGAGGGAAAGAACTTTCACCGGGTAAAACTTCCTGCCACCATTTGGCGGCATGAATCCAATTGAACGTTCCGTCAGTCTGCATCCCTATTTCAAAGTTCACCCCGGCAAGCTGGACGCGGCCAAGGCGCTGCTTCGCGAATTTGTGGCGCAAACCGCGACCGAGGAAAAAGTGCTCTATTACGAATTCACTCTCAATGGCGACGAAATTTTTTGCCGGGAAGCTTACGTGGGCGCGGCGGGGGTTTTGGCGCATCTGACCAACGTAGGCGGGCTTCTGGACCAGATGCTTTTGCTTGCCACCCTGACGCGACTGGAAGTTCACGGTCCCGCCGCGGAACTGGCGCAGCTCCAAGGGCCGCTCGGCAAACTGAACCCCAGCTGGTTCACCTACGAGTGTGGTGTGATTCGTTAACCCCGGCGGGCGACGATGGGCATGTCGCCTTTGATTGGGGTGTGGCCCAGGCGGGCAATGGCTTCGGACCGCGAGCGGACGTGTAACTTCTCGTAAATCCGCCGGATATAGGTGTTCACCGTCGGTACCGCCACATTGAGGGTGTCGGCGATTTCCTTGTAGAGATAGCCCTGGGCCAGCAGTTGGAGCACTTCGTTTTCCCGGGCTGACAGGCTTGCGACCGGTGGCTCGGGCGGGGTGGTTTGATGGAAAGCCTTCACCACTTTGCGGGCGATGTTCGTCGTCATCGGCGAGCCGCCGGCGTGCACATCGCGGATGGCCGCCATCAGTTCCGCGCGAGGCGTGCGTTTGAGCAGATAGCCGGCGGCCCCGGCTTGCAGCGCTTGAAAAATGTGATCCGAGTCCTCGTAAACGGTCAGCATCACGAACTGGGTTTCCGGCAGGAGCAGTTTCAACCGGCGAACACATTCCACCCCGTTCATGCCGGGCAGATTAATGTCCATCAGCACCACCTGCGGCTGCCCGGCTGGGAGGTTCGCCAGGGCGTCTTCGGCTGACGCATGGGCACTCACGCACCGCAGGCCGGTGGCGCGGTTTACCCAGTCCACCATGATCTCCCGGGCCTTGGGATCGTCCTCCACAATGGCAACGCTCGTTTGCATTTTCTTACTCATAACAGCTTTGGCGGGCGGGCGGGTAATGCAAATTTTGATGACAAGGAATTCACCGGTTTTCCTTCGGGTCGACGGGTAAATTGGGCAGCGGCACGAAGAATTCAACGCTGGTCCCTTCGCCCGGGGCGCTGCGGATTTCACTGCGGCCATTGATCTGGGTGAGCCGGGAGCGGAGGTTGCGCAAACCGTTGCCTGGGGTGGGCCGGTGAGGTTCGAGGCTTTTGCCCATCCGTTTTGGGTCGAAGCCGCGGCCGTTGTCGGAAACGACCAGCTTGAAACCGCCAGGCACAAACTCAAGCACCACGCGCACCTCGTTGGCTCCGGAGTGGCGGACTGCGTTGTGCAAGGTCTCTTTGAAGGCGAGGAAGAGGTTGTGTCGGACCTCCGAGCGCACGGACAAGTCCGGCACTTCCAGCGGGAGCGCCAGGCGGCAGCGGATCTTCGCCGTGCCGAGGAAATCCTGCGCGAACCGCGAAACGTAATTGGTCAGCGACTCCAGCGTGTCGTGCCGCGGGTTCACCGCCCAGACGATTTCGTCCATCGCCCGGGTTAATTCACCCGTAGTCGCGTGAATCTGGTTCAGGTTTTCGGCGGCCCGCGGGGAGTCCGGCATTTCGCTGGCGACGGATTCGCTCAGCATGCCGATGCGTGTCAAACTGGCGCCCAGGTCGTCGTGGATATCTTGGGCAATGCGCGCCCGCTCGCGTTCGAGTTCGCGCTCGCGGGCAATGCGCTCGAGCTTCCTTCGCATCCGTCGGCGTGATTCCAGGTAGACACCCCCGCCGACCAACGTGCCGGCCGCAAGCGCCAGGATCGTCTTGAACCACCACGTTTGGAAGAAGTGGGGCAACACGCTAATGGTAATCGCGTCACCGGTTTCATTCCAAAGCCCGTCGCTGTTGCAGGCGATGACATGGAAGGCGTATTCGCCGGGTGGCAAATCGGCGTACGTCACCTGGCGTTGCGTCACGGCTTCCGACCACCCGGGATTCGAGCCTTCCAGCCGGTATTTGAACTGTACCCGCGCCGGGGAGGTGAAACTCATGGCGGTGAATCTGATTTCCAGTTGTCGACGGCCCGGCGGCAGCGTCGCCCGGCGGTTTGGAAGATCACCGCGCGAGGTTTTACGAGTGGAAATTTTCTGAACCTCCGCCGGACGTCCATCCACGAGTACTTCCTCAATCAATACTGGTGGCGGAATCCGGTTGGGCCGCACGGCGGCCGGGTTTACCACTGCCAGACCGCGCGCCGTGGGAAACCACAGGCGGCCGTCCGGCGAGCGAAATCCGGAAGGGGTAAATCCCCCCGAGCCGGCGAGGGTGGTCATGCCTTCGGCTTTCCCGAAAACCAGCGCCCGGAGGGAGTCGGCCTTGCCCTCCGCGCAGTCGTTCAGTTCCCGCCGGCTGACTCGAAACAGACCGGACTGGGAGTTGAACCAGAAATTTCCCAGTTTGTCGGACTCGATGTGGTCAATGATGTTGTTCGGCAGGCCGTGATCCACGGTGATGGCGGCGAAGCGACCATCTTGGAAGCGAACCACCCCCTGTTCCGGCGTGCCGATCCACAAAACTCCTTCCGGATCGCAGTGCAGCGAGAGAACTGAGTCGGAGATTAGTCCCTCCGTCCGACCGTAGCTTTTGAATTTGCCGGCCTGGATGCGACCCAAACCCGAGCCTTGGGTGCCCAGCCAGATTTCTCTATCACTACCCGACTCGATGGCGCGCACTGCGCCAGCGGCGGCTTGACCCAATCCAGCGAACCGTTCCAGTTTGTTGCTTGCATACCGCATCAAGCCGCCACCTGTGCCGATCCAAAGCGTGCCCGGCGGAGATTCATGCAGCGCGGTTATCGGCTCTGACAATTCCGCCAGTTCGAACTGGCGTACGAACTTATCACCCTCGAGCCGGAATAATCCTCCACCCCAGGTGCCGGCCCACAACTGACGGCGACTGTCTTCCATTACGGTCCAGACAAAAAGGTTGGAGAGTCCTGCGCTCGTTCCGAAATGCGTCCATTCCTCGCCGCGTAACCGGTAAACCCCGGCGCCTTCCGTCCCGGCCCAGATGGCCCCATCGGTGGCGCGGGTAATTCCCATCACGGGCCGGCCTTCCCAATTGTCGGGCGGCGACAGCATGGCGACTTTGCGCTGTCGCAGGAGCACCAGCCCGCCGCTCGTGCCGACCCAAATGTTATGTTCCCGGTCTTCGGCCAGGCAGCGGATCCAGTCCTGGGGCAAGCCATTGGTCCGGCTCAAGTTGATCCAGTCGCCGGCTTCGTTTAAAACGTACAGCCCACCGAGCAACGTGCCGACCAGCAGGCGATGGTTCGCGGTTTCCAGCATGGTGGTGACAAAGGTTTGGCCCCACGGAAACGGACCGAAATCCTTTACCCACGTTTGTCCATCCCAACGGCGAACCCAGTTTTCCCCGGCCACCCAAAGTTCGCCGCCGTGGGCCCGGGTCACGCGGGCGTGATAGGGCCGCGCCGCTTGACTGCCAAACTTTTCTTCCTGATAGCCGCCGGCTGTAATGCGGGCGGCCATCCCGTTGCGCAACACGTAAAGGCGCTTTTGACCGTCGCTGGCCAATTCCGGGGTCAAGGTCGGTTCCGCCGCCATCACGGGGAGTGGCTCGATCAAAATTGAATCCCGCAACCGCAGCGCTTCCCCGCGCAGATTCACAACCCAGAGATCGCCGTGCTCATCGTTCCCGAAGCCGACGACGGTAGTATTTCCCCAAGCCTTGCCAGGCACCACCGGCCCGAAGCCTCCCTCCGAATAGCGGGTGATTGAACCCGTATCGTGCCCGATCCAGACCACGCCCTGGGCGTCCTCGTAAAGGGCGGTGACTCGACTGTCGCTGAGACCCTTTGTGTTGGCCCCATCAAAAACCTTGAAGCGTTCTCCGTCGAATTGGGCGATGCCGTTATACGTGCCCACCCAGATATAACCTTGGTGCGTTTGCAGGACGGTGGTGACCGTGTTGTGCGGCATGCCGTTGTCCGTCGTCCAGGTCTCGATCGCAAATTCCCCGGCTAAATCCGCCGCGCCACCGCGTACCGATCCTGGATTCATCAACCCGAAACCGAGCGTGGTCACCAAGAGCCAAGCGACGGGCTTTTGAGGAGGGAAGGACAACATTGGTTTAGGTGGTGTTCTACCCGGTTGTCCCGAAGTTATCAAGACTCACCGCGACGCGACGGGGATTGGTTTAGTGGTCCAAGGCAACCATTCCACCAGCATTAGTTTTATCGAGCGGGTGTCCTTGGAGTTTCGGTGGCATGCGCAATGGCAATAGTGTTCGGCATGGGGCGTGTTTGAACGCGCCGCCGCCGCCGGGCGGTCGC
>CAZIJO010000155.1:0-14550 GCA_964539515.1 uncultured Bifidobacterium sp. | reverse complement strand
ATCACGTTCATGGCCGGTGAGCAGGTCCGCAGGGAACAAGGGGCTTTCCATGACCGCTGCCCGGACGTGGCCGACGGCGAGATGCTGGTGCTACACATCAATGAGGGTGGCCACTCCCTGCCACCGGGCGAATACGGTTTCTTTGAATGGTATTGCGATGACCCGGGCTGCGATTGCCGGCGCGTCGTGCTCCGCGTGCTTTCGCCGCAGCACCCCGGACGCATTCTTGCCACCCTCAATTACGGCTGGGAGAGTGCGGCCTTTTACACCCAGTGGATGCACGGGGACGAAGAAGCCGGCCGCGAAATTACCAGCGCCAGCCTTGACCCCATCAACCCCCAATCCGAACTCGCCGACGCAATCCTCACCGGCTTCCGTGACTATGTGCAGCGCGATTCGCACTATCCCCAACAACTCCAGCGCCACTACGAAAGGTTCAAAAACGCCCTAAGCGCCGGGCCGACCCACACACGGTCACACCCGCCGGTTCCAGCCATGAGCATCGACGACATCCTCCGCCAACTCCGGCGTCTCCCCCGCCGGGCTGACTTCGCGCCCTACGCCGACGCCTTACGCGCCGCCCGGGAGCAACGCGCCGCCATCGTCCCGGCCCTCATCGCGGCCCTCGAGCAGGTCACGGCCGATCCGACCCCGTACCTCCGCCGGGAGAACGAAGACTACCTGGCTTCATTCGCCATCTACCTGCTGGCAGAGTTCCGCGAACCGCGCGCGCTCGAACCATTCCTCCGCTTCTTTTCGCTGCCCAGCGAACAAGCCCTCGACCTCACAGGCGACATGGTCACGGAACAGGGGGCCGCCGTGCTTGCCTCAGTCTGCGGTGGCGACCCGGCCCCGCTACTCCAACTCGCCCGGGATGAATCCGTGAATGAGTTCGTCCGCAGCCAGGCCATTGATGGCTTGCTGGTCCAGGCCGGCTGGGGCGAACGACCGCGTGCCGCCGTGATTGCTGACTTGCGCCGGCTGTTCGAAACTCTGCCCAAGCCCGGTGATCCCGGTGTCTGGGCTGAATTGATCTGCGCCGTGAGCGACTTCGACGCCCTTGAACTCCTGCCCGAAGTGCGCCGCGCCTACGCCGAGGACCTGGTGGATGACGGCGTCATTGGCCTCGAAGACGTGGACCCGGAAGCCCGCCGCAGACCGCAGCAATTCCCTCAACCCAGTGCCGAGGAACGGTTCAGATTATTTCTCGAGCGCAACGCCCCCATTGACGCCGTGGCCGAGTGCTCCAGCTGGCTTTGCTTCCGCGGCGACAAGGACTGGGACGAACCGGACGAGGAAGAAAAGGAAGACTCGGAATTCGCGCTGGACGCACCGTGGGAACCCCCGCCCCTCCAGCCGCCGCCGGTCCCGTTCGTAGCCCCGCCCAAAGTGGGCCGCAACGAGCCCTGCCCCTGCGGCAGCGGCAAGAAATACAAGAAGTGTTGCGGAAACCATTGAACCTGGGGAGCCCATGCCTGAAAGAGTAATCCGTCAGGGCAACCTGTGATCCTTTGCCCATCTGAAATCGCGCCATCATTTAGCAACGACTTGCCAGCCGCTGGCTTCGATTTCCCCTCCCCACCCACGAAAGTGCGATCACGTCGAAAGACCGGAAAATTGCATTTGGAATTTCCAAACGCAACCCGCCACCGCAACCGCCACGCCGGGCTCGCTTACTTGACCGCCACGTCCAGGCAAACGCCTTCCTTGTCGTTCCGGGCGTAGATGCGGCCGTTGCTCACCACGGGCATTGTCCAGCATTTGCCGCCGTAAAGCTCGGCGCGAGCCAATTCGTGATACGCATCCGGCTTGGCCGCCACCACGACCAGCGGGCCGCGGTCGCCTTGCACAAGAAGCTGGTCGCCGACGAGGATGGTTCCGCCCCCGGAACCAAAGCCGGGCTTCGACCAAACCTCCTTGCCGGTGGCAATCTCGACGCACTTGAGCGGGGCGGTGCCAAATTCCTTGAAGCCATAGATGCCGTAGAGATAGCCGTCGCGGCAAACCGGCGTGGTCCAGTGGTTCATGAGTTTGCCCGATTGCCGCCAGAGTTCGGTGGCACTGAACTGATCGCCGGTTTTCGTGATCCGGCACGCACCCGCCCCGACGCCATAACCCGCCGAGCAATAGACGATGTCACCCGACACAATAGGGGAGGACGCGGTGGAGACCTGGTACGGGAACGGGAACCGCCACAACGCGCGGCCGGTCTTCGCCTCGGCACCCACCAGGCCGGCTTGGGTGAAGAAGATCACCTGCCGCACGCCGTGAATCGTCCCCAGCACCGGCGACGCGTGGGTGGGAGTATCGTCCCCGCCTTTCCACACCAGCTTGCCATCCGCTTTGTCGAACGCCAGCAACGCCTGCCCCGCCCCGCCGCCGTTCACGAAGATCAAGTCACCTTCGAGAATGGGGGACGCGGCACTGTTCCACTTGATCACTTTGCCGCCGAACTCGCTTACGAGATCGTGCTGCCAGATTTGTTTGCCGGTGGCGGCATCGAGACAGGTCAACACCTGATACGCGCCGAGCAGGTACACGCGCCCGCCATCCACGGTTGGCGTGGAGCGCGGGCCGTCGCCGCCCTGTTTGTCGTAGGTCGCTTTGCCCAACGGCACGGCCCAGATTTCCTTGCCGGTGTTCGCATCGAGCGCGATGGCCACCTCCTTGTCCTGCCCGTCCACGGCCCGTTGAATGAAGCAGAAAGCCCGACCTTCGCTCACGGCAAACGAACCGAAGCTGAATCCCAAGGGGGCCTTCCAGACCACGCGGGGGCCGGCCGCCGGCCAGGAGGCGAGGATTTTCTCAGGCGTGGAGCCGTCATTGTTTGGCCCGCGATACTGCGGCCAGTCGGCCGCCACCAGCGGCGTTACGGTGCTGAGCAACCAGAAGACACATGGGACGGGGGATGGGGTTTTCATAAATGATTCAGGCATGGATGATAGACGGGGCGACGGGCTAGGAATTCAATCGTGCCAGGACTTCCTGCGCCAATACCTCGTAAGCGGCCGCGCCGGCACTGTATTTGTCATAATGAATGATCGGCTTGCCGAAACTGGGAGCCTCCGCGAGCTTGGTGCTGCGCGGGATCATGGTTTCGAAGACGCGTGCCCCCAGGAGGTTCCGCACTTCGCTCACGACCTCGTTCGAAAGTTTGGTGCGGGCATCAAACATCGTCATCACCACGCCGAATATTTCCAGATGGTGATTCACGCCCGCCTCGCGCAACTGGGTGAGCACGCGATTCATCATCGAGATGCCTTCCAGGGCGTAATACTCGCATTGCAGGGGCACCAGCACCCCATCGGTGGCCGCAAACGCATTGAGGGTGAGAATGCCGAGTGACGGGGGACAATCCACGAGGATCACGTCAAACTGGCCGGACGCGCGCACGGGCTGCAAGGCCACCGCGAGCCGGAGGAGATGATTCTCGGACCGCGCGAGTTCCACGTCGGCGCCGCACAAATCCACTTCGCTTGGGATAAGGGACAGCCGGTCGAACGCGGTGGGCTTGATCTTGTCCGCCAGGGCGCCTTCGCCAAACAGCGGGCGATACGCGCTGGCCCCTTCGGTTTTCTCAATCCCCAGTCCGCTGGTGGCATTGGCCTGCGGGTCAAGGTCGAGCAGGAGCACGCGCTGTCCGGTGGCGGCAAGGCACGCGGCCAGATTCACCGTTGTGGTGGTTTTGCCGACTCCACCCTTTTGGTTGGCGACCGCGATGACTTTAACAGGCACAGGGAGATTAAACGGAAAGCCCGACGGGGTTTCAAGCGCTGACCGCGAGGCCGTTCCCGAGTTTTGGGTGAAGCCGCCGGAAAAAAGCCGCGGACGCTTATGGTCAAGGGGGCAAAGCCATCCGCTGCCTCACGTCGGCAGCTACGCGGGTCGACGTTTTCCCGCTTGTCCCTAAATTTCTCCGCTGGATTTTGCGCCTTTGCGGCGGCATGATGGGTACATGAAGTTGATTATTTCCTTGCACAACGTGACCCTTACCAAGGCGATTGAAGACCATATTCTCGCCCGGTTGGACAAACTGGAGCATTTTGATCGCTGGGCCATCGACGCGCGGGTGACGCTGGAACATGACCATACCCGCGTGCCGGCCAAGGCCTTTTCCTGCTCCATGCGCCTCAGTGTGCGCGGCCCGGATCTGTTCGCGGAAGACCGCGAGGAAGACCTTTACGCGGCGATTGACGTCGTCACCAAAAAAATCGAACAGCAGATCCGCAAACGCCACAACAAAACCAAGGCCCGTAAACACAAGGTCGCTTCCCGCACCAAACAAAGTCTCAAAGAACGCGGGCTCTGATGGCCGGCTCATTGCCCCTGCTCTTGCGCGCCCGGGTTGTGCTGCCCATTCGACAGCCGCCCATCGCCGACGGCGCGGTGGCGGTGACCGGACAGCGGATTGCGGCGGTGGGCCGCTGGCGTTCGTTGCAAGCCCAGTGGGGAGGGGAGATTTGCGACCTGGGCGAAGTGGTGTTGCTACCGGGGTTGATCAACGCCCATTGTCACCTCGACTACACACACATGGCCGGGATGTTCCCGCCGCAAAAGAGCTTCTGCGACTGGATCAAACTCATCACCACCGAAAAGGCGCACTGGACGTTTTCCGACTATGCCGAGGCCTGGCTGGACGGCGCCAAAATGCTGCTGCGCACGGGGACAACGACGGTCGCCGACATTGAAGCCGTGCCGGAATTATTGCCGGACGTCTGGACCGCCACCCCGCTCCGGGTGATCTCGTTCCTGGAAATGACGGGCGTCCGCAGCCGGCGGAACCCAGACCTGATCCTGCGCGAAGCGCTCGAGAAGATCGCGGAGCTGCCGCCCGGGCGCAGTGCCGCTGCGCTTTCGCCGCACGCCCCCTATTCCACCACGCCCCGCCTCCTGCAACGCACCGCGGCGCTTGCCCGGCAACGCCGGCTCCGCGTCACCACCCACATCGCCGAGTCGGCAACCGAGTTTGAAATGATCCGGCACGCGCGCGGCGAAATGTTCGCCTGGTTGCAGCGCAACGAACGCGACATGACCGACTGCGGCCGGTTTTCCCCCGTGCAACATGTCGCCGAGGCGGGCCTGCTGGGCCGGAACTTCCTCGCCGTGCATGTCAACTGGCTGGCGCCGGGGGATGCCGCCCGGCTCGCCCGCAAACACGCCAGCGTGGTTCACTGCCCCCGCAGCCACGATTATTTTCAACACGCGCAATTTCCCCACCGCGCCCTGGCCCGGGCCGGCGTTAACATTTGCCTGGGCACTGACAGCCTGGCGACTGTCCGCACTAAGCCGCGCCAGCCGGTCGAGCTGAACATGTTCACGGAAATGCAGACCTTCGCCAAGGCGCATTCCAGGGTGGCGCCCGAAAAAATCGTTCGCATGGCCACCGCCAACGGGGCGGCGGCGCTCGGCCTGCGCGGCCAGGTCGGCGAACTGAGGCGGAACGCCTGGGCCGATCTCATCGCGCTGCCCTTCACAGGCAAACTTGCCGGCAGCTACGAAGCCGTCCTCGCGCACACCGGTCCGATCACGGCCGGAATGATTGACGGCGACTGGACAATCCCGCCCGACCGGTAGCGGCGTGACGACCGATCCAACGCCGCACGAGACTTCCTTTCCATCCGCGATTATCCGTGGTTACCTGTCGTCCCGTGAATTTGTTCAATGAGGAACTACATCACCGGCTCGACGCCATTCGCGCGCAGGGTTTGCATCGCGAATTGCGCCGCGTGGATTCGCCACAGGGCGCGCGCCTCCAGATGGCGGGGCGCGAACTGATCAATTTCTCCTCGAACGATTACCTCGGCCTGGCCAATCATCCCGCGCTCAAAACGGCGGCGTGCCAGGCGGTGGAGCAATTCGGCACGGGCGCCGGCGCTTCGCGGCTGGTGTGCGGTTCGCTCGCGCCGTTCCACGAGCTCGAAGCCCGGCTCGCCGCGTTCAAAGCCACCGAAGCGGCGCTCACCTTTGCCACCGGTTATGCCGCGATCGTGGGCACCATCCCTGCCCTGCTCGGCAAGAACGACATCCTGATTACGGACAAACTCAGTCACGCCAGCATGGTGGACGCGGCCAAGCTTTGCGGCGCAAAATTACGCATTTTCGCCCACAACGATCTGAATGACCTGGAAGCGATCCTGAAATGGGCAGACAAAACGCGGAGTGCCGAAAGCGGAGGGCGGAGCGACAAACCGTCGATCCTCATCCTCACCGAGTCCGTCTTCTCCATGGATGGCGACCACGCTCCCCTCCGCGAAATTGTAGCCCTTAAAGAGCAGTATGGGGCCTGGCTCATGGTGGACGAGGCTCATGCCACCGGCCTGTACGGCGCTCACCGGCGGGGCCTGGCCGAGGCTCTCGACGTGAGTGATCGCATCGAAATTCAAATGGGCACGCTCGGCAAGGCGATCGGCGCGAGCGGCGGCTACATTTGCGGATCGCGAGTTCTGATTGATTTCCTGGTCAACCGCGCCCGCAGTTTAATCTTCAGCACCGCGCCCGTACCCGCCGCCGCCGCCGCCGCCACGGCGGGAATTCAACTGGTTCAATCCGACGAAGGACGTGAGCGCAACCGCAAAGCGTGGGAGCTAGCCGCTCAACTTAAGCAAAGCGCCGAGGCGGCTGGCGTGGGCGTCACGACGTCAGCCAGCTTGATAAGGCCGATTATTCTTGGCAACGAAACCCGGGCTGTCGAAGCGGCCGCCCAGTTGCGCGAACAGGGCTTCTTTGTTCCCGCCATTCGTTACCCCACCGTGGCACGCGGTGCGGCGCGGCTGCGCATCACCCTCACCGCGAATCACTCGGCCGAAGAAGTGGGGAAACTGGCGGCGGCGCTGGCTCGAATCGTGAATCGTGAATCGTGAATCGTAAATCTTCGATGGACCGGCTTGCCCAACTCGACCACGCCCATGTCTGGCATCCGTTCACCCAGATGCAAGACTGGCTCCAGCGCGCGCCGATTGTCATCACCGCCGGCAACGGCGCACTGCTGCGCGATGTCCACGGCCGGGAATACCTCGATGCCAACTCCTCCATTTGGACAAACCTGCATGGGCATCAACATCCCCGGATCAACGCGGCGATCACCCGGCAACTGAAGAAGATCGCGCACAGCTCCGCACTGGGACTGGCCAATGAGCCGGCGGGAATTCTTGCGGCCAAGCTCATCGCGGCGGCCAATCGGCAACCAAGGCGACCGGTGGAAGTTGATTCAAACCGATCTGCCGCTCGGGGCGGGCTGCAAAAGGTATTCTTCAGCGACGACGGCTCGACCGCGATGGAAGTGGCGCTCAAGCTGGCCTACGAATTCACCCGCCGCACGCGCGGGCCAAAAACCCGGCCGCGCTTTCTGTCGCTCGCCGGCGCTTATCACGGAGACACCGTGGGAGCGGTGTCGCTGGGGCACATCGACTTGTTCCACCGGGCGTACCGGGGATTGTTGTTCCGGACGGACAAGGTCATGTCCCCCTATTGTTACCGTTGTCCGTTCAACCGCGCCGAACCGGCGCGGGCGGATGCGCGCGAGTATCGGCAATGCCGCTGGGAGTGCGTCGACTTGGTGGCGCAGAAATTCTCCGCGCAGAAAAAGCGCGGCCATCCCTATGCCGGCTTCGTGTTTGAGCCGCTCCTGCAAGGCGCCGCCGGGATGATTCCCCAGCCGCCGGGCTGGCTGCGCCAGGTTACCGAGTTGGCCCGCGGCCAGGGCGCGCTGCTGGTGGCGGACGAGGTGATGACGGGCTTTGGGCGGACAAATTCAAAATTCAAAATTCAAAATTCAAAATTGCCCGTCTTCGCCTGCCAGGAAGAAAATGTGCAACCCGATTTGCTTTGCCTGGCCAAAGGCCTGACCGGCGGTTACCTGCCGATGGCCGCCACCCTCACGACCCGGAAGGTGTTCGATGCCTTTTTGGGGCGATATGACGAGTTCAAGACTTTCTTCCACGGCCACAGTTACACCGGCAATCAGCTCGGCGCGGCCGCGGCGATCGCGAGCCTCGAGATTTTACAGAGTCGGATCTCCATCCATTCGCGGGCAGGTTTGCAGCGGACGCTGGCGGAGGAATTGCAAGGCCTATGGACACTGCCGAACATCGGGGACATCCGGCAGGTCGGGCTGGTCGTCGGCGTGGAACTGGTGCGCGACTGGCAGAGACGCACGACATTCGATCTCCAGGAGCGGGCCGGGATCCGGGTTTGTGAGGCGATGGCACGGCGCGGCGTGCTGACCCGGCCCATCGGCAATGTAATCGTTCTGATGCCGCCCTATTGCACGACGGTGCCGCAGGCCCGGCAAATGGTGGCGGCCCTGGCGGAGGCGATTGACGAAACATTCGGCACTCGAACCCGCCGACGAAAAGTTGGGGCTGGATAAAAAATCGGGGACGGAACCGAGGCAACCCGCCAGCGGGCGCAAACCGAAACCGGGGCTCAGTAAACCTTCCGCAAGTTGGACGGGAGAATATTCAGCTCCGACCGGTACTTGGCCACCGTGCGTCGAGCGATCACGATCCCCTGTTCCTTCAACATCTTCACCACTTCCTGATCGGACAATGGTTTGCCGGTGTTTTCGGCCTTGAAAATCTCGGCGATCATATCCTTGACGCTCGTGTTCGAGACGCCGGCCCCGCTGTCGGTCTGCAAGCCAGCCGTGAAGAAATACTTCATCTCAAAGATGCCTTGCGGCGTGTCCATGTATTTGCCGGACACCGCGCGGCTCACGGTTGTTTCGTGCACGCCCACGACCTCCGCCACCTGCACCATGGTCAGGGGACGCAGGTGCGCCACGCCCTTGTCCATGAATTCGCGCTGCCGCTTGACGATTTCCTTGGCGATGTTGCCGATGGTGCTTTGCCGCTGGTGCAGGCTCTTGATGAGGAACTTGCCGGCACGGATTTTCTCCCGGATGTAATTCTTCACCTCGGCGGTGTTCTCGCCCTGTGCCATCAGATCTTTGTAAACGTTACTGATGCGCAAATGGGGAATGTGTTCGTTGTTGGTCGTCACCACGAAATCGTCGCCGCTGCGCTTTACGAACACTTCGGGGAGAACGAACTGGTCCAGATTGGTGAGAAAGGCCCGCCCCGGACGCGGCTCCAGTTGGGCGATGCGCTCCAGCGCATCTTGCACGTCCTCGATCGTCGCGCCCGTGCCCCGGGCAATCTCGGGAATCCGGCGTTTGCCCAAGGCTTCCATGTGGTCGCGCACAATCTGATATTCCAGCGTGTCCTGCTGGCCCTTGCGTTCGAGTTGGAGCATGAGGCACTCGCGCAAATCCCGAGCGCCCACGCCCGGCGGATCAAAAGTCTGAATCACCTTGAGGACCTCAAGAATGGTTTCCCCCGGCAGGTTGCCCAGGGTGGCGATTTCCTCCACGGAAGCCTTGAGGTACCCGTAATCGTCAATGTTACCAATAATCAACTCAGTCACGGGAGCTTGCGCTGCCGGCACCCCGGCGTCCCGCACCTGCTCCAACAGGGCTTCCGCGAGGGAGGTCCCGGCAACGAGCGAATCGAACATGAACTGGCGCTTCTCTTCCTCCTCGGCGGAGGCCCGCGTGGGGAGATTGGTCTGCGCAAAATGATCCCGCCACTCCTGGTCCATCTGCACCAGTTTTTCAAACTCCGCCTGAAAGTCATCCACCGGCGCCCCGTCGGGAGCTTCCGGATTCAAGTCCGCCGGCGGCTCGGCGGGATCCGCCGTCTCGGCCGGGCCATCACCTTCCGAGTTCTTTTCCGTCAGCTCCGGATCGGCCGTCGCGATTTCTTCGAGAACCGGGTTCTGCTGCAATTCCGCCTCGACCAGGGCCTTGAGTTCCAGTGTGGGTGCGTGCAACAAAGCCAGCGACTGCTGGAGTTGGGGCGCCAACACCATGGATTGCGTGAGCCGTTGCGAAAGATGTAAGCCTTGCGCCATGTGCCATAAATTCTAGCGGGGCGCGGGCGTTGCACAAGAGTGAACTTGGCCGGTCGCCGGGGCCAATCCCGAAAAAACTGTGCGCCAGACTTGACTTGGTTAACTGTTTTCCCAACATCGCCCCATGCCGTTGTTCAGCATCCAAAACGAGTTCCGCTACGACGTGGTTCGTAAAATCTTCGAAGGCGGCATGGGGATCATCTATGAAGCCGAACAGCGTGGCGCCCGCGACTTTGTCAAACGCGTGGCCATCAAGGTGGTGCGGGCCAACTATGCGAGCCAGAAAACCTTCATCGAAAATTTCATCGGGGAAGCCAAGCTGGTCGCGGATCTGATCCATACCAACATCGTTCAAACCTACCAGTTGGGCGAAGCCAATGGCGTCTTCTTTATCGCCATGGAACTCATCCGCGGCGTGAATCTGGAACAATTCGGCCAGCAACTCTTCGAAAAGCGCCGCCAGCTGCCCCTTGAACTCGCCGTGTTCATCTGCAGCCGCGTCGCCCGGGGACTCGCCTACGCGCATGCCAAAGCCGGCACCGACGGCCGGCCGCTGGGCATCGTGCATCGCGACGTGAGTTACAAGAACATCATGATTGCGTTCGAAGGGGATGTGAAATTGACCGATTTTGGCATCGCCAAGGCGCGCGGCTTCCTGACCGACCAGGAGGGGGAGGTCGTCGCCGGCAAAGCCGATTTCATGAGTCCGGAGCAGGCGGATTTTCAAATCACCGACCGGCGCTCGGACCTGTTCTCAACCGGGGTGGTGCTCGCGAACCTGTTGCTGGGCCATAACATCTTCAAAGGCGCGAATGCCGAGGAATCCCGCCAACGGATATTGAAGGCCGCCATTCCGGACTTCCGGACGCTTGACAGCCGCATTGATGATCCCCTCAACCATATTTTGCAACGCTGCCTGACACGCGACTTGAACAAACGCTTCAGCAGCGCCGACGAACTCATGTACGAGCTCGAGTACTACATCTATCACGGCGGCTACGGCCCGACGAACGAGACCCTGGGCAAATTCAATCGCGAGTTGTTCGGCCAGTTGATCCCGCCCATCGCCGCCCACCCGGCCGGGGGCAGCACCGAGTTGCTCGAACGCACTGCCCGCCTGCGGTCCAACCCATAAGGCCCCATGCCGCGCGCCGCTTCCGGTTCGACCGTAAATCTCGGCTTGCTGCAATCCGCCTGCTCGGCGAATCCGCGGACCAATCTTAAGAAAACCCTGGCGCTCGCCGAACGCGCCGCGCGGCAGGGCGCACAAATCATTTGCACGCAGGAATTGTTGGGCTCCCAGTATTTTTGCCAGAGCGAGGACCACGCGAATTTCAAACTTGCCGAACCGATTCCGGGTCCAAGCACCGCCGCCTTCCAAAAGCTTGCACGCAAACACCACGTGGTCATCGTCGCCTCGCTGTTCGAGAAGCGCGCCCCCGGGGTTTATCACAACACCGCTGCAATCATCGACGCCGACGGCACGTTGCTCGGCACGTACCGGAAGATGCATATCCCGGACGACCCGCTCTTTTACGAGAAATTCTATTTCACCCCGGGTGATCTCGGCTTCCGCGCCTGGCAAACACGCCATGGCCGGATCGGGGTGCTGATTTGCTGGGATCAATGGTATCCCGAAGCCGCCCGCCTCACGGCCATGCAGGGCGCGCAAATCCTCTTCTACCCCACCGCCATCGGCTGGCATCCCTCCGAGAAGCCCCAAAACGGCACAAAGCAACACGAAGCTTGGGAACTCATTCAGCGCAGTCACGCCGTCGCCAACGGCTGTTATGTCGCCGCCGTAAATCGCATCGGCCACGAAGTCCTCGAGGGAGTTGGCGGCGACGGCATTGAGTTTTGGGGCCAAAGCTTCGTCGCCGGCACGTCTGGGGAGATCCTGGCCCGGGCGAGCACGAACCAGGAGGAAGTTCTGATCGTTCCGGTGAACCTGGCTCAAGTGGACACCACGCGGACCCACTGGCCGTTTTTGCGCGACCGGCGAATTGATGCGTACGCCGGTCTGACCCGGCGATTGATCGATTAATGGAATCGTCCGGTTAGCAAGCCCCGGGGCCGGCCAATCCGGAGATTCAATCCCAGCCGTGTGGAAATGACGACAAAGTCCACGAAGCCGGCCGGCAAGGGGCCAGCGCGGCGCTCAGACGTATAGCGCGGCTTTCAGGTCCCGAACCAGCACACTCAAATACAGATAACGCTTGTCCGGTTCGCGCTCGAGACACTTGAGAATTGCCCGCTCCAAGCCCACCGGCACGTCCGCATTCAACTGGCGCGGCAGGATAAAATCCGCGCGCTCCGTCTGGGCCCGAAGAATCTCCGCCGTCGTTTCGCCTGGAAACGGTTTTTGATTCGTCAGCAATTCGTAGGCGGCCACGCCGAACGCGAACACATCCACGCGCTGGTCGATCGGCTGACCGGATAATTGTTCGGGCGCCATATAGGCGGGGGTGCCGGGATTCTTGGTTATCTTCCGCGGTTTGTCAGATATCGGCTGGGCGAGGTCAAAATCTACGACGCGCACGGCAGCGTTGCGCGAGACGAGAATATTCTCCGGTTTGACATCCAGGTGCATGTAGCCGCATTCGTGAATGTGTTCCAGCGCGGAAGCCACATCGATGAGGATCTGGGCAACATTTTCCAGCAGCACCGGATCGTGCCGCGCGTACAGCACCTTCAAATTCGCACCCTCGACATATTCCATGGCCAGGTAGTGCTGTCCGTCAATCTTGCCGTGTTCCAGGTAGCCGATCACACATTCATGCCCCTGACACTTTTCCAAAGCCTCGCAACCGTGCAGAAATCGCTTGCGGGCGGTTGCGTCGCCCTGCAAATCCGGCAGCAGCCGGCGGACGGCGTACGGCTTGCCTTTCCCGTCGGTGGCGAGCCAGATGTCAGCCATGCCGCCGCTGGCAATCATTTCGTGCAATTGAAATCTCCCGAACGGGCCCGGGCCGGACGGTCGACCGGCATTCGACTTTTTGAACAATCCCAACACGCGCCTGTTATTACCATGTCAGCCGCCGAATCGCCACTTTTTTGGCAACCCCGACCCCGCGCCTCGCATGGGATGGCACTTCGGACTTGGCGCGGTTGGAATCCGATCTTATCGTCCAGTCATGATCACCGCCCCGTTTGTGCATTTTTGTCAGGCGGGTCTCGCCCTGTTCTATCCGGAAGTCTGCCAATTCTGTGGGGAACACCGGGCCACGCCCGGCGAAGGCTTCGTCTGCGACACATGCCGGGGCCAGGTCCACTTTATCAAACCACCATTTTGCGAGCGTTGTGGCGTACCCGTAACTGGCGAAATCACCACCGCCTTCGCGTGTAGCAATTGTCGGGAACTGGAGCTGCACTTCTGCTCGGCGCGTTCCGCGGTCACCGCCCGGGGCGTGGTGCTGGAAGCCATCCATCGGTACAAATACTCACGGGCGCTTTGGTTCGAGCCCTTCCTCGTCGATCTTTTTCTGCGCGCCGCCCTCCCGGTGCTGCGGGCGGAGGCGTGGGATTTGGTCGTCCCGGTGCCCCTGCACCGGCTCAAGGAACGCGAGCGCGAATTCAACCAGGCCGAGCGCCTGGCGGCGGCGCTCGCCCGGGCGCTGGCCCTGCCCCTCGACGTCCGGCTGCTGCGCCGCGTCCAGCCCACCCGGACGCAAACTCTGCTGACCAAGGCCGAGCGCGCCGAGAACGTGCGCCGCGCCTTTACCCGGGGTGACCTTCGCCCGCTGCCAGGTGCGCGGGTGATTCTCGTGGACGACGTGTTCACCACCGGCGCGACCACCAGCGCCTGCGCCCGGGTGTTACGGGCGACCGGCGCAGCGGAAGTTTGCGTCTGGACAGTGGCCCGCGGACTTTGAATACTCCCGCTGGCTTGCTGGTGGTTTGCCGCTTTGAAAAGATGCTGAAGCAAACGACGACGAAATGAACCTTTCGCCCCGAACACCCAGTCCAACCCAGATTTTGACCATGTCCACCACCTCGTTCACCAAGAAGGTTCTTGGCGCTGACTCAATCGAACCCGCCCTCACGCCGCCTCCGGCTATCAACCAGCCCGCAACGTTCGTCAAACGAAAGCTCAAGCTCGGCGGCACGAAATCAAAGAAGCGCGAAATCCCGGAAGGTCTCTGGCAAAAATGCCCCAAGTGCGAGACCATGCTCTTCGACAAGGAACTCGACGAGAACCTCAAGGTATGCGCCAAATGCGATTATCATTTTGCCATCGGCGCCCGCGAACGCATCCATTCTCTGGTCGAGACCTGCACCTTCGAAGAGACGAACGCCGAGATGATCAGTGTGGACATGCTGCAATTCACCGGCGCTTCCTCCTACAAGGATAAACTCGCCGCCAACTGGAAGAAAACCAATCTCAAAGACGCCGTCATCACGGGCGTGGGCCGCATTGGCGAACACCGGGTGGCCTTGGGGGTGATGGATTTCAGCTTCCTCGGAGGGTCGATGGGCGCGGTGGTTGGGGAAAAACTCACGCGCCTCGTCGAGGCGGGCACGGAAAAAGGCCTCCCGGTCATCATTATTTCCACCAGCGGCGGGGCGCGCATGTATGAAGGCATGTTCAGTCTCATGCAAATGGCCAAAACCTGCGCGGCCCTCGGTTATCTCGCCAAGGCC
>CAZIJO010000154.1:0-14593 GCA_964539515.1 uncultured Bifidobacterium sp. | reverse complement strand
AGTGAAAGTTGCAATCAATGGGTTCGGCCGCATTGGCCGCCTGGTCTTCCGGGCGTTGGTCGAACAAGGTCTCGTGGGCAAAGACATCGACGTTGTTGCCGTTGGCGATATCGTTCCCGCCGATAACCTCGCTTACCTCGTGAAATATGACTCCATCCAGGGTCGTTTCAAAGGCGAAGTCAGCTCGAAGAAATCCGCTGCCGACAAGGCGGAAGACGATGTGCTGGTCGTTAACGGCAAGGAGATCAAGGTGGTCAGCGCCAAGTCGCCCGCGGAACTGCCGTGGAAGGCATTGGGCGTGGATCTCGTCATCGAATCCACCGGCTTGTTCACCGACGTGGAAAAGGCGCAAGGCCACATCACCGCTGGCGCGAAGAAAGTCATCATTTCGGCTCCCGCCAAGGGCGATTGTCTCACGGTTGTCATGGGCGTGAACGATGAGAAATACGACGCTGCCAAACATCACATCGTTTCCAACGCTTCCTGCACCACGAACTGCCTTGCGCCGGTCGTGCATGTGTTGCTCAAGGAAGGTTTCGGCATTGCTGAGGGCCTGATGACCACAGTCCATAGCTACACCGCCACGCAGAAAACCGTCGACGGCCCGAGCAAGAAGGACTGGAAAGGCGGCCGCACCGCTGCGCAGAACCTGATTCCGTCCACCACCGGCGCCGCAAAGGCCGTCGGGCTCGTTTTGCCGGAAGTAAAAGGCAAGCTCACCGGCATGGCGTTCCGCGTTCCCACGCCGACCGTCTCGGTGGTGGATCTTACGGTGAAAACCGTCAAGGAAACCAGCTATGCTGAGATCAGCGCCGCGATGAAGAAAGCCAGCGAGACCTACCTCAAGGGCATCCTCGGCTGGACGAGCGACGAAGTCGTCAGCTCGGACTTCATCCATTGCGAACTGTCCTCCATTTTCGACGCCGGCTCCGGCATTGAGCTGAACAACAAGTTTTTCAAACTCGTGAGCTGGTATGACAACGAATGGGGTTACAGCTGCCGCGTCGGCGACCTCATCAAGCTGATGCTCAAAAAGGGCATCTGAGCTTAATTACAGAATTCAGGAACGGCGATCCGGTGACGGGTCGCCGTTTTCATTTATCCAGCATCCTTCAGGATACTTACCGCATTTTCTGGACGCGCGTTGTCGACGCGCCAAATCCAACTGAAGGCGGAAAGACGCCGGGCATGCCGAATTGGAGTAAGCGGTTCATGCCCGTAGGGGACTCATGGATATCTTCTCCGCTCGCGTCAGCAGCCAGCTATGTTCCCCCTGGCAGAAAGTGCAATATTGTAGTGCGTTGTGATCGTGTGGAAGACATCCAGACTCGCAAAGCGGATGAAACGCGCCACGCCAAGCGATACCAGACCGATTACCTGCGATAAGGCGAAGACGAATCCAAGAATTCCCATGGCCGTCACTTGCTATAGGATGCGCTCCAATTCCACGGTCAGACCGTCCAGGCTGCTCTCGAGCGACTGTTGAAGTTTGTCGAGTGCCACATTGGCAGGAACCAGAATCTTGGCCTTCGCTTGGAACAACGTCTCGCCGGACATCGGTGCACTGACACATTCCGTCGCGAGTTCTTCGACGTTGATTCCTTGTGCGCTGAGCGCCCGGGTCATTTCACGCACAATGCCTGGCCGGTCTTGCCCGAAGACGTCCAGTGCCACCAAAGGCGCCGGCGAAGCGCTCGGCGCCGGTTCCCCACCGCGGACCACAAGCGTAAGGCCTGCGAGTCTTCCCAGTGCCGCTTCCAAAGCCGGCTGTTGCGCCTGCGGCACGGTGACGCGGACGATGCCCGCGAATTCCCCGCCGAGCCGGCACATGCGGCTTTCCAGCCAGTTGCCGCCGTGTTCGGCCACCACTTTGGCCACCGATTCCACGAGTCCAGTGCGGTCCGGGCCGATGACCGTCATCACGAGCGTTGTTTGCATGGCCAAAGTGTTGCGCGTGCCTCCACGGATGACAAGCGAAGTTCCGTTCGGTCTCTATCATAATCTGACGCGTAATCTTAAGCTGCCCGAATTGGAGGATTAAGGCGATGATTCTGATTAAGAATAAGAACCTTTAGCCTTACTGCGCCGCTTGAACCTTTCTGGCCGCATCGCGTAATTGTTGCTATCCTTTCACCGATGGAACTGCGGGAATTTGCCGAGCGCGTCTTGTTTGCCAGGTCGCTGGAGGAAAAGCTCCAGCCACCAGGTGACATCACGGACGAGCAACCCGGCCCGGCCATCGCCACGCCCAACACGCCCGGCCGGCCCAAAGAGTTGATCTTCAAAGCCACCGGCACGGGACGTGGGGAATTTCCCGGCACCCGCCATTTGGAGCAGAATCATGAACGCGGCCGCCTGCTGCATTTTTTCGCCAACCACGAACTGCTGGCCACGGAACTAATGGCGCTCGTGCTGTTGAAATTTCCGGACGCGCCCGCCGCGTTCCGCAAAGGTGTGCTGGAAACCCTCAAGGATGAACAGGAGCACACGCGCCTCTACCGGGAGCGGATGAAGGCTTGCGGCATCGAGTTCGGCTCGCTGCCGGTGAGCGGCTATTTCTGGCGGGCGGTGGCCGGCATGGAAAGTCCGATGGATTATGTCGCCGGCCTGAGCCTGACCTTCGAGCAGGCGAACCTGGACTTCGCCCGCCATTTTGCTGTGTGCTTCGACAAAGTCGGCGACGCGGATTCCGCGGGGCTGTTGCAAAAGATCTACCGCGATGAGATCGGTCATGTGGCCTACGGCTTGAAGTGGTTTCGGCGTTGGAAGAACCCCACGGAAAGCGACTGGGAGGCCTTTTGCCGGCAGTTGAAATTCCCCTTGTCTCCCGCCCGCGCCAAGGGCCTCGCCCTGAACGTCGAAGGACGGCGCGCGGCGGGGTTGCCCTTGGATTTTATCGAGAATCTGAACGTTTTCTCCCAATCGAAAGGGCGTACGCCGACGGTGTTTGTTTTTAATCCACTGGCCGAAGCGCGCATTGCCGCTGGAAAGGGATTCTTTCCCACCAAGCATCAGGCGCAACTGGTCCGCGACCTGGCGAATCTTCCGCAATTTCTCTGTCGCCAGGACGACATCGTTTTGGTCGAGCGCAAACCGGCCGTGCATTTTCTCAGCGGCTTGAAGGAAGCCGGGTTTGCGCTTCCAGAGTTTGCGGAAGCGGTTGCGCCGCTAGCGGAGCGAAAGCTCGGCGCCTTGCGTCCCTGGGCCTGGGGACCGGACAGCGTGGACCTGTTCCAGCCCTTCTTCACCCGTTTGAGCGGTGAGCAACGCACGGCCGGCGGGAGCTTCAATTCCGGGATCGCTCAACTTTACTCGAAAGCATGGAGCGCGGCCTTCCTGCGTCGATTCCTTGTTCGTAGTCGCGAAGACGAGGATGCCCTGGTTGACCAAATAGCCAGTAAACGCCTCGTCCGCTCGGCGGCCGCGGAGGCTTGGCTTTGTCCCGATAATGAAATCGGAGTGGCGGCGGACACGCTCGATGATGCGCTCGAAGTTGTCGCCGCCATTCGGCAGCGTGGGCATCACGCGGTGGTGATCAAACAGGCGCTGGGAGTCGCGGGTGGCAACGCGATCCGGTTGTTCGAACCGGAGCCACTGGAATCGCAACGGCGCTGGATCGCAAGGGCCGTCGCGGGCGGGCGCCAGGTTGTCGTCGAACCGTGGCTCGATCGGGTGCAGGATTTTTCTGTGCAATTGGAAATGACCGCGGATGGCCTGAAGCTTTGCGGCTACACCGGTCTCCTCACGGACGGCAAGGGCCAGTTTCAAGGCAACTGGGCCTCGCCCAAATACGAGCGGCGGGTGCCGGCGAGCGTGGTCGATCTTTTCCCGGGGCCGCCGGACATCACCACCCGCCTGCACACGCTTTACAACGGAATCTTTGCGCTGCTCGAAGTCGAATTGCGGCAGGTGGGTTTCCTCGGTCCGGTGGGTGTGGACGCCTTCGTTTATCGTGCCGACTCAGGCGAATTCCGCCTAAAACCGATCGTGGAGATCAACCCGCGCTACACGATGGGCCGGTTGACGGTGGAGTTGATGAAATATGTTGCGCCTGGGAGTCATGGTTGTCTGCGGCTCCTGAGCCGCAAGCAGGTGCAAGGGGCGGGGTGTTCGGATTTCCCGGCGTATGCCAATTGGTTGACGGGACAATTCCCGTTGCGCTTCGAAGGCGAGCCGGTGCCAAGAATACGCGAAGGCGCGCTCTGCCTGAATGATCCGACGCAGGCGCAGGTGGTGCTCGCCACTTTTGAGATCCGCCGCACACCTTGGAGCCTCGGCCGGGTGGAGTAAGGAATCCGTAGCGAGCATGTCCTGCAATCCCCAGGCTCGTCCGCCGGCCCCGCTTAGCCCTTGGCGGGGGCTGCGAAGAATAACACGCGAATAATAACACTTGGCACTCGGGTGGACTTTGTTGGATGATCGACCCATGAAATCTTCCACTGTGAGCAAGTCCGGAAGCCAGCCAAAGTCGTCCGGGAGAAAAACCGGCGCGGGGGGCAAGATTCATCCCGTGGTGATTTATCCCTACCGCCAACCCGAGGTTGCCAGCGATTTGGAACATCTTTACGAGTTGATTGCCCGGCTGGACGCGGAAAAACAGGTCTATGCCCGACCGATCACTGTGATCGACCGCAAGACGCATTACGCGAACGAAACCAATGCAACCTATATCGATTTCCGAAAAAAAACCGTCGCCCGCCACTCGGAGATTCTGGACGCATGGTGCGTGGACACCTGTCAGATGTGGTACTCCGGATTGGGACAGGCTTTTCAGCAGGGCGGGCCGGAGGATGTCTATTGGCTGATTCCCGGCGACTTTAATTACAGCACGCCCGTGGGCCGGGAAGTGCTCAGCCGGCTGCACGATCTCCCGGAGATCTGCGTGGAACTGCAGCAAGATCTCTGCATCGGCGAGATTGCGACCGATCACAACAACGCCAAGCAGCTGATCGATACCTACGGGACATTTGCCCTGCTTTATAACTGGTTTCCGGAGGAGGCTCGCGCCATTCGCGAATACACCGAACGCCCGCGGTCCGAATTCTTTGCCGTCCGTCACAGTTTTCTACGCGAGGTATTGCGGCATCGCTGGTATGCCTACGAGCAGACAGTGGTGATGCTGCTGCAGGCGGTGTTTGATAAGAATCGCATCAGCCGCTTTCTGGTGGGGAACATTTCCGACCTGCCGGAAGGGCGTGAATCCCTGACTTCCGCCATGCAGCAGGTGGAGCGCACCGAGCGCGTTCTTAAATCGGTCTGGCGCCAGCATCACCAACCCAAGGCGGGCTGGACGGAGGATTACCGTCGCCTGGAATTACAGTCCGAGCAGGTTCGCCGAACCGCGCTGGTAATTCTGCAAAATCTTCTGGGCTAATCGTCCACCGCTCTTTTATGAATCTCAATCGTTATGGCGCCCACCACAGTACCCGGGCCGTAAACTTCATCTGCCACGCGCCCCAGGCCCAAGCGGTCAGTCTGGTCGGGGACTTTAACCACTGGAAGCCGTCGGCGAATCCGATGACCCAATTACCGGACCGCGCTTGGACGATTCGTGTCGACCTTAAACATGGCCACCACCGCTACGCGTTCCTCGTGGACGGCCACTTGACCTTGGACCCTCAGGCAATGGGAATTACGCGCAATGACCAGAACGAGCGCGTCTCACTCGTGGCCGTCAGTTGAAATCAAATTCGGCGCCAGGGAGCCGGCGCGCCACCGGGTTGAGCCGAAGGGAACGCCGCCTCGATTCGGCGGTCAAGCGGTGGCGGGGAGCCCGATATCCGCACACAGTTTGTGGGCGGCCTCTGCGTCCACCCATTTTACCAGCGAAACAAAATTCAACAGCGTGGGACTGTCCGGCTTGGCCTTGAACATGTTTCTCAAACTATTGATGACTTTGCCATAGGTGGCAGCGTACTTCTGGTGGGTGAGGCGGGTCACATAGGTTTCCATCACCGCTCGGGCAATGGGATCGGAGCTCCCATCCGCCAGATAAGGCAGCTGGCAGAATATGCGGATCAATGAGATGACGTCCGCCTCCAGGAGAATAACCCAGCTTTGCTTGACCTCGTCCGCGTCGTAGTGCGCGTGCAGGCGGTCGCGGATGGCACTGGCGATGACGGCGGGATCCGCGCGTCGTTCAATGAGGTCCTTAACCTTGTCCCAGGCGAGTTGTCGCTCAACTTCGGGCGCGAGGGTGGCGGCAACCTTCACTTCGCCCTCCAGCTTGGTCAATTTCAATTCCTGGCCCAACGTTCGGCCCAACGCTTCGGCTTCCTCGCGGCGCATCCGATCGGAAGCCATGATGCCGCGCGCGACGAGGCGCTGCGCTTCAGGCTGGATGAGGCGCAGTATGGCCGTCAGGGCGGCGGGCGGCGGCGGTTTCTGGGGTGGCGGTGGAATGAGGTGCTTGACGAAGTCGGGAATAACCTCGCTGAGGATGAGCGGGTTTTGCTCGGGCGATTTCTCGGCTCGGAGGCGCAGGACATACCGCAGCGTCTTGCCCAAGCCGCCAGCCTTGCCGATGTTGTTTACGACCATCAATCGGTAGTCCAAGGCGAGGATGTAAGCGAGCAGGCTTTCGGCCTGTACCAGCAGTTTTTCGTCGAAGAGTTCGGTGCTGCTCGTGACCGCCAGTTGCTCAATCAGCACGGGGAGACGCTGGGCGAATACGCCTTCCGGTGACTCGGTGCTCTGGTTTTCGTAGTAATGCAGCAATTCAAGAATGAAGGACAGCCGGAGGAACACGTTCTTTTGGGCGCGTCCCTGCTGATCATTGGGAGATTTGGTGCGTTGAATCCGCTGATACAAGGCAAATAATGCCTCCCGGCTTTCCGGCAGCAGCGTCGGATTTTGCTGGAATAGCGATTCAAAATCGCTTTTGAACGCGAGTACTATTTCATCCGGCTTTGGGCGCGGATTCAGCTTGGGATCGGTCGTCAGGTCGTTAAAGAAAATGAGTGCGGCCTCGCCGAACTCGCGGAGAACGCGCTCCCGCGGTAGCTGGCCTTTGATGAAACAGCGATTGGCGCGGACCATGGCGGGCAGGAAGAATTGCTCGGGCTGCGCTATGAGCGAAGCGAGGAGGGCCTTTTCCAGCGATGGATCCAGCTGAATCAACTCTTCGACGGCGGGCTTCACGGCCGCTGCGAGGTCACGCTTGACCTGGTCCAGCGCGATCAAGACCGACGGCTGGGGCAGGGGCGCGTCGGCTTTGCCCCGGGCGAGCGCGGCACAGACTTCATTCACATGAGTGTTATGCTCGACCAGTTTGGAAACGATGAGCCCAACGTCATTGATCGGCAGTTTGCTCACGAGGCCGGACAGTAGGAGCACGAGTTCGCCGTGGGATTTTTGGCGATGCTCGATGACGCGCTCAATCAGGGCACGGAGCGCTTTGCAATCTTGCTCGAGCGCAGCGCGCTCAGCTTCGAGTTGTGCCACCCGGAGCTTGAGTTCATGCCAGCCCGATTGGATTTCATCCGCGGAAGTCAATGACCGCGCAGCAGCCTGCTCTCCGGACTGCCCCTTTGTGAACGAGGTGTCTACAAGTTTGTCGGGCTCCATAGCAGTAGGTTACACAGTTGGGTGGCTCGTGAGCACGATATCGTCCATCAATTTCATTTTCCTCAAACGCCAAAGGCCTTGCCAACCCTTTTTTTCGGCAGATGCATTTGGCGGGTGACGGTGAACTTATCAACTCTGGCTCTTGTGGAGCAGTGCATCCGGCTTCGTTGGACGGATCGGGTTTCCGGTTGGCATGACTTTCGTGCGTTTTTCCCAGTGCTGCGAATGATCCAAAGTGCCCTTATTCGCCATCGGTTGCAGCAGGCGCTTAGGCGCAAAGGCGCGGAAACGCTACGGGGGGTCACTCGAAAATTGGGCGACTGAGTATGAGGACTGGTGGTGATTCAGCGCTGCTGTTAAATCCCCGCTGCGGCGCGTTTGAACAATTCCTGCTCCTCGGGCAACATCGGACGCTTGAACGCTGAGTCAAGGTAACCTCGGGCCGTCGCCTTGTCGCCAGTGGCATTGAGAACCAGTCCGTAATAACCGGCGATTCTTGGGTCTTCCAGTTGTTCCTCCTCCAGGGTTTGAAATATTTTTAGGGCTTCAGCATCTTTATTCTGCAGGTGCAGGGAAAAGGCGTACGTGGAGACAAAGGCAGAATTCGTAGGCGCCTTTTCGTACACCTCGCGCGCCAGGTCATGCGGCTTGAGCTCAATCGCCTGCTGAAGGAAGGCTGTCATGGCGAGGTTGTTCTTCGCCCCAAGGTTTTCCGGTGACCGTTTTAGCTCCTGCCGGTACAACATCATCAGGGCTCGCGTTTGTCCGCCAGCATGCAGAGTCCGGCTGAGAGCTGCGAAGGCCCAGCGCTCAGCGGGATAGCGGTTGACTATGCGCCAAAGAATATCCTCTTCTTCGCTCTGCCATTGCCACGTCGTTGTCAATTTCAGGAGCATGCCCAGGCTCGCCAGGTTGTCATTGGCGGCTTCCACTGCCAGTTTCCAGCCGCCCGTGGCGGCGCCCGGAAATTCCTGCCCGCGCAATGCGCGGGCAATGTAAGCATGCTGGAGGAACTGCAACTCACCCCAGCTCTGGCTTTCGACGTCCGCTTGCAAGCCAGGCCAGTCGTGAAGAGCAGTGTAAACCTCAGCGGTGATCATCACGATCGCAAGGTTGGTTTGCGTGCTCGCCGGGAGTGCGCGCAACCACGCCAAAGTCTCCGGCAGGGTCGTATTCATCATTTGCCAATTGGCCAATTCGGCAATTTTCCCCGGTTCGGTGCTGGCCTCCAGCTCCAGGTCCGCCAGTGCCTGTTTGAATTCGGTGCTTTTCGATTCGCGCAGGGCATCAAGTTGCCGGAGACGGTCACTAAAAACTGCATTGGTTTCCTGCAGCAACTGTCGGGACGATGCGAGGGCGGCTTCCCAGTTTTTGGCGCGCAGCGATTCAGAGATCAGCTCCCGCAGGGCTTGGCAACGCAGATTGGAGTTGGTTGGATTGGCGGCAATCTGTTGAAGCGAGCGCCGAGCCTCCGCATGCAACGGGGTATTCGTTCCGTGCAGGCGGACCATTGCCAGATTCATTTGCAGAAAGGCGTTGTGCGGTTCTAGCCGCGCCGCTTCAAGAAAATGGGCTTCCGCCAAAGCCGGCTGGCTCATCGTGCCGGCCACCGCACCCGCCAGGCTATGGAAGGCGGCCGTGGCCTTGCCCGTGGCAGCCACACCATCCAAGGCATTGGTGGCGGTGTGGTAATCGCAGGCGATCATGGCGGACCGTGCCAGGGCCAGCCGGTCGTCGGTCGAGCCTGGGTTCAGCTCTACCAGGCGGCTGCGCCAGAGTAGTGCCGCAGGGGATCGCTCCATTTCCGCCAATTCAGCCATCAGTCGACAGGCTTCCGTGTCGCGGTTGTTGTGGCGCAAGGCGAGTCGGAGGCAGAGCATGGCCTTGTGCGTGTCAGGTTTGGCGAGATACTCCCTGGCCTCTTTCACCAGTCGCACCTGGCGGGCGGCCATGTACCATTGGCAACTGGTGTAGGCGCTGCCCAGGACCCCAAGGCCAAGTACGGCCCACAACCCCAGAGTTGTTTGGACTTTGCGAGTCATCGAATCACAAAATACTGATTGGGAGTGGGTAATAATCCATCTCCACCTGCCCGCGTCGGTTGGGGCAAAGCGCTCGACCATCAACCTGCGCATCGCGACTTCCCCCGTTGAGGGTAATTGCCCCAACCGTTCTTCACCCGGGAGCATGTGACTAGTTCATTCGCCCTGTGCACGCAAGCTCAAGACCGGGTCGCAGGAGTCGCTTTTCAATTCCAAAATTAGTCGGATCTGTGGATGAACAGAGAACGGCTTTTGTGCCAGAATCGATATTTCGGTCGAAACTTCTCATCGGATCACGAAACTGTGGGTTCACTCCCGTCGATTATCCTTTGGCCTTTGGCGTTCCCCGAAAATCCGACCTCCTGCCGTTAATCCACAGTACTATAAAAGCAGGCGTAGTATTTGCTATTGAAGCTTGTTCCTCGTCGAGAGGAGACTGATGAATGATGGATGTTTGTGAAAGCACCTAACAATTACATTCTGGCACTGTTTGCATTGCTGGCGTTGTGCGTTAGCACCACCCGGGTTGGTGCCGCACTTTATGACATAACTTTCGACGACGGAAATGGCAATGTTGGCACCGGACAAGTTGATGTTCAACCAGGCGGCAACAACAGGTTTTTTGCGTATAGCGGCTACCTGCAGGTCACATCCGGTGGCGCGAGCGGCACCTGGAACTTGTATACCGCCGGTGGCACCACACCCTATCCCGGTTATCTTTACTCACCCAGTGGCGGGTATATCTATAACAATGCTGTGTATCCCACCGGTCAGAATCCCCAGTACCCCTTGGTGAGTTCCCTCCTGGACGTCTATGGTTTGTTGTTTATCCAAGCCAATGGGAACGAACTCAATCTTTGGGGAAACTCCGATGGCACCTATACTTTGGGCGGGAACATCGGCGGATACCAAAACTTCAATGTCAATATTGGCTTCGGGGGGACCGCCAATAACCCCATCATCACGCAAGCGCCGGAACCAAACACGATTACGCTAACAGCCCTAGCTGGATTGCTGGCTGCCAGCAGGATATTTCTCCGTAAGCGTTGAATAGGAACTCCGCTCGAGGATTATTGCCTGGGCGAAACGCGCACTTGTTAAGGGTGCGCAGCGGTTTTTGGGTGCTGTTAATGAGTGTGGCGTGAGGCCCTCCCCATTGCGTCAGAGCGAACCTACTTGATACCGGCCCGATTGGACTTCCACCAGAACCTGCTGGGGTAGTTGTGCCCAGTACGACACGATCTGGTTGCCGGCTTGGCCGGTTTTGATCCATCGTTCGACGGCGTTTTCTGCGGGAGTTTTGTTTGTAGCGTTTGATCAGCGTCACGTCCGACGCCGACAAAGTTGCTTTCGCGCGGCTGTAGGAACCGATTCGGTCTTGAGCCTGCTTTTTTGTCGTGCGCGATTTCTTTATGGCGCCTTGCCCCCAAGGTGCCCATCAAACCGGGGCAACGGCATGGCCTTCAAGTGCTCTACGGCTAAACTGCCTGCTGGCGGTATTTTTGAACTCCGAAACCAGGTTGTGTCCTTAGCCGATAAACCGCCGGGCTGGAACACTACGCCCTCGTGTTTTGAAAAGTCAGGCGTACTCAATTGTCCAAGCCAGCAAACCGCTCATGAGTCACGAGCGTCCATAGATGGGACGGTTCCGATGACGTTTGAACTGGGGCGAAAGGAGCAAACGGTCCGGCACATGGAGTGCTTAGGGTTGGCACTTCACAAGTGTTGTTGTAATGAGGATGCATTATTCGAAAAAGGAGGTAGGTAGGTCGGGCAGCGGGGGCACAACTCGATCTGAGTTTTGCCGTGCGTTTCGTTCCACGGCCGCATTCACGATTTCCGAAGTCGTTTTTGCGATTCTTATCATCGCAATTGGCTCGGCGGGATTGATGTCATGCTTTGGATACGGATTCAAAGTTATCAAGCACGTCCGAGAAAACCAGCGGGCCACCCAAATCATGATGGAGAAAGCGGAAACACTACGGCTCTATAGTTGGGATCAGGTCAATACGAGTGGATTCATCCCCACGTATTTCACTGCGACCTATGACGGTGATGCGACCGCGACCAATTACATCGGAACGAGATATTATGGCAGAGTGACCATTGGCAGTTTCCCGGATAGCAGCCTCAATTATGCGGCCAAGATGCGGAGGCTGGACCTCACGATCTGGTGGGCCACCGATAACGTATGGCGGACCCGCAGCCTAACCACCTTCATCGCAAAGGATGGAATCCAGAATTATGTTTACTAAGCGCCGCGCAAGAACGCTCCTCGGCTACACCCTGGTGGAAATAATGGTCGCCACCGGGTTGTTCAGCCTTGCCGGCCTGGCGCTTGGTTCGGTTTACCTTTTCAGCACTACCAGCTTTGCCGCGCTGGTGAATTACGCTGAACTTGACAAGATCAACCGCGCTGCCATGGATACCTTGAGCAAGGAGATCCGCGCCGCCCAAGCCGTCACTGCTGCTTCCGGAAGCAGCCTCACGATCATAAATCAAGAAGGCGAAAACGTGGTCTATAGTTTTAATTCACACAGCGGCAAATTGTTGCGCATCGCAGGTGGTAATACGAAGGTCTTGCTGTCCGATTGCAATTTGCTGGCCTTTAATCTCTACCAGCGCAATCCAGTCAGTGGCACTTATGATATTTATCCCGCGGCCACGAATAACTACTCCCAGACCGTGAAATGCGTCAGCTTAACCTGGAAGGCGTCCCGCCTAATGCCGGCTGGAAATAGCGTCAGCGAGAACATCCAGACCGCCCGCGTGGTCATTCGTAAGCAACATTGATTAACCTTCGCAAAGAATGAGAATTCAAAAATTGATTCTTAAGGACACGGGTAGCGCGCTCATGGTATCCATGTTCATGATTTCCCTGCTCACCGTTAGCGTGGCTGGTTATCTGGCTTATGTGAATCAACAATCCCTGCTCAGCGCGCGATCGCAGGCGTGGAACCTGGCGTTGGGGGTTTCGGAAGCCGGTGTGGAGGAAGCGCTCCAACACCTTAATGAGAACCATGCGAATCTCAACACCGCCGGTTGGACTGCGAGTGGAAGCCAATACAGCAGGACCCGCGCGCTGATCAACGGAACATACACAGCCAACATTGACAACAGCAATCCAAACTCACCGGTGATTACTTCACGGGCGTTCGTCACTCCTCCCAGTTATGCGCAGAACGCCCCTTCGGCGATGTTCGCCGTTGCTGGGATAACTCAACCCAACGGGACAGTCCAATCCGCGCCAACTGTCAACCGGGCGGTGCGGGTTACCACCTCCAAAGGAAGCCTTTTCCTCGCCTCCATGGTCGCCAAACATGGCATCGACTTGAAGGGCAACGGGGTCACCTCCGATAGTTTTGATTCCGCCGACCCCAGCAAAAGCACCAACGGTCGATGGGACCCGGCGAAAGCCGGGGACAATGGCGACATCGCCTCGAATGACGGCATCATTAGCACCGTCTCTGTTCAAAATGCCAACATTTACGGCCGGGTCTTTACCGGGCCTGGCGGCACCGCTACGGTTGGCAGTCAGGGCGCAGTCGGTACGCATGCTTGGCAAACAGCCGGCAACACTGGTTTCCAACCCGGGTATGTGCTGAATACGGCCAACTTCACCTTCCCGGACACAACGGCACCTTACGACAACACGGCGCCACCGCCGCCGCCGGGTGATGTCGTTACGGTGGTTGGCATGATCACCAATAGTACCAGTTACACGACTGCGACTTACCCCAGCGCGCCCGTGTCGGGCGTTATGTCCGCCATTACGAGTAACGCCACAACCGTCACCACGAGCTTTTATCCCAACCCACCACCTTCGGCGGTGACAACGAACACTGCAAATGTCACGGTGGCCAGTCTCCCCAACCCGGTGCCGGCAGGGACTAGCACAAACTACGCAACAACCAGTACGAGTACTACGACGTACCCAGCGGCCGGCACCTTCCTCGGCGGCGTGACCACGAACGTCGTTACCAGCGGACCAAAAGCCAGCCGCGGCACCTTCTACATTTACAACTTGATCACCGGCATCGCCAGCTACACGTATCCCACAAGAACCTATTCGTATTCGGCATATACCTATTCGTATTCCGTCTACATGACGACCCCGACTTACACCACGAATCACTATGACCATGTCATTGGGAATGGTGACTATTATGCCACGTCGCTTTCGGGCAGCACCATTGTGACAGGGAAAGGTCGGCTTGTGCTTCCCAATGGACTCAACATGGCTAACGGCGACGGCATCACCATCGCCGCGGGCGGGTCTATCACCATCTATTCCGGCGGCACCGACGTCACCATCGGAGGCAATGGCGTTCTGAATGCCAACGGTTTTGCGGGGAATTTTATTGTCTATTGTGCGCCATCAGTGACGTCCTTCACGCTGAACGGCAATGGCGAGTTCAGCGGGGTGCTCGTCGCACCCAATGCCGCGCTCACGATGAATGGTGGCGGAAACAGTCGGCAGGATTTCACGGGAGCGCTCATGGTTGATTCCGTCCGGATGAACGGACATTTCAATTTCCATTACGACGAAGCCCTTGGCCGCATGGGTGGCAACGGCAGGTTCCTCATCACTTCCTGGTCTGAGGTCAACTAAAGCTGACCGCAAAGCACTTTGGAGCGTGCGATCTTGTCAGTAGGTCTTCTGGCTCCTACTTCTTCCATCTTCCTTTGAGACGGGGTTGTCCAAACACGGGGCACCGATGTTCGCAACGATTAGGCTCGAGTTGGAAATCGCGAATTTGCGTTCCAGCAGGCCTTTCGGCTTGGTGCTACCTAAATGATAGAAACTCCAAGCCCAATCGTTGTAACCTAGGTTTATATTGCTCATTATTTTTTTTGAAGTGCTTCATGGCAGCTTAGCTGCTAAGGAAATGGTTTGTACGGCTGAACATCGTTCGGCCGATGGAGGTTTAAACATGATCATCCGGTTGGAGTGTGATCGGGTCGCGGATGATGAGCGGGGCGAT
>CAZIJO010000153.1:0-14700 GCA_964539515.1 uncultured Bifidobacterium sp. | reverse complement strand
TCTGCCCCCGTGCCACACACTGTTCCAGTTTTATGTGAGCGAGGGCGAATTGAGCTGCCAACTCTACCAGCGCAGCGCGGATATTTTTCTCGGGGTGCCGTTCAATATCGCCAGCTACGCGCTGCTCACGTTGATGGTCGCGCAGGTTTGTGATTTGAAACCCGGAGATTTCGTCCACACGTTCGGCGATCTGCATCTCTACGCCAACCATTTCGAACAGGCGAAATTGCAACTCACGCGCGCGCCGCGTCCGCTGCCCACCCTGAAACTAAACCCGGCGGTAAAGAGTATTCGCGACTTCACGTTTGAAGACATTGAACTGGCCGGCTACGAACCCCATGCCGCCATCAAAGCGCCGATTGCAGTTTGATTCTGGCGATAGGAGACCGCCTATCGTAAGCGCCGCCGCCGCTGTTGGCCCGATTGGTCCGTTGCCACCCGTAGAAATGCTGTTCGCGCCTCGTGGCGAGGTTCGGATTTTCTTGGGGTCGGTTAATTGGCCAACTAGAAACTGTCCGCCCGCCTAAATACCTGCCCTCAATCCTTCGCCCGATTTGCCCAATCCAGACACACCAGTTTATCCTCACTGCGGAGATAAAGCTTGCGGTTCGCCAACACCGGTCCGGCCCAGCAAGGGTAGCGTAGCGACGGCACCTGCCAGGCACAGATTTCTTCCGGCCGCTCCGGAGTGGGACGGAATAATCCCAGCCGGCCACCCTCGCCCAGCACAATGAGTTTGCCATCAGCGAGAATCGCCGAGCCACGTCCAAACACCCGGGGTTGCCGGGTACTGTGCGCGCGCCAGCTTTCGTCGCGACTCCAGCGCAGTTTCCCCGTCTTGAGTTCCACGCAGCGGAAGGATGCGTCCGGCTCGTTGCGTCCGCTGAACGCATAGAGAAAGCCGTCGAGCAGGACGGGCGTGGTCCAGTGGATCTCCAGGACCGGGGCATGATATTCGCCCGTCGCCGGGTCACGTTCAAACGCACTGGGCGGGCTGCGCCAGGTTTCCGCATACGATTGCCCGTCCGGCGACACCCGTAAAGCCACCGCCCCGACGCGATAATAGGCAGCGGAAAAGAACACGAGGTCATCCTGAACCACAGGCGACATGGCATTCACCGATTCGTGGACTGGCGCTTGAAACCAGCGATGAAAGCGCACCGCCCCGTTCGTCGGATTGAGGGCCACGAGCCCCTGGCGCATGAGGCAAAACAAATGGCGCTGTCCGTGGATTGTCGCCGCAATCGGGGTGGCGTAGCTCGCGAGCATTTCGGACCCGGTCCATTCGTAGGGCTTCGTCGTGCGGCCCCCGATGGGAGTAACGCCCTGCCAGGTCTTTCGCCCCACGCTTTCCCAAATCGTTTTGCCGGTTGCCGGCTCCAGCGCCACGACCCCGGCATCCGGCTGGCCGCCGACCATCACGATCAGCCGGTCACCCTCGAGCAGTGGCGTGCTGCCGACACCGAAGAAAGCCTCGGGTACGCTCCAGTCCTTCGCCGTGTCGCGCTGCCAGACAACACTCCCATCCGCCAGATCGAGGCAAAGCAGTTTCCCCTCGGCGCCAAACGTGTAACAGCGGTTGGAGGTGAGCACCGGCGAGCAGCGCGGACCGTTGTTGTAGCCGAAAGGATCGACGAAGCGGCTGGGGTATTTGTATTCCCATTTCGTTTTGCCGGAGTGCGGGCTCATGGCTTCGACGATTTCCTCGTTGCCCAGCCGATGATGCAAAACCATCAACTCGCCGCGAACCGATGGCGCGCTGTATCCAGTGCCAATGGATTTCTCCCAGATGATGGGCGGCCCGTTGGTGTCCCAACGCGCAAGTAGATTGGTTTCGGCGGAGGTGCAGTCACCGCGCGGCCCCAGGAAACGCGGCCAGTCATCGGCGACCGCGGGCAGAATGCAAACCCAGCTGAGCCAGGCGATTACCACGGCGGGCCGCAGGCGGAACAGCCGCCGCCGTTCGCCCCGGTTTGGTTTCAATGCTCTTCCCATGGTTTGCGGTCAGGATATGGAAGGGCGGCGGTGGTTCAATCCCGATTCCGTTTCCACCGAATGGATGGGTTGCGACCCGGGAGCTTTGCCGGCGCTTGAGACTTGAAGCGGCGGCGCGGAAAACTAGACTGCCCCCATGTTCAAACCTGCTGACCTGTTTGACCTTTCGCAAACCGGCCACGCCGTCCTGTTTGATGGCTGCACCTACGCCTGGGACGCGCTCAAGAAGATCAAGGCCTACGTCGCGGCCCACGCCCGGCCGTCCTTGCACAACAAATGCGAAGGGGTTGCATTTATCGGCGAGCAGGTGTTTATCGGCGAAGGCACGGTCGTCGAAGATGGCGTCATGATCAAAGGTCCGGCAATCATCGGGCGCAACTGCCAGATTCGCCACAATGCCTATTTTCGCGAGCATGTCATCGTCGGGGACAACTGCGTGGTGGGAAATTCCTGCGAGCTGAAAAACGCATTGCTTTTCAACAACTGCCAGGTGCCGCATTTCAATTACGTCGGCGATTCCATCCTCGGCCACAAAGCGCATCTCGGCGCGGGGGTGATTTTGTCCAACGCCAAATCCTTCGCCGGCAACGTGACGGTGGAGATGGATGGCCAGCCTTTCGATACCGGCCTCCGCAAGTTCGGCGCGCTGCTGGGGGACGGCGCGGAAATCGGCTCCAATGCGGTGCTCAATCCTGGCAGCATCATCGGCCGGCGGGCTCTGATCTATCCCGGCGTCAACTGGCGCGGCATCCTGCCGGCGAACATGATTGCCAAGAACCAGGCGACGGTGGCAGTCGTCGCTCGTCGGCTGGCTTGACTCAAACTCCGAAGTGGACATGCGTGGGAGCCTGGCAGTGGCCACCGTAAAACCGTGACTTCCGGCCTGGGGGAAAAGACACCGCATCGCAGACAATCCTCGCAAAATGCGAGCACTGCCGTCCTGGGGATAGTTGTTCCGGGCGGCAAGATGCCGCCCTCTACGGCAGGCAGGATGCCCGCCGCTACTTTCAACCCGGGTTGCAGCCCCGCATCAACTCAGCCCGCCGCCATCGCGCGACCAGCGATCCAGCCCGTGGTCCAGGCAGCTTGGAAATTGAAACCGCCGGTGAGGCCGTCAATATCCAGCAACTCACCCGCGAAATGCAGCCCCGGACAGATGCGACTCTCCATGGTCTTGAAATTCACCTCGGCCAGTGGCACGCCGCCGCAGGTCACGAACTCGTCCTTGTTCAAACTTTTCCCGGTCACGGCGAGCTCGGTCCGCATCAGTTGCTGCCCGAGTTGATGTTGGGCGGCGCGGGTGAGCCCCGACCAGCGCGTGTCGCGCCCAATGCCCGCCGCCAACACCAGAGCCTCCCAGAGCCGGGCCGTCAGCGGAGCGATGGGCGCATTGACCACCAGCTTGGCCCCCTGCGTGGCGCGCCGCGACTGAATCTCCCGCGCGATGACATCCATTGAAAGCATGGGCAGCCAGTTCACGAGCAAAGGAAAGCGATAGTCCAGCGCGTGCAATTTCCTAGCGCCCCAGGCCGACAATCGCAACACCGCCGGGCCGCTCAAACCCCAGTGCGTCACGAGCAAAGGTCCCCTTGCACCCAGACCCGCACCCGGCACGGACGCTTCGGCGTCCGCCAGGGACACGCCGGCGAGTTCATGCAACCACGGGGCGGCAATGTGAAAGGTAAAGAGCGAGGGAACGGGTGCGACCAAGGTGTGCCCGAGGGAAACCGCAAGTTGGCCGGCGGCGGCGGCCCGGCATCCGCCAGTCGCGAGCAGCAAGCGGTCGCAAAACAACGTCGTGCGGTTGTCCGAACCGGCAGGCGAGGAGGCAACGACTGTTTCGCGTGGGGCCAACGTTTGGTGCGGGGATGCCAAAGTGAGTTCAAAGCCGTTCGCCAACCGCGCCACGCGTTCCACCCCGCAATTCGCCACCAGCTTGACCCTGACCGCCTGGGCGGCGCGCAGCAGACAATCAACAATGGTCGCGGAGGAATCCGTGGTCGGGAACATGCGGCCATCGCTTTCGGTCTTCAGTTGCACGCCGCGGGCGCCAAACCAGGCCACGGTGTCCGACGCCGAAAACTTCTGGAACGGGCCAATCAATGCCTTTTCCCCCCGGGGATACCGCGTGGTGAATTCGCGCGGATCGAAACACGCGTGGGTGACGTTGCATCGGCCACCGCCGGAGATCCGGACTTTGGCCAGAAACTGAGGGGAGCGCTCCAGCAAAATCACCTCGGCGTCCGGGGCCGCTTCGGCGCAAGTGATGGCGGCAAAGAATCCAGCCGCCCCGCCGCCCACCACGATGACTCGTCGCCCATACATGCCGGCCAAATTAGACCAAGGCCTGCTTTGGTGAAACCATGATTGTGCCGGAGTCGGGGTCGTTTCTTACTGGCGCACGCCAACAGACCGAATCATCAAACGCCCAAAGAAAAAGCCCGCGCAAGGCGGGCTGCTTGAACTTGGACTGGGAATTTCAGATTCCGGATTGATTCAAGCCCGTTCCATGTATTTGCCGGTGCGGGTATCGATCTTGATCTTCTCGCCGGTCTTGATGAAGAGCGGGGCCTGGACGGTGATGCCGGTCTCGATGGTGACGGCTTTCTGCACGTTGTTGGCGGAATCGCCGCGAATGCCTTCGGGCGCATCGGTCACCGTGAGGATGACGCTGGGCGGGATTTCCACTGACACCGCCTTGTCATCCACAAACGTCACGGTCACCTGGCCGTTCTCGACGAGGTAATTCTTCGCCTCGCCGACGAGTTCGGGAATGAGCGTGACGGTTTCGAAGCTCTCCGGATCCGTGAAGACAAAATCCGTTCCGTCCTTGTAGCTGAATTCCATCTTCTTGGTCATCATCGGCACCGTCTCAACTTTTTCGGTGGAACTGAAGCGCACGTCCGAGGATTTGCTGGTGCGGATGCTGCGCAGGGTGGCCTGCACGAAGGCCCGCAGGTTTCCGGGCGTGCGATGCTGAACATCGAGCACCACCGCGATGTCGCCGTTGTAATTGATCGCCTGGCCGCGGCGAAGGTCGTTTGCAGTTACTGCCATAAATTCTTTCTTAGTCGGTTGCCGTTGGTTTCCCCGGATTGGGGAGGCTGGAGTTTAGGCCGGAGTTCCGCGAAAGCAAGCCCGCATTTTGCAGCCAACGGAAGTCGCCCGTCGGTTGCCGGCGACGCGCGCCCGGGAGCAGAGGATCGTTGCCCCCCGGGAAATTACCGGGACGAAAACGAATCGCTGCCACGGTTTCTTAGCCGCAAATTAGTGCTCGCTTCACCTGTTCGTGGCGAGCATTTTTGGCGCGCCACCGTCCAACGGTCAGGAAAATATGAAAATGCGCTTCTTTGCCGCTCTGCTGGTCGTTGCTCTCAACACATTGGCTGCCCTGCCGCCGGAATACGAAACCCTCAAGGCCGAGGCGGAAAAGTTTTACACCGACAAGTCCTTTGCCCGGGCGGGTGAGGTTTATGCCCGCGCCATCGTCACGAATCTGCCGGCGGTCGAAGCGCGGTGGGTGGGCTTTCGGCTCGCAGACACCCAATGGCGCGCGCAGGCGGCCACGCAGACCGCCGACACCACGAAACTTGACCAGGCGCGGGAGACACTGGAAAAGCTGGTGCGGGATATGAATCGCCTGGAGGAGCGCGATCAGGTGTGGGTGGAGGTGCAGGAGTCGCTCGGGGATTTCCACTGGACGCGCCGCAACCAGCAGAATTGGGGTGCAGCCTGGCCATACTATCAGGCAGCCCTCGAATGGTGGGCCGGCGCCCGGGACATTGAACTGGCCCGCGGGCGTTATCTCGCCCTGGTCTGGCGCATGGCCAAACCGCCCGGAGCGCAACGGGAAAATCACTATGGTTATTGGGGCAATTACGTGCCGCTCGAAGTCCTCGACAACACGTTGAAGATCGCCCAGTCGGCGAACGACCAGGCCCATGCCCATTTCCTGATCGCGATGACGGTGCGCAATCAAGGCGGGGATTGGGAGCGGCGTGCCCGGGTGCCCGAGGAATTCGAGGGCGCGCTTAAACCCGGCCGGACGACCGACTGGTATGACGATGCCCTATACCACTATGCCGAGTGGATGGGCGGCCAGGGACGCGCCATTCCGCTGGCGGACGGGAACTGGCGGCAGGAGCCGGATTATCCGAAAGCGCTCGAACTGTTTCGCCGGCTGGTGACGGAGTTCGCCAAGGGCGAGACACGTTATTGGGAGCCGGCCCAGCAACAGATCAAGAATATCACCGAGCCCCAGTTGGGAGTGAGTGTCGGCAACATCTTCCTACCCGACTCGGAGATTCAATACGGCCTGAGCTGGCGGAACCTGAAACAAATCGAACTCACCCTCTATCCGGTGGAGCTCAATCGCGACGTCCGGCTCGGAGAGCAGCGTGAGAACTGGCTGGAATCCATCAATGTTGCCGCGCTGGAGAAAATCAAGGCGTGGACATTTGAGCCAAAACCATCCGGTAGGGCCGACCTGCCGGGCGGCCCTAATAAGGGGGACGCGCAGCAACGCGTCCCTACCGAAGACTACCGTCCCGGCAGTGAATCGCTCCGTCTCGACACCAAGCTCAAGCCCGGCGCTTACGTGCTGGAAGCCAAAGCCGGCGACAAGCGGGCGCGGGAATTAATCCTCGTCACCGATGCCACGCTGGTCTTGAAGACTTCCGGCCAGCAGGCGCTGGTTTACTTCTGCAATGCGCTCGACGGTGCGCCGGTCCCGAATGCCAAGGTGAAGCTTTTGGAACGCTGGCACGACGGGCAGTGGCGAACGCGCGAGCAGGCCAAGGAAACTGGCACCGACGGTATCGCCGTTTTTGATCTGGCTACCCGGCAGCACAACAACCTGGAACTCTTCGCCAGCGCCATCGCGAAGGATCGCCAGGCATTCAGTCCCGGCAACAGCCATTGGAATCGCGGCGTGTCGGAGGCGTGGAAGATTTACGCGTTTACCGACCGACCGGCGTATCGTCCCAAGGAAACCGTGAATTGGAAATTCATCGTCCGTCGTTACAACGGTTCGGTCTATTCCACGCCCAGCGATGCGACCGTCGAGCTTGAGATCACCGACCCGCAAGGTGCGAAAGTGAAGGCGGACAAGGTGAAGCTGAACGCCTTCGGCAGCGCGTGGGGCGAGGTCGAGCTGACCGAGTCCATGCCGCTCGGTGAGTATCGCGTGCAGTTCTGGGATGAGGGCCGCAAGCACGGGATCGGCAACGCGACGTTGTTCCGCCTCGAGGAATACAAGCTGCCCGAATTCAAAGTCAGCGTGCAAACGCCGGAGGAAAACGGGAAACGAAAGGCGTTCCGCGTCGGTGAAAAAGTCGAAGTCTCGATCCAGGCGGATTACTATTTCGGCGGGCCGGTGGCGAACGCGAGCGTCGAGGTGATCGTCCATCAGAATCCGTACTGGCAATCGTGGCACCGGCCGCGCGAATTCGCGTGGTTTTACGAGGACATGGACGGCAACCAGTCCCGCTACGGCCGTTACTACGGCGGTGGTCAGATCGTGAAGCGTGAGACCGTCAAGACCGACGCCACGGGCAAGGCCAGGCTTACGTTTGACACGCCCGCCAACGCGGGTCAGGACTTCGATTATCGGGTCGAAGTGCGGGTGACGGATGCGAGCCGACGGGAGATTGCCGGCAGCGGCAACGTCCGCGTCACGCGGCAGCGGTACTATGTCCATCCATCGGCCGAGCACAACCTTTACCGCCCGCAGGACAAGGCGCGCGTGGATTTCAAAGTGCTCGATGCCAATGAACAGCCCGTGCAGACGGAAGGCATGGTCAAGATCACGCGGGATTACTGGTATGAAATCTGGCTCAAGCCCGATGGCACCGAAGTGAAGGGTGATGAACTCAAGGCGCTCCAGGCCAGCAGCAAGATCTGGCCGCCCCCGCCCGAGCGCCCGGACCAAAAAGGCTGGCGGCTCAAGTTCCGGGGCTACGAACATGATGAGATTCTCACCCGCACCGTCAAAACCGACACGAACGGGGTGGCGGAGATCACGTTCACGCCGGAACGCGATGGCTACTATCGGGTGGCGTGGTTGAGTGAAGACGTCGTTCCCAACCGGCCGCCGCAGCCGATCCGCGCCGAAACCACCCTCTGGGTCGCCAGCGGCCAGACGACGGAACTTGGCTATCGCCACGGCGGCCTTGAAATCATCGCCGACAAGGACACGTTCCGCGCCGGGGGCGAAACGCCCGTGATGCTGGTTGCGAATTCCCCCGACCGCTATGTGTTGTTCACCGTCGAGGGCGAGGACCTGTATCACTATCGCCTCGTCCACATGACCGGCACCGTGAAGCTCCTGGATTTGTTCGTGGACGAGAAATACGTTCCCAATGTTTTCCTCAGCGCGGCGATGGTGAGTGACCGGCAGATGTTCATGGATACGAAACAGGTCATCGTTCCGCCGACGAAACATTTCCTGACTGTGGACGTGCAACCGGATCGTCCGCAATACCAGCCGCAGAACGAGGGGCAGTTCATCGTCACCACGCGTGATCATGAGGGCAAACCCGTGGCGGCAGAAGTCGCCTTCAGCCTCGTGGACGAATCGGTGTTCTACATCCAGAGTGACTACGCGGGCGACCCGCGGCAGTTTTTCTTCGGCACGAAGCGCGGGCAGCACGTGCAGACGCAAAGCACCATTAACCAGAAGAGCTACGCCAAGCTGGTGAAAGGCGAGCAGGACGAATTGATCGAGGAGCGGGAGAAGGAAGGGCGACTGGGCCGCGAACGGAACGAGGAGGCGGATTTCAGAAAGAAAGATGGCGAATACCTTGTTGGGGACCGTCTGGATGATGCGCGATCCGGGCGACAAGTCCGCATTGGTGGGGCCGTGCCGACGAAAAGCTTGTCCAAGCTCTCGGCCGCCCGCGCGGTGAATGCGCCAGCCGCAGCGGCCCCGATGGAAATGGCTATGACAGACGCGTTGATGGTCAACAGCCTCGAGCAGAAGGGTGTGGCTGCGGGCGAATCGCCCAATGTGGTCGTGCGTTCAGATTTCCGCTCCACAATCCTCTGGCAACCAGACGTCATCACAGACAAATCCGGTCAGGCGACGGTGAAGGTGAAGTATCCCGATTCGCTTACGGGCTGGAAAGCCACGGCGCGGGCGGCTTCGTCGGGAAACCAGTTTGGCATCGCCGACGCGACCACGCGCACAAAGCAGCCGCTCATTGTCCGCTTGCAAGCGCCGAGATTCTTTGTCGTGGGCGACTACGTTGTCATTTCTGCAGTCGTCAACAACAACACGGACCAGCCGATGAAGGTCCAATTGAACCTGGAGGCGCTTGGCGTGGATGTCACGGGCTTATGGGAGAACGGACAGCCGGTAAAAGGTGAACCCGGTCCGCGGGAGATTCCCGCCAACGGCGAAGCGCGTCAGGATTGGTATGCTCATGTCAGCAAGCCGGGCCCGGTGAAATTGAAAGTCACCGGCCGCGGCGGCAAACATGCCGATGCGATGGAGAAGACCTACCTTGCGTACGACCACGGCATCGAGAAATTCCTATCCAAGTCCGGCAAGGTGCGCGGCAACGACATCACGGTGAAGCTCGATTTGCCGGCGCGCAAATCGGAGTCCACCACGCTGACCGTGCAACTGACGCCCAGCCTGGCGGTGACGATGCTCGATGCGTTGCCCTACTTGATTGATTACCCCTACGGTTGCACGGAACAGACGATGAGCCGTTTCCTCCCCGCGGCGATCACCGCCAAGACCCTCCGCGACCTTGGTCTGCAACCGGAAGACGTGATGAGCCGGGTGTTTGGCGGGATTGAAACCAACACCGCCACGGCCACGCATCCCAAAGGCAAAAAGGATCTGGCTGAGCTCGACAAGATGGTGAAGGCCGGGTTGGAGCGCCTCTATGATTTCCAACACCGCGATGGTGGCTGGGGCTGGTGGAAGCAAGGCGACAGCGACCGGTGGATGACCGCCTACGTCGTCTGGGGACTCGCCCTCGCCAGAGAGGCCGGCATCCCCCTCAAGGACGGGGTGCTCCCCCGCGGCGCGGCGTTCCTCGACCAGACCCTGGTCGAGGAAGAGGAAAATCCCGACCTGCAAGCGTGGATGTTGCACGCCCTGGCAGTGCAGAACGGGCAAAAAAGCAAACTGTCGCCGTTCCAGTCCAAAGCGTTCGAAAACCTGTGGACCAACCGGGAGAAGTTCAACGCCTACACCCGCGCTTTGTTCGCCCTCGCCGCGCACCAATTCGGAAAAACGGATCAGGCTCGAACCCTGGTCGCCAATCTGGAAAACGGCGTCAAGCGGGACGAACGCCCGGATGCCTCCGTGCTCATCGGCGGCGCGGCCCCCACGAACACCGGCGTGATGGGCACGGCGCACTGGGGCGAGGACGGCATCTACTGGCGCTGGTCGGACGGCGGCGTGGAGGCAACAGCGTTTGCGCTTCGGGCACTGTTGACGATTGATCCGCAGAACAAGCTCATCGAACCCGTCACGAACTGGTTAATCAAGAACCGCCGCGGCGCGCAATGGAGCAATACCCGTGATACCGCCATCGCCGTGCTGGCGATGAACGATTATTTGAAGGGGAGCGGCGAGTTGAAGGCGAACCTGGAGTACGAACTGATCGTGAATGGTCAATCCATTGCGAAGAAGCAGGTCAGCGGCGCGGACGTATTCAACGCCCCGAGCCGGTTCACGATTGATCCAAAGTTGATCAAGGACGCGAACGAAATCCGGATCAAACGCCAGACGGGCGACACGCCTCTTTACTTCGCGGTTGAAGCCCAGTTCTTCAGCCGGGAAGAACCTATCGCTCCAGCCGGGAACGAAATCTTCGTGAAGCGCGAATACTTCAAGCTCGTGGGCCGCCCCACGTTGCTCAAGGGGTACGTTTACGATCGCGAACCCCTCCCCGATGGCGGCAGCGTGAAGAGCGGCGAGCGCGTCGAGACGGTGCTCACCATCGAGGGGAAGAACAACTACGAGTATCTGCTGTTCGAAGATTTGAAACCCGCCGGGTTTGAGGCGGTGGAAATTCGCAGCGGCGAGTCGTTGTATGCACGGGAACTGAAAGCGGGGGCAGTGGAACGCAAACACGGTCAAGGGGAAGCTTCCGGATCCTCCACGGTTCATACGGTGCGGAGCGGGGACACGCTTTCGCAAATCGCGCGACGCAACGGCGCCTCCGTTGGTGCGATCCAGAAGGCCAACCGCCTGGCGACCGATCGGATCAGCATCGGCCAGAAGCTGGTCATTCCGCCGAATAACGGGTCGGCCGCGCAGGAGGACTACACCGGCCGCACCCGCTGGGTTTATCAGGAATTGCGGGACCGCAAGGTGGCGCTGTTCATCGACAAGCTGCCGGAAGGCGTGTGGGAAATCCGCTATGATATGCGCGCCGAGGTGCCCGGCACTTTTCACGCCCTGCCCGTGCTCGGTCACGCCATGTATGTGCCGGAGATCCGCTGTAACGCGGCGGAAGTCCGGGTGCAGGTGGCGGAGGCCAATCCGTAGCCTCGGACCGGGCGAATGCCCCGATGAAACCAAGGGCCCAAGGGGCAGGTTTACGCGGGAGAGACCTGGTCACCCTCGGGCTCCAAATCGCCGCGGCTCCATGGGAGGCCGGCAAATCAAAAACGGGTCGTGGAGCGGGATTAAGAAAAGTTGCCCCGGCACGCACCCTGCGGCAACCTGACCCCGAATGACTGGGCGCCAAACCGACACGATGAGTTTACGTTGGGTCCGGCTCGATTTGATGAGCCTGGGCCGCGCGTTGGCTTTGTCCCTCGCCCTCCATTTGTTCTTTTGGGGAACTTACAAGCTCGGGGATCATTTCCATTGGTGGGAGCACCTGCGGCTGCCCGCCTGGGTGAAGAAGCTGTCCTCCCCCCTGCCCTTGCAACCCAAACAGCCGCCGGTGCCGCGCGAACCGCCATTGATGTTCGTGGACGTGGACGCCTTGCAGGCGGTGACGGAAGTGCCGAAGGAAACGAAGTTTTATTCCGACCGGAATTCGGTGGCCGCCAATCCGGAATTGAATCGGGAGGCCAATCTTCCCAAGCTGGACGGAACGCAAAAGGAAGTGGCCAAGACCGAGGATGCCGCGCGGAAGAAGTTCGACCAGCTAATGCCGGACCCGCCCAAGCCGAAGCCCGAACCGGAAGCCGAGGAGACGGCCAAACCAAAACTCGCACCCGGCACCATGACGATTGCCAAAGCGGAGTTGAAACCGCAGCCGGAAAAATCCCGACCGCGCACAATCAAGGAAGCTTTGCTGCAACGGAATCAGATGCCCGGGCAGAAGGCGAAACTGGATGCCGGTGCGCAGCAACGGCCCAATGCCTCCTACGACGTCAAGGCCACCGGCTTCGGGGCGTACGACCGGGCTTTTATTGATGCCGTATCCTCGCGCTGGTATGACTTGCTCGACAGCATGAACGCCGAGGGCTATCGCAGCGGCCGCGTGGTGGTGCAGTTTAACTTGAATTACAACGGGACGATCACCGGCATGAGTGTGATTGAGTCCACGGTCACCGAAACGCTGACCTTGTTGTGTCAAAAGGCCGTGCAGGACCCGGCCCCGTTCGACAAATGGCCGCGCGAAATGCGGCTGATGATCGGCGAGGATTCGCGCCGGATCACATTTACGTTCTATTACAACTAAACTGGAATACTGAACGGCCGTTCGCATGCCGGCCCACTGAATTGAACATGGAAACCATCGTTTACATCCTGTTGATCCTCACCTCCGTCGTGGGGCTGACCTTTATCGTGGAGCGGGGGCTGGCCCTGCGCTGGAAAAAAGTGGTGCCGCCGGAGGTCGAATCCGCCATCGCCGCCTGCCAGTCGCGCGACGATGTCGCCATGCTCCATCGGGTTTGCCAGCAGCACGCGTCGCCGCTGGGGCGCTTGCTGCTGCTGGCGATCAGCCGGCTGAACTGGCCGAAGGAGGAAAATGTGGATGCGCTGCAAACCCGGGCGCGCCATGAAATGGTCCGGCTGGAGCGCGGGCTGGTGGTCCTCGAAATCATCGTCGGCATCGCGCCGCTGCTCGGGCTGGTGGGCACGATCATCGGGATGATGTCCACGTTTGAAAACGTCGGCCAGGCCGGGTTGAGCGATGCGTCCAAGCTGGCGAGCGGCATCGCGCTGATTCTCAAAGCCACGCTCATCGGCCTGCTCATCGCGATTCCCGCACTGATCTCCTGGACCTATTACTCCAAGAAAGTCGAGATGTTCGCCGTGGAAATGGAAACCCTTTGTGATGAATTCATGCGCCGGCAGTACCGGGAGGAGAAGAAATAAACGTGAACCAACCCCCGACCTCCAACTCCGAAACCCCATGCCCCGCTTGGGGTGCAACCGTCTTGACCTTGGCGGTTGAACGCTGGGGGTCGCGGAGCGGTAGGGGCACGAATCTTTAACATGCGCTTCGCCCTTCGCAAACGCCGCTCGACGCCCACGATCATCATCGTCGCCCTGATCGATGTGCTGATCGTGCTGCTGATTTTTCTGATGGTCACCACCACCTTCCGGCAACAGTCCGCCCTGAAACTGGCCTTGCCCGAATCCACGCAAGCGCAGAAAACCGGCGCCAACGAAGAGTTGCCCTTGATCGTGAGCATTGATCCCCAAGGCAATCTGCGGTTGGGCGGCGAAGGGCAGGAAATAGTGGTGACCGGCGAAACGCTCCGCTCCGAACTCCTGACCCGGGTAAAAGCCAATCCGGAACTCAAACTCGCCATACGGGCCGACACCAAAGCCCCCTTCGGCCAGATCGTAAAGGTCATGGACGCCGCGAAGGAAGCGAAAGTGAAGATGGTCAACGCCTTCACCAAGGAAGCCGGAAAGCCATAGCGCGGAATTCTCCGAGCTTCCTTCGCCAGCCTCCAGTTGACCTGCCGCAAAACACCGTTTCGGCGACGATCAGACGAGGCCGGCGACGATGCGGCCGCGGATGCCAGGTGAACTTCGTCGGCGGCGATCAGCGACCCATTGTTGACCCGGAAGGCCGGTCTTTGAGCGGGGAAAAATTCCCCTCTTCACAGCACGCGACGAATCCTTCGGTCACCGACTTCAACTCTTCCCAGCGGCCCCGGATATTCTTGGCTTCCTTGGACGTGATCTGGTTGTCAGCGGCCGCCCCCGCAATCACGGCCAGGAGGTCGGCGAATTCCTGGACGATCTCGTTCGTGGCCGGGATGAGATAATCAGGATGCGCCTGGTGGTGTTTGGGATTACGAATGAAAAAGCCCCCGGCGCGCTCGCAAATCCATTGCACGAGGCGGCGGTCGCCGGTGCTGAGGATCAGGGCTTCGATCCTATCCAGGGGATTGATCGTGCCGCTGCCATCGCCTTCATCCGGCTCCGCCCACTTGTAGAGCATGGAGAGGGAAAGGCCAAGATCGGCGGCCACCTGTTTGACACTGGATTTCTGAAGGACTTCGCGCAGAAGTTCATGGGATTGCATGGCCGCACAATGCGAAATTGTGCCGGCATTTTCAACCTTGATTCAACAACGGGCGGCTCCGCGGCCAGTCCATGGGATTGATTCGCAGCCAAGGCGCCGACTGACGACCGACCGAATTTTACCTCCGACCCGCCGGGAAAGCACTGGCCATGCGCGTCGTTGAGGCGGGCAACTTGGGCGCGGATTCCCAAGACCTTAGCCTTCGCTTTGGGGGTTGCACCGGCGGGTGAAGTTTTTTGGC
>CAZIJO010000152.1:7048-14759 GCA_964539515.1 uncultured Bifidobacterium sp. | reverse complement strand
AATCACCGTCAGCCGGTTGCCGAATCGAGCGACGTTGGAATCTTCGGCCGACGCACTTTGCTGCTCCCTCGCCCCCGCCGCGGGGGAGAGGGTTGGGGTGAGGGGGCAAAGTCGTGAACCCCGCCAAGCCCCAAACCATGAACCCACTTCCCTCCCTCACCGACTTCGAGCGCCAGGTTTACGAATGGCAGCTGTGGGTGACAGGTTTTGACGAGGAAAGCCAGCGGCGGCTCAAGGGTGCGTCCGTGCTCGTCTCGCGTTGCGGCGGCGTGGGCGGCGCGGTGGCTCTCGAACTGGCCGCGGCGGGTGTTGGTAAAATCATCCTGGCGCATGCCGGCAACTTGAAGCCGGGCGATCTCAACCGGCAGATCCTGATGTCGCACGACTGGCTGGGGCGTTCGCGAGTGGAATGCGCCGCCCAACGATTGCACGCTTTGAATCCGCGCCTGGAGGTGGTCGCCGTGGCGGAGAATATTTCCGAAGCCAACGTGGCGAGACTGGTCGGACAGGCCGATGTGGTGGCGGATTGCGCGCCGCTGTTTGAAGAGCGCTACCTGATGAATCGCGAGGCGGTCCGGCAGGGAAAGCCGATGGTGGAATGCGCGATGCACGAACTCGAGGCGCAGATTACCACCATCGTTCCCGGTCGCACGCCGTGCCTTGCATGCCTGTATCCCGAGCCGCCGCCCTATTGGCGGCGACAGTTCCCGGTGTTCGGCGCCGTCTCCGGCATGGTGGGCTGCCTGGGTGCGATGGAGGTGATCAAACTGTTGACCGGGCTGGGTGAGCCGTTGCAGGGCCGGTTGCTGACGTGTGACCTGCGCACGATGTCCTTTCGCTCGGTAAAAACCAGGCGCCGATCCGATTGTCCCGTGTGTGGGACTGGCTAATCCCCGTTCTCAATTCTTATCGAACATCGACTTGCGCGGGGGCAATGTTGAATTCGTGAAGCGAGATAGACTGCAAGCCGTGCGAAATACCTAGCTATGGGCTGCCTACGCCAATGACAATTCGACAACATCCGTTAGCGTGGCGTTGGACGGACGCAAATTACGCCTTGCTACCCGACGCCACGCTTGCTCAGATGCAGCCGATGGACCAGCGCGCTGCTGCGCGTCTGTTCCAGAGGTCGCTACATTTCCTCGTTCGTGACAGCCTGGCTCCACTGGAGTTCACGGCCATTGTGCGCCACAGCGCGGATGTGCCAGCCGAAGTTGGAAGACTTTGGCTCCTCGAGCAACAGTCCGACTTGTCCGTCCAGGTGTTTGTTTCATGGCAGCTGGACGCGGCGATACGAACCACATGGGATGTTTTCACTGCACATTGGGAAGATTTCTGTTACCCGTCTTCTGACGATGTCCTCGTCTGGCCAGAGTCGGAGCGATGGGCATTGTTTTACTTTCATGAGCAGGAGTTTCAGTTTGGTCGGCGACCGGCGCCAGCTTGATAGCGCCGTCGGACCGATACTCTCTGCCCTCCGCACATTTGATAATGTGGATAGCATGCTTATCTGGCTGCGCATGCGGCTGGGCAGCGGTTGAGCTTGGCCGTTGATTGGACGAACAATTTACATGAGTCTCGAGTTTCCATTTGCAGAGGATGTGGCCTTGATTGGTCAGAGGCTCGAGGTTCGACTTCCAGATGCATATATCAAGGCTCTCGCTCATTATCCCTTCCCCTTGGATTCCGACCTCGCGCGGGTCATTCTTTATGCGGACCCTCAGAAAGTTGTTGAAAGGAACGATTATCGCAGGCAGCACGGTTTCTTTGGGCATGCCTGGCCGCGGCACTTTTTAATTATCGGGGATTTTGGAGATGGCGACTTGATCTTCTTGGACACGACTCGCACTGCCCCGTCAGTATTCAGATCCAACCACGAACTGAGCAGTGGCGCGGCGGATTTAGTCATCGAAGATACGGGCTTTCTTTTGCCGGAGTGGATCACAGCAATTTTCGAAAGCTGGCAGAAGGAGCAACAAAAACCATAGCAGCTAATACGGCGATAGGCCGCAAATCTTCGTGCCATCGGTTGGGGTGAGAATCGTCCGAAGAAATCGCTCACCCACCTGCAGCCACCCGAAAGCAATGAATCGTCCCGCGGTCCGTGCTCACAAACAGGCAACCGTTTGCGACGGCCAATCCGTGCGCCCGGCCCGTGACCGGGGCGGACCAAAGCGATTTGCCGGTGGCGGTGTCGAAAGCGGTCACCTGGTCATCGCCACCAGCAAATAGGGTTTCTCCGGCGAGGATCAGATCGTGCGGGCAATCCGCGGCCGTCCGCCAAAGGTAACAGGCGGACATTTTCGGTGGCAACGTCGCCAGCTCCGCCTCGATGGGTTTGAGGTCCTCCTTCAGTTTTTCGCCCGGCGCTTCCTTCGCCTTGTCCCCGAGTTTCTTGAGTTGTTCCTTGATCGACTTTTGCTGGGCCTGAAGCTGGGCCTGGCGTTTGGCGATTTCCAGGTAGCGGGCGCGGGCAAAACCGGAAAGCTCCGATCCGGTATTCAGATAGGCGGTTGCGTCCGTGACGACGATGCGTTTGGCTTTGGGAAACGTGACGAAGTAATCGCGGCTGTTCGCATCGAATCCCCGGACCTCACCATCGGCCCCGTGGTTTTGTCCGCTGCCGTGCAGGAATTCGTCGGTCCGGCTCACCACGGCAAATACGCCGCCCTGGCCCGATCCGCCAAAGCCGCCGATGGCCCGCCCGGTCGCGCGCTCAAACATTTCCGGCTGCTGCCGGCCCTGGGGCAGGTAGAGGCGCGTTGGTGTCGCAAGCATCGCTCCTTGCATCGTGAAGTGTTCGAGCTTGATCAGGTAGCGCCCCGGACCTTCCGTGGCCCCGGTCTTCGCATCGGCCGCACAAAGATAGGAGGGTTCCCAGGGCACGAGGGACGCGCCGAAGTACGCGATGTCGTCCTGGACCAACACGCCCGTCCGGCACGGCCAATGGGAAATGGGTTTGCCGTCGTTGAACAACAAGGTTTCCGGGCCGGACGGTTTCTGCTTCCACACCAGGGCGCCTTGGGCAGCGTCGAGGCAGTACGCATGGCCGTCGTCGGAGCCGAAATAGACTTTGCCCTGGTGCCACGAGGGCGGCAGGCGGACGGGGCCATCCGTGTGGAACACCCATTTCTCTGCGCCCGTTTTGACCTCCAGGCAATGGACGGCGTCATCCACGGAGGATCCGAAATAGACTGAATCGCCAACTGCGATCACGAAAAAAGCAGGATCGAAATTCCGCATGGACTCCAGCCGCCGGATGTTGGCGTAGGAATCCCATTTGGCCGGTCCGCTCCAGGCCATTTGCGGCGGGGTCGGTGAAGTAAACGTCCACGCCGGCGATAACGGGACTTGGATCGCTTCCGGCGTCGCGCCGCTGCGCCGGTTGTCGCAACGGTACGTCGGCCAATCCGTCGCGGAGGCGCCCAGCACGGCCAGGCCCACCAGCGCGAAAGCCAGTCGCAACCCTGGGGAGGAACGGAAAGGAAAACGGAGCCGCGGGTTCATCAATTTTTTTCGTTCACTTGGTGGTCAAGTTCAGTCGCGGCGCAAAGCCGATGGACGTTTCGAGCCAGTTGCCGCAACTGCAACCGCCGCCGCCCTCGGGCGAAAGGACCATGCCGTTCGCCGGCACTGTGCTGAGCCAGCAACTCGGGCGTAGATTATACCAGCTGGTGACGTCTGCTTTGGCAATGTCCCACATCGCAACGCGCCCGCCTTCGCCGCGGTAAATCAGGGCGTTCGCGGTGGCGGCATAGGTGGCGCAACCGCCATGACGGCCGACTTCATTGGTCAGCAGCTTGCCGGTCGTGGCGTCGTAACCGCACGGTTCCTGGAAGACCGTATTTCGGACAAGCACCGGGTGCTGCATGTGGCCCCCGTGATTGTCATTCGGCCAGTTGTGGGTTGCCTGCCAGAGACTCTTGCCATCTGCCGCACTGAACGCGTAGAGATTGTATTTGCCGGCCGCGGACGACGAAATGAACACCTTGTCTTCCCCGCCGAAGAGATAAAACACGACAATCCCGTCGGCGGTGTCGAGTGGCTGCTCCCATAGCTTCGCACCGGTTTGAGCGTCGAGCGCGATGAGGTATTGGTTCTCCCACAGCTTCGGGGAACCAATCCGGCTCGTGGAAAGAGCCTTCACCTCGGGATGGCGGCATTCGACGAAGAGAACTTTGCCGCCAGCAATGGCGATGGTCGGGTTGATCACGACGCCGCCCTGGTAACGCCATTTCAATTCGCCGCCCGTCCTCGTCATCGCGAACACATCATCGCTGCAAACCTTCTCCGTGCCGGCGCCGGATTTGCCGTCGTACCAACTTTCCTTGCCCCAAAAGTCGGTGTAAACCGAGCCCTGCTTGACGCTGCTGCCGTACAGGAGATCGCCGGATCGGGCCACGTAGCCCCAGTCGTGAGTCGCGCTCAGTCCGGGATTCGCCAGGGCAATCGTGCAGAGCAATTCACCCGAACCTGCGTTAATCACCCAGCAGCGATCCTTGACGGCGACAAACAGATGATCGGGATCCGCGCACCAGTTGCCGGCGTCCCGCGGCATGTTGACGCGGCGCAACGCCGGGATCTCGAGCGACCACAGCATTGCGCCGTTGTAGGAATCGAGGGCGGCGATGCGATTCAATCCTTGATGAAACAACCGGCCGTTCACGGCGAGCGGGGCGGGCATCCGCGGGTTGCGATCGATGCCAAAATCCGCGCCCGGCCGACCGAGCCATTGGACTTCGAGACGATCGGTGCGGGCGACCCCCTGCAAACCCTCGCCGCTGTTGGCAGTATTGCCGGGCTCGCCATACTGATGGGTCCAGGAGCCAGTGTCTGCTACCGGCGCACGTTTGATCCGCACCCAGTCGCCACCCTCGGATTTCGCGAAGTCCAAATTGACTTTCATTTCGCCGAGCCATTTGGTGACGCGGTCCTTGACCTCGGACACGTTCGCAGAGCGCCACGGCCCAAAACACGCCACGCCCGTCGCGGGTTGAAGGTGCGGAATGACTTGCGCCGCCGTTCCGGGCAGTCCGTTGTTGGCGGGTAATTCATCCGCCACGATCAGGTTCGCGAACGACTGCGGGTAGGGCAGGCGGTCGAGGGATTCCACGTGGTGCAAGGTGATGCGCGAGCCGTAGGCCCCCGCTTTGCGAAGCAGTGCCCGCCCCCGGGTTATCTGGTCGGCGTCGGTATCCACGCCGATGATGATCAGTTCGCTCCGCCGGGCCAGTTCGTAAGCGAGTTGCCCTTCATTGCAGTTGAGGACGAGACAATATCCCCGGGTGACGCCGCTGCCGGAGAGCAGTTGTTCGGCAACCTGAACGGACCGCTGTGCCCTGGCATCGTTCGCGTAAGGAGAGTTGGCCTCCGCGACCCGCGGGACCGAGTAATTCAACCCGTTATCCAACTCGAACGCTTCGGTGACCCGGCTTTTCGCCGGGGCGGAGTTCGCGCGAATCCGGTATTGATAACGCGTCCTGGGTTGCAACCCGCGCAAGGTTACGGCATGGCTGGTCTTGGACCCGGCGTCCCGAACTTGCTGATCCAATTTTTCCCCGATACCAAACTCGACGCTACACTCCACCGGCTCATCCGTTTCCCAGGAAACCACCGCGGCATCGGGAGCAACAAACCGTGCATGCGGGGGAACGCGAAAGGCAAAGGGCAGGGGAGTTTGCATTCCCTTGGCCGACGCGTTCGCTTCAATCTCCTTCGCTTCAAGGGACCGGCCATAGACAGCGACCTCATGAATCTTGCCCTGCAGGCGATAGAATTCATCGTCATCCCGGTAAGCGCCAATCGTCAGGAACGCCTTCGGCGGATAGGCGATGTTTCCGTGTTGTTCAGCGGAGGAGCCTTCGAGCTTGCCGTTCACGTAGAGCTTCATGGCCTGGCCGTCGTACGTGCCGACGACGTGATACCACTGCCCTTTTTGAAAAGTCGAAGCCGCCGTCAGGTAAGTGAGCCGTCCCGACGCGGCCAACGCGAAGCGAAAATGGGTTTCATCGAACCCGAGCAGCCAGCCTTTCTCGAAATCACCGTTATCCTGGAAGCAGCCGATGATTCCGCCCCAAGCCATGCCGGCGTCCAGCGACACCCAAGCTTCGAGGGAAATTTGGTTCCGGGGAAAATCGTCCAGGTCAATGTTCGGGATATCAACGCTGTTCTCGGCTCCATCCAGCGTCAGCGCGCCAAATGGATCCTTGGCAATGCGAACCGGCCCTTGAATGACTCCGTGGAGGTCATCTGCCCGGTCCACCACCTTTGTGCCTTCAATGTGTTCGGCATCGAACGTCCATCGGGCGAGTGGTTGCGCGGCTGCTTGGGAGACAGCAATCGCGAGCATTATCCAGCCAAGCCAACCGCCCCCGTTCAGCGGGCCGGGCGCAACGCCCACCTTTCGACGATTGAGATTTCCCACACCTGAGAGGATCAAGAAGCCGCCTCGAAATCGCAAGCCCGGACCCGGGCGAAATGAGCCGGTCCGTTGAGTGCGGTTTGCCACGGAGACCGGCAAATCCAAGGGGGTCGTTAGCTGCGCCACCCAGGGGTCACTGACACCACGAAGGGAAAAAGCCGGTGGTGCGATACGCGAAGTTGATGTCGAATTCCCGGTGCCAGGAGAGGGACCAGAGATCGCGAACGCGCGAGTTGCGTACCGAGCCATCGAAGCCCACAAGATTGATGCCGCGATTGTGGCGCTTGAGCGAAAAGTGAAATTCCTCGTTGTCCGGGCTGTTCCAGAATCCGGGACTCTGCGGTGGCCGGCCGGCATGGTGGAAGAAGCCGCCGCGCCACATGGAATCCGCCATGATTGGCGTTTGCGAAGGATGGCGCGCCGCATCAATCGTGCGCCATTGCCGGGCGGGTGGCTTGTCGAAGACCTGCTGGCGTGCCGGCGGGTCATAGATCCAATCGTTCACGCCGTAGCTCGCGGCAATATAGGCCGAGCGTCCGCTCCCACCCGAGGTGGTGGTGTCCAGGTCGGGTACGTCGAAGGCCGTCGTGTTGCCGCCATACTCGGCCACCGTGGCGGCATTGTTGGGGGCGATCACCTCGACACTGGGGCTGCCGGCGGCACGGCGGCGCGCGGCGGACGGGCACAGCAGGATCTGGGGCTTGCTGGCGTAGTGCTTCTTGAGCGCGTAAATCCATTCGCCACGCAGCCAGCCGCTCCCGCCGGTGCCCACCGCCGAAGTCCCGCCACTGAAGCGCCCGTTGTTCTCATCGGTATAGAGATGCCAGGCAATGCCCCATTGCCGCAGATTGGAAACGCAGTTGATCGCGTGGGCCTTTTGCTTCGCACGACTCAAGGCGGGCAACAGCATGGCCGCCAGAATCGCGATGATGGCAATCACCACCAGCAGTTCGATCAGGGTAAAGCCACGCGCCCGCCCCCGCGGAGGCGACGCTTCATCCACGCCGGGGCCAATTGATCTGCCGGACAGATTGCGGGACTGGCCGTTCATTTTCATGCTCGCTGGTTTTGTTCGCATTGGGCGCACACCCCGGTGGCTTGGCAGAGCAGGGCGATCCCAAGGTGTTAACGTGTGATGCGATTTGCATTCTACGCGGATCGGATGATCAACGCAATACTGTCGAGATGACACTTCGCCGAAGATTGATTTAGCGCATCCCTTCCCGCGCTGTTTTCCCCGTCCGGCGGTGGTGGTGGGGGGGAGCGGGTCGGCGTCGACGGATCGTCTGG
>CAZIJO010000152.1:0-7038 GCA_964539515.1 uncultured Bifidobacterium sp. | reverse complement strand
CCGTGGCGGATTTCGCTCTTGCATTCCGGCGACGCACCACCTCGGCTGCAGGTTTGGATATGCGAGTTGATTCGGAGCTCGCCTCATTCGCGCCCCAACAGGCGCACCGGCCCCAGCAGTCCTGCGACCGGCTTGCCGCGGTACGGCGACGGGCTGGTCTGATAATGATTCGCGAGCGTGCTGTACACGAGCACCTCGATCGTGTTCTCGCCGCGTTTCAAGAATCCAGTGACATCCACGCGCCAGGGAGGAGCGACCCGGACACCAGCTTTCTTTCCATTCACCAGCACCTCAGCGGTCGCAACGACGCCGCCCAGGTCCAGCATGGTTTTCGCCCTGGCCTCATGCTTGGTGAGGGTGAGGTGGGTCTTGTAGCGTACGCCGCCGGAATAGTTCGTCAGGATTCCCATGCGCGACCAATCGCCGAGGGCCATCACGCCTTTTCCGTCGGTTTCAATTACCACGGGTTCGGGAATCGCCGCGCCGCCGTTGAAGCCGGTTTTCGGTCGGACGCGCAAGGCCACCACCGAAGCCTTCGTCGCCGGCTGCTTCCCGACGAACCGCCCTTGGCCGACGTCCCTCATCGGTTCGCCATGGAGCCAGGCTTCGACCAGGCCCTCCGCCCGCACCCGAATCGCTGTGGTGCCAGGCGCCGAGAGAAACCGGAACCACTCGGCAGGTTGCCTGCCCGCGTACACATCAAAGGGAATCACGCCCGCATCGCCGTACCAGCGCATGGCCAATGGCGGCCGGCCTTGGGGCAGGGGAGCGTCCTGTTGGCGCAGCACAAAATGCCCGCGGCCCCCGTGATCGTAGCGCACCAATACCGGATTGGCCCCCGCGTGCAACGGCACAGTCTGAGCGAGATCCTTCACCTCGGCCCCGTTCACAAACACCGCCGCTGGGGTGAGAGGCGGTGAGGTGTGACTGGCATCCGCTGGAGCTTCGCGACTCGCGATGATGGTCGCTTGCGTTGGCTGGTCCACTGTTGCGCTGGTCCAGAGATAATACCGGCTGCCGCCGGCCTCATCCACGTAACGTGTCTCGTTCAGGCCGCCGACTTTTTTGCCGAGGCAGAGAAAATCATCGGTCACGGTGCGTTTGAGACCATGATAGCCCTGGTGCCCGGAATCGCCTTCCTTGCCGTAGCGCCAGGAAAAGTCATACGCCTGCCAGGTCATCTTTTTGCCAGCCACCATCACGGGCACGGCGGGATTCACCGACTTCAGCTTGGACAAGGTTTCATCGAGCATCGATGCATCCACGTCGTTGGGGATCGGTCCCAGCAAGTAGAACTGCGTGCCGAATCCATGGAGCTTCCTTTCCCAATCGTGATCACCAGTGGCGGGTGACATTCCGGTTTTCAACAACGACTCCGTTTCGGGCGCCCAAGCAAAGCGTCGCGCTTCCAGGCCGATCAATTCGTTGTCCGCCGTAACCGGGAGACGGAAGTCGCCATGGGTGTTGTCCATGGTGGGTATGAATTCCACGGTCCATTGGTCCGGCAACAGTTTCACCGTCTCAGGGTGTTCAACTTTTCGCGGTGGATTGCGATGTTCTTTTCCTGGCGTAAAGACAACGACCTGCGCTTCGTTGGTTTGGAGCGGCAGTTGAACTTGCGTGCCCGTGGCGGTTTGGGTCACCACGCGCAAGGGGCTCGTCTGGCCGGTCCACGGATCCCAGAGTTCAACCGCCCCGTGAGTGCGGAATTCCACGACCGAATTGGGTTGGGCATCCATGACCATGTAAACGTCCCGCGGCCCCGCTTGGCGGTGCAGCGCGCGGACCGTCTGACCCACCCCGCGCACATCCTGGGTAAATGCGGTGCGAATGGCTTCCACGGCCTCCGCCGTCGTCCCAAAGCGGCGAGCTGGCGGAAAGGCGCGTTCATTCATCGCGGCGAGCTGGCTGTCCTCGCGGCCCGCGCGGTCGGAAGCAACGGGTACGCCCCCGACGTTATAGACATGCCCGCCGGCCTGGGCGAAGGCGGCGGCTTTGGCGATGCTCGGCCAGCGGACCGCGGCCATGTTGGGGAAGACCAGCGCCTGGTAGGAAGCGCCGGCATCCTTTACCACCAGCCGGCCGGACTCCATGGTGGCCCGGGCGAGGGAATCGTTGTCGATGAACTCGAAGTTGATCCCGGCCGCCATGAGGCGCGTGCCGAGATCGAAAGCCGTCTGCTTCGCCCGTTCCCCATCCCGGTTGCCGTCCATTTCCGCTTCATAGGGCGCGACCGGATAAAGCACTGCCACGTCACACGCAAGATGGCCCTGACTCAGCAGGTAGGAGAGACGCTCAAAGTAACGGAGGAAGTGGTCCATGTGCGCCCAATATGGCATGCGAAAGTGATAATCGGGCGGCGCCCATTCCCAGTACGAACCGTAGGTCGTGTAGTAAAGGCCATGGAGATTCAGGAGCGTGCAACCGTAGAGGTAGTTTTCCCGGGTGGCGAACATCAGCTGTTCGGGGGTGGCGCCCCACCCGAGACTGTGATAGCCTTCGAGCCAGACCCGGTCGCGCCGATACAGATTGGCGATGGAGGACGAAACCTTGCCCTTGATGAGATCCGCTTTGCCACTCGGAGTATCGTGCCCGGGGGCGGAGTACCAGCGTGTCGCTCGGAAATAATCGCCAAATTCATTGGGCTGGAGGCCGCGACCGCCGGAGTCGCAGGCGTAAATGATTTGGCGCGAAGCGTGCCATTGATAGATCGGTTTGAAATAACGCTCCTCCATCAGCGCCATGCGCACGTCCGCGTAATCCATGCGGACCTTGGGCGTCATGCGGCCGAGGTCAACCCACATCGCCGGCAGGACTTCCATGAGGTCGTAGCCTTTGCGTTGCCGAAATTCCGCGGCGAAATCCGGATTCCACGCGAACTTGTCCGCGCCGATGTGCAGTTCGTCATTGAAGAAGTAGTTCAGCCCTTTGGAAGATTTCCCCGGATTGTGATCCTGAAACGGTTGGAAGAAACCGCGAATGACGGTTTCCCCGGAGCCAGGCATGAGGGGATTGAGCGTTCCGGGTTTGCGCACGGCTTGGAAGGTCCAGACCTCCCACTCCCCATCCGGCGCGGACCACGTGACGCGGCCACTTTTCACGAAGGGCGCGAGGTCCACGCCGCCTTGTTGGAGGGCGCCGTTTTCAACTCGGTAAGCGCGAACGGCAATTGGATCGGCGGCGCAGTCCAGGGTCTGGGTTTCTCCCCCACGAATGCGTTGTGGTTTTCCGGCCTCAAGCTGGATCGCATTCCACTCGTGATTTCGATAAAACAAGTGGTAAAAGAGATTGGTGGCCCCATGCGGCCAGTCCAGCGTGTAGGTGCTCAGGCCGATGCCCATGTCTCGTTTGGCGCAAGCGGCGGAAATCTGGGAATAGACCTTCCACCAGGCGTCCGAAAAAATCGCCGGCTCCGCCTGTTCCGTCAGCCACCCCGGCGTGTCGTAATGGGAATAATTGACCTGCACGCCGCTGATGCCCTTTTGGTGCAGTTGCTTGATCTGCCCGATCATCCGGTCCACATCCAGATTGTCCCCGGTCCACCACCAGAACGGCACTTCGCCGTAGCCCGGCGGGGGATGCTTGAAGCCCGGCAACACATCCAGACCCGGGGCGCGTGAGGGCCTTCCCGGCCCGCCGACCAAAGCACCGCCCAGCCAACCCGCCACCCCGATGACCATCAACCTTTTGTTCACGGTCAGATGCTACCAAGTTTGGAGCGTGTGGGCCATGACTCAGTCGCGGCCGGTGGCGTGGCGGATTGGCATAGTCCTGGGATCAGGGTGGGAAAGGGCGACCGCCCCGGCTCGGGCCGGGCCGCCTTCGGCTATTGACCTTTGCTTGTTGAAAGGGTCCCAGCAAACCCCCGCCTGACGAAGCCTCGAGGCAACCGGGCTCTAACGATCATTGGGACTTACGGAGTCAGAATTTCAATGTCCGGCGCCACATGTTGAAAGTGTGCCGGATTCCGCGTCACGATCTGGAACGCCTTTTTGCGGCGGGCAAAGGTCGCGTGCAGGGAATCATAAATTCCTCCGCCCATGACCCCCCGGCTGCGGGCCTCACGCATTGCCGTTTCATAATCCGCCAACGCCAAGGCCTCCACTGCCACTGATTCCCGTAGGCCCAAAGTCAGCTCGGTCGCGGCGTCCGTCGGCACCTTGTAGAATCCCGTGAGCGTCGCGAAGGTCTCCGCCAGTGCCTGGGCGTTGGTGAAGGGGCGGGTGGAGTCTTCCCACGCCGCGAGGCAAACCTCATGCTCCGGGTGCGATTCCAACACGGCTCCGACCATGATTCCGGTATCCAGAAAGGTCATCGGGAGTAGTGGCGTGATTGTTCAACGGCCGCTTCGATGGGCGTGACCGGCACGGCGCCCGTCCAGACCTTGAGCTTGCCGCGTTTGACGATGCGTCCCGAAGTGTTGGGTTGCATTTCCAGGACGATGCGCCCCGGCGTCGCGGACACCATGAGTTTTTGCTTCCGGAGAAACCCGGCCGCCCGCCGCAGTTCGCGCGAAAGCACGATCCGGTTGGAGGCGTCCAGTTCAATCGTTGTTTGCATGGCATGACTATGGCACGGTCATGGCGCGTTGGCACGTTTCCCGATCTGCTTTAAGACGAAACGGACGTGCTGAGTGAAGCACTCCCAACCACGTTCCCGATTAACCAGAACAACACTCGGAGGCGGGCATGGTGCGGGATGTTCAGTTGATGAAGCTTGATCTTTCCTCGTTGAGAGGTTCGTAAACCGAGAAGCCGTGCCAGCGCTTGTTTTCCTGGCCCGCTGGGTGCCTTGGTTGGCTCGCAAGTTCAAGGCTACCGTCCTGGATGATGGTGACGGCTTATCCCAGGCAGTAGAGCCTTGAGTTCCCGGACCGCAGTTGAGATCGGGGAACGGATGTAAAATTGCCGTGTATCCCTTCTGCTAGATAAACGGGTTTTATCTTGTTTATGTGATATTATGGGTTTATCCTCTACGCGATATGACCGATTATCCGATCAAAACGCCGGAACAGCTGGGCCCGGTACTGCGTGGTTTTCGCCGGGATCAGAGTCTGACGCAAAGTGACCTTGGTGCAAAGTGTGGGCTTGCCCAGAATGGGATTTCGCAAATAGAAGCGGAACCGGGGAAGGCCAGCTTGAAGCGAATTTTCAAACTGCTGGTCGCATTGGAGCTGGAGCTCGTTGTCCGGAAGCGGGGAAAACCCGACCGCCGGTCGGACTGGTAACTTATGGGAAGGCACCGTAAATCGCGTGCGCTCTCGGTCTGGATGAACGGAGAGCTGGTGGGTGATTGGCGCCGCCCGGCGAGTGGCGGACAGGAATTCCTGTATGCAGCGACGTGGCTCGCATCCCCGGCCGCACGCCCCATTTCGTTGTCGATGCCATTGCGTCCATCGGCGGAGCCATATCGCAATGGGGTCGAGGCGTTCTTTGACAACTTGCTGCCGGATAACCGTCAGATCCGCCAAAGAATCCAGCGTCGCTTCCGTACCGGGTCAACTGGTCCGTTCGACCTTTTGCAGGAGATTGGGCGCGATTGTGTCGGCGCGCTGCAGCTACTCCCGGCGGGAGACGCGACACCCGACGTCCGACATATCACGGGCGAACGCCTGACGACCGACGGTGTTGCAAAACTGCTGACAGGATCGTTGGAGTCGACGTTCAACCGGGAGGCAGAGAGCGAAGATGCCTTCCGAATATCGCTCGCGGGCGCCCAGGAAAAGACGGCGTTGCTATGGCACAAAGGCAAATGGTTTCGGCCGACGGGCACAACCCCGACCACTCATATCCTTAAGCTGCCGCTTGGGATTAACCCGCAAGGCATTGATCTTTCAACTTCCGTGGAGAACGAGTGGCTCTGTGCCCAAATCGTTCGGGCCTATGGCATCGAGGTGGCGTCGTGCCGGATGGAGAACTTTGGGGAATTCAAGACGCTGGTGGTGGAACGATTTGATCGCCGGCTCGCTGCGGATGGCAAGTGGTTTTTGCGACTGCCGCAGGAGGATCTTTGCCAGGCGAACGCCACCCCGCCGGCATTGAAATACGAAAGTGATGGCGGGCCGGGAATTGGCGCGACAATGAATCTGCTACGAGGTTCCGCGCAGGCGGCCAAAGACCGGCAGGACTTCATGCTCACGCAGCTCATTTACTGGATGCTGGCAGCGATCGATGGCCACGCGAAGAACTTCAGCATTTTCTTGTTACCGGGCGGAGACTACCGCCTGGCACCCCGGTATGACATATTGTCGGCTTTTCCGATCCTCGGGCATGGTCGGGGCAAGCTGTCTCCCGAAAAGATCCGGATGGCTATGGCCGTGAACGGGAAGAACCGGCACTATCGCTGGAAAGAGATTCACGCTCGTCACTGGATCGAAACCGCAAAACGCAACGGCTTTGCGAACATGAAGAACGTCATCGCCGATGTTGTCGCGCGAACGCCCGAAGTAATTCAACAAGTGCATCGCAGTCTGCCGAATGGATTCCCGGCCCTGATTGCGGACTCTATTCTCGAAGGCATTCAAGCGTGCGCCAAACAACTGGCAATCGAGCTGTCTGTTTGAAAGCTGAAAGCCCCAGTGCGTACATCTACAAGGGGAGTGAGACAATACGGCGTGGGCTTCCCACCTTGGCCCTGTAATTGCCGAATCGGAGCCGAACCGCATGGCCCACGGTGGATTGCGAGACACGGAGTCAGATTGATACGGGCTGGGAATAATTGACCTGCACGCCGCTGATGCCCTTTTGGTGCAGTTGCTTGATCTGCCCGATCATCCGGTCCACATCCAGATTGTCCCCGGTCCACCACCAGAACGGCACTTCGCCGTAGCCCGGCGGGGGATGCTTGAAGCCCGGCAACACATCCAGACCCGGGGCGCGTGAGGGCCTTCCCGGCCCGCCGACCAAAGCACCGCCCAGCCAACCCGCCACCCCGATGACCATCAACCTTTTGTTCACGGTCAGATGCTACCAGTTTTGGAGCGCGTGGGCCATGACTCAGTCGCGGCCAGTGACGGGGCGGAATGGCAAAGTCCCGGGA
>CAZIJO010000151.1:0-14959 GCA_964539515.1 uncultured Bifidobacterium sp. | reverse complement strand
CGCCCGCCGCTACGAGTTTGCAAATCGGCTCTAAGATGAGGATTAAGATTATGATTAAGATTATGATTAAGACCGAAGACCCAGCGTCCCGGTTGCAATCGCGAACTTGACTTCGACACCGCTGGTGTCAGTGTCCCGCGGTACCCAATCGCATCAAACCGTTCGTTGGGGCTACGGAATCAGATAGATCGGGAAACGCAAACCACTAACAGGGGCTGCCCATGAAGGGAATTATTTGCCACGGATTCAAACTGGCGGCGGTCGCCTGGCTCGCGATCCTGTCCGTTGCCGCGCAACCGCCGTCTGCCCCTCCTTCTGCGGCGAACCCAACCGCGCCGATTCCCATTGATCAAATTGGGGCTCTGGCCGGCAAGCAATATCAGGGCGATGGCTTGTCCGTCAGTGCCACGCCGGAAGGCGCGCGATTGCGTTGTGCCTTCCAGCGGCTGGAAGGCGAGGCAACCCGCGACGGGCTCTGGCTTCGATCGACGGCGGGGGCGGCGGCCGAAGAACGCTTTCGAGTGATGGCGGTGGCGGTTGGACGCACGGAGGATTTTGGAGTGCGGCGGCAGAGCACAGCGCCGACGCCGCTTTTTGAAAGCGATTGGCTGGGAGCCGCGCTTCCCGAATTCCAAAGCGGCGTGGCGCTCTGCTTCCCGCCGCAGTCCAAGACGCTCCCGGTTGGAGGCGCAGTTTCGGTTAATGACCAGACCGTGCGGTTCAGTCGGCCGGGGTTGACGGAGGAATACTCGGTGAGTGTGGACGGAGTGCGCCAGGATTTCATCGTGGAACAACGGCCAGAGGGCGAAGGCGAACTGCGCCTGGAACTGGACGTAACCGGCGCGCGGGCCGAGCCACTGGTCAACGGCGTGCGGTTGGTGCTGGACGGTTCCGGACGCAAGCTCGCCTACAACCGACTGCGGGTGACGGATGCGACGGGCCGCGAGTTGCCGGCGCGGATGGAAGTAGCGGCGGGCGTCTCGCCTGCCGTAGAGGGTGGCATCTTGCCGCCCGGAAGCGGCGCACGCGTGACGGAAGTGTCCGGATTCCACTGCGACGAATTTGCAAGCTCCGGTTTTTCCGCCGGGCTGCCCGTCCTCCGCAGTAGCTCTGCTACGGAGGATGGAGAAGCCCCGGCTCTACTGCAGGCGGGGACGCCCGCCGCTCCGATGCTCGCCGTTTTGGTGGACGATGCGAACGCGATCTATCCCGTGCATATTGACCCGACGTTTAGCGATGCTGACTGGAGCAGCCTCGGCGGGATTCCTGGAGCAGACAAACTCGTGAATACCGCAGTAGTGGATGGGTCGGGCAATCTTTACATCGGCGGCAACTTCACCGCTGTGGGAGATGTCTTCGCCAATCGGATTGCCAAATGGAATGGGAGCACATGGTCGCCCTTAGGTTCAGGGATGAACAGCGATGTTTTGGCCCTGGCAGTGTCCGGTACGGATCTCTACGCGGGAGGAATCTTCACAACGGCAGGCGCGGTACCGGCCAACCGGATTGCCAAATGGAACGGAAGCACATGGTCGTCCTTGGGTGTAGGGATGAGCAGCACGGTCTCTGCATTGGCAGCGTCCGGCACGGAGCTGTATGCAGGTGGCACTTTCAGCACGGCGGGCGGGGTGGCGGCTAATCGGATTGCCAAATGGGACGGGAGTGGTTGGTCGGCCTTGGGAGCGGGAATGGGAAATGTTGTCCGGGCGCTGGCGATATCCGGCACGAGCTTGTATGCCGGAGGCAATTTCACCACGGCGGGGGGCAGCAGTGCGAATTACATCGCCAAATGGAATGGGACCGCATGGTCGGCGCTAGGTTCGGGGATGAACGGCGCTGTCTTTGCGTTGGCTGTTTCCGGCGCGAACCTCTATGCGGGAGGCGCGTTCACCGCTGCGGGCGGGGGCGCAGCTACCAATATTGCCAAATGGAATGGGAGCGCCTGGTCGGCCTTGGGATCGGGGATAAATGGCTCCGTCTATGCCCTGGCGGTGTCCGGCACAAATCTGTATGGGGGTGGAGGGTTTACCACAGCGGGTGGAACCAGCGCGATTTGCATTGCGAAATGGAATGGAACTGCGTGGTCAGCCTTGGGACCAGGGATGAACGACGCCGTGAATTCGCTGGCTGTAACGGGCACAGACCTCTACGTAGGAGGCTTTTTTTCCACGGCGGGCGGGACAGCGGCCAAAAGTGTTGCGAAATGGAATGGAAGCGCATGGTCAGCCTTGGGTGCTGGGATGAACAGCGATGTCTATGCACTGACGGAGGCGGGTGGAGATGTATATGCGGGCGGCGCTTTTATCAACGCGGGCGGAACGATGGCCAACCGGATCGCGAGGTGGGATGGGAACAATTGGTCAGCCTTGGGGTCTGGAATGAACAATCAGGTTAATGCGCTAGCTATTTCTGGCACGAACTTATACGCAGGAGGCAGGTTCACCACAGCGGGGGGGGACGTTGTAAACCGGGTTGCCAGATGGAACGGCAGCAGTTGGACGGCGCTGGGTTCGGGGATGAACAACACGGTGGAGGCGCTGGCGGTGTCCGGAACAAACTTATATGCAGGAGGGCTATTTACCACGGCGGGCGGTTTGGTTGCGGACCGGGTTGCCAAATGGGATGGGAAGGCGTGGTCGGCCTTGGGGGTCGGGATGGACAACAATGTCTCTGCGCTAGCCGTGTCAGGCACAAGTCTGTACGCAGGGGGCAGCTTCACCACGGCGGGAGGTTTGGCAGCCAGGACAATTGCTAAATGGGACGGGAGCGAGTGGGCAGGCTTGGGTTTAGGGATGGATAGCAGTGTCCTTGCGTTAGCAGTGTCTGGTGCGGACATTTATGCGGCGGGCGGATTCACGTACGTAACGAACACAGGGCTGACCGCCGTAGTCGTCAACCGCATCGCCAAATGGGACGGGAGCAGTTGGACAGCGTTGAATTCTGGTCTGGACGGAAATGTCAATGTGCTGGCGGCCGTGGGCACCGACCTCTATGCGGGTGGAGCCTTTAACAGTGCTGGCGCGGTGACGGCGAATCGGATTGCCAAATGGGACGGGAGCAGTTGGTCGGCCTTGGGATCGGGGATGAACAGTACAGTCTATGCGTTGGCGGTGTCCGGTACGAACCTGTTTGCGGGAGGCGCGTTCACAACGGCCGGCAGCAAGGTTTCCGCTTACGCGGCCAAGGCAAGCATTGGTGCAGCTCGGGGCAGATTTAGCAGCCTTGCCTATTCCCCGATCACCGGGTTCAGCTGCACTTTTCTTGATGGTGCCGTCGGTCAACCCTACCGCATCCAGACCTCGCCTTCGCTGACCGTTGGTCCTTGGACCGATCTCACGAACTTCACGTACATCGGGCCCATCGTCATCACCGACGCCGCGGCTGTCTCCGCTACCAACACTTTCTACCGCGCCGTCACGCCTTGACGGTAGGTCGTCGCGCTACCTCGCAGAGTTTTGGGGGAAACGTCCGCCCTCATCCCGGCGTTGACTCGCTCGCACCCGCTCGCTCGGCCCTTGGGGCCTTTGCCTGGGGCAAATTCCTTTCGCCGTTTCCCATACGGCTCAAGTCTCCCCGGGGAGAAGGAGAGTCATTCGCCGGCTGCTGGAAATGTCGTGAGTCAGAACTAGTTCAACACGTTTTCGTGAAAGAGATAGCGCACGCTGACTGTCCCCTCTCCCCGGGGGAGAGGGTCAGGGTGAGGGCGAGCGTCAAAATATTCTCACTTTGTGCCGAGCGGCTTTGGGGTTCAGCGCCCAATCGATCCAGTCCAAACATTCCAAGATTGCTTGGGCCACCGGATTTGAGTTTCATCTGGCCCGACGATATGAGTTCAAACGTGCCGACGCCCAAATCATTTTCTCCACCGCCCCCCCAGCGCAAATTGCTGGTCGCCAACCGCAGCGAAATTGCCATCCGCGTCTTTCGCGCCGCCACCGAACTGGGCTTCCGCACCGTGGCCATTTACGCCCAGGAGGACCGGCTCGCGATCCATCGGTTCAAGGCGGACGAGGCCTACTTGGTCGGCGTCGGGAAGGGCCCGGTCGGGGCGTATCTGGACATTCCCAGCATCATCACCCTTGCACAGGAGAAGGGCGTGGACATGATCCACCCGGGCTACGGCTTTTTATCCGAGAATGCGGAATTCGCCCAGGCCTGCGCCGATGCCGGCATCACGTTCGTCGGGCCGCGCGTCGAGTTGCTGCGCAAGATGGGTGACAAAACGGCCGCCCGCGCCCTGGCACAGAAAGTCGGCGTGCCAACGTTGCCCGGCACGGAGGATCCCATCACGGATCGGGGCGAAGCGCTAAAGACGGCCAAGGAAATTGGTTTCCCGCTCATCATCAAGGCGGCGTTCGGCGGCGGTGGGCGCGGGATGCGGGTCGTCACCAAGCCCGGCGATCTGGCGGATTTGCTCGACGAAGCGCAGGGCGAAGCAGGCCGGGCGTTTGGCAATCCGGCGGTATTTCTCGAACGCTACATTCCGCACGCGAAACATATCGAGGTGCAGATCCTCGGCGACCGGCATGGCAGCGTGGTGCATTTGCACGAACGCGATTGCTCGGTGCAGCGGCGGCATCAGAAGGTGATCGAGATCGCGCCAAGCGTGGGGCTAGACCTGCGGGTGCGGGAGGAGTTGTGCGAGGCGGCGGTAAGGTTGTGCCGCGAAATCAAATACGACAACGCCGGCACGGTGGAATTTCTCTACGACCAGGACACGCAGGAATGGTTCTTCATCGAGATGAACCCGCGCATCCAGGTCGAGCACACGGTGACGGAAGTCATCACCGGCATTGATCTCGTTCGTTCGCAGATTTTGATCGCCAGCGGCAAGCCGATGCACGACGTCGAGGTGGGCATTCCGCCGCAGAAGGAAATCGCCCGCAACGGCTATGCGGTGCAATGCCGCATCTCGACGGAAGACCCGGAAAACAAATTCAATCCCGATTACGGCCGGATCCTGACGTACCGCTCGTCCGGCGGCTTCGGGTTGCGGCTCGACGGGGGCATGGGTTACGCTGGCGCGGTCATCACGCCGTTTTACGATTCGCTGCTGGTCAAGCTCACGGCCTTTGCGCCGACGTTCCCGAATGCGCTCCAGCGCATGGACCGCGCGCTGCGCGAGTTTCGCATCCGCGGCGTGAAGACGAACATCCCGTTCCTCGAAAACGTCATCCATAATGAGAAGTTCAGCTCGGGGCGGGCCACGACGACGTTGATCGATACGACCCCGGAACTGGTGAAGTTGAAGCCGCGCCGGGATCGCGCCACGAAATTGCTCACGTTCCTCGGGGATGTGACGGTGAACGGCAATCCGCAGGCGAAGGGATATGTCGTCAAGGAGCCGATGCTCCCCGCGCGGATTCCGACGTTCGATCACCGGCAAACGCCGCCGCCGGGGACGCGGCAGTTGTTGTTGGAGCTGGGGCCGAAGAAATTTGCGGAATGGACGCTCAAGCAAAAGCCCTTGCTCGTCACCGACACCACGTTTCGGGATGCGCACCAGTCGCTTTTCGCCACCCGCCTGCGCACCTACGACATGCTCGCGGTGGCGGATGCGGTCGCGCGGCGGACCCCAAATCTGTTCAGCATGGAGATGTGGGGCGGGGCCACCTTCGATACGGCGCTGCGGTTTCTGCACGAGGATCCGTGGCTGCGGCTGCGCATGTTGCGCGAACGCATGCCGAATCTCTGTTTCCAGATGCTGTTCCGCGGCTCGAATGCGGTCGGTTACTCCAATTACCCGGACAATGCCGTGGCCGGTTTCGTCAAGCACGCGGCGGAGGCGGGCATTGATATTTTCCGCATCTTCGACTCGCTAAATTACCTGCCGAATCTCAAGGTCGCGATGGATGCCGTGCAGGAGACGCACGCCATCTGTGAAGGGGCGATCTGCTACACGGGCAACCTGCTCGACAAGTCGCGCAGCAAATACTCGCTCCGTTACTACGTCAAGCTGGCCCGGGAGCTTGAGCGGATGGGGGCGCATATCCTGGCGATCAAGGACATGGCGGGTTTGTGCCGGCCGGCGGCGGCGCACCTGCTGGTGAAGGCGCTGAAAGAGGAGATCGGCATCCCGATCCATTTCCACACGCATGATTCAAGTGGCGCGGCCGCGGCGTCCGTGTTGGCAGCGACCGAGGCGGGCGTGGACATTGCGGACCTTGCGGTGGCTTCGATGTCGGGTTCGACCAGCCAGCCAAACCTGAATTCCATCGTCGCGGCGCTCCAGTTCGGCAAGCGCGACACGGGACTTGATCTCGCGGCGTTGAACGAGATTGCCGACTACTGGGAATACGTCCGAGCCTATTACGCGCCGTTCGACACGTCGCCGCGTGCCGGCAGTGCCGAGGTTTATCTGCACGAGATGCCCGGCGGCCAGTTCACGAATCTCAAGGAACAAGCGGCCGCGATGAGCCTCGGGCATCGCTGGCCGGAAATCGCCCAGACCTATGCTGAGGTGAACCAGTTGTTTGGCGATATCGTGAAGGTCACCCCCAGCAGCAAGGTCGTGGGGGACATGACGATGTTCCTCGTCACGCGCGGCATCCGGCCGGCGGACGTGCTTAACCTCGAACCCGGCAGCACGCCGTTCCCGGAGTCGGTCATTGACATGCTCGCGGGCGGACTGGGCAAACCGATGGGCGGCTGGCCCAAGAAGCTCCAGCACGTGGTGCTCGGCAAACGCAAGCCGTTGCGCGGCCGCCCCGGCGCTTCCTTGAAGCCCCTGAATTTCAAGAAAGTGGAGCACGAACTCGCCGCCAAGCTGAAGCATGAGCCGACGATGGATGATGTGTTCAGTCACATCATGTATCCGGAAGTGTTCGCGGACTTTGCCAAGTTCACGCGCGAGTTCGGCGACCTGTCCGTGTTGCCGACGCCGGCGTTTTTCTACGGGATGAAAGTGGGGGAGGAAGTCTCCGTGGAGATCGAGGAGGGCAAAACGCTGTTTATCCGGCTGGTGAATCTCGGACCGGTAAATCCCGATGGCAAACGCGCGGTGGGCTTCGAACTGAACGGCATGTCCCGGCAGTTGATGATCACGGATCGTTCCGTGCAGCCGAAGGTGAAGGCCCGGGTCAAGGCGGACCCGGCCGTGCCGGTGCAGATCGGCGCGCCCATTCCCGGCCTGGTCACGGCGCTCTCGGTCAGCGTCGGCACAAAGGTCGCGAAGGGCGACAAACTGCTCACGCTCGAGGCGATGAAGATGCAGACGACGATTTATGCGCCGTGCGACGGGCACGTGGATCAGATTTTGGTGCCGGTGGGCGAAACGGTGGAGAGCAAGGATTTGCTGATCAAACTGCGGGCTGCGTAGCGCTGTCGCTTCGCTTTATCGGTGAGCCATGCGAGGTGCTCAGAAGCAGAAGAAAGTCAGTTGAACGCTCGCCCTCACCCGCGGGGAGAGGGAGGATCGTCCGCCGCCGCTGGAATGCTGCGAGCCAGAGCCAGTTCGCAAGCGCTCCCGACAAAGAGTTGCGATTAATCGCTGTTCCCTCTCCTGGGGGGAGAGGGTCAGGGTGAGGGCGGGCGTCCAGCCATTCTCTTTTCGCGGCCGGCGTCAAGCCAGTCATTCCGTGTCCGCAAAAAGCGAAGAACCTAGTTCATGAACGAAGAAAAGCTGAACACCGACCAGAAGGCGCTGCAGATCAACCTGGACCGGGCCAAGTACGGCACCTTTGCCGAAATCGGGGCCGGGCAGGAGGTGGCGCGCTGGTTTTTCCGCGTCGGGGGCGCAGCCGGCACGGTGGCGAAAACCATTTCCGCCTACGACATGACGGTGAGCGACGCCATCTACGGGCCGGCGGACCGTTACGTCAGCCGCCAGCGGTTGCAGGCGATGATCAATTACGAGTATGACCTGCTCGTGAAACGGCTCGACCAACCCCGCGGCGACAAGACGGCTTTCTTCTCGTTTGCCAACACCGTGGCCACGCGGAGCTTCACCCGGAATGAAGAAGGGCACGGCTGGCTGGGAATCCGCTTCCAGGTACAGCCGCGGCAGCCACCCTCGGAAATCATCATCCACCTGCGGTTGCTCGATGCGGAAACCGTGCGGGAGCAGGAGGCGATCGGCATGGTGGGGGTGAACCTCATCCATGCCGCCTACTATCGCCATGCCAGCCCGGTGGAGTTGATCGGGGCGCTCATGGATGGACTGAGCCGCAAGCGCATCGAGGTGGACATGATTCGTTTCTCCGGTCCGGCGTTCGCCGGCGTGGACAACCGGCTGATGGCGCTGCAACTGGTGGAACAAGGATTGACCGATGCCGCCTTGTTCACCGCCGAGGGGGAGAGCCTGATCCCCGGGGAAATGCTTTACAAGAAGCCCGTGCTCGTCGAGCGCGGCAGCTTCCGCCCGATCACCAATCCGATGCTCGACATGCTCGAACGCGCCCGCGAGCAGTTCATGCAGGAGAAGGCGCTGGCGGGGGAAACGCCGGTGACCCTCATGGAAATGACGTTGCGCCAGTTGCAGGTCGGGGATGTGATTGACCACGGCGATTTTCTGAACCGCGTGGACATGTTGGGCGCCTTGAAGAAGCCGGTGCTGATCTCGAACTTTCGCCGCTACCATCGGCTCGTGCATTATCTTTCGCGCCACACCCAGAAGATGATCGGTCTGCCGCTGGGGCTCGCCCGGCTGCGCGATATCCTGGATGAGAAGTTTTACACCGACCTCGAGGGCGGTTTGCTGGAGTCGCTCGGGCAGTTGTTGCGCGGGGGCGTCAAACTTTACGTTTATCCCTGGTTGAATCGCGAGACGGGAAAAATCGTTACGCTCGACACCCTGGAAGTTGCCCCGAACCTGCGGCATCTCTACGCGCATCTCGTGGAGAATCGTTTCGTCGAGGACATCCGAAATTACAATGCCGAGTACCTGGCCATCAGCACCAACGGGGTCATCGAACGGCTTCAGGCCGGGGACGCGGCGTGGGAGCGACAGGTGCCGGCCCCGGTGGCGGAAGTCATCAAGGCCAAGAAATTGTTCGGGCGCCGTTAAACCCGTCCCCCTGCGGTGTCACATCATCCGGCCTTGCCGGGGGGCGACGGTCAGCGTGTAACGACCCGCGGATTTTCGCAGCGAAATGCGGGCATGGAAGGCCCCGGACAAATTGCGGGCGGTCAGCGTGGTGGCGGTCTTGCCGGCGGCCAGGACCCGGCCGGCCTTGAGCAGCAGCACCTGCGAAAACACCGGCATGATTTCTTCGACGTGATGCGTTACGAGCACCAACGTTGGCGCATTCGGGTGGCGACCGAGGCGCTGGAGAAATTGCAGGAAGTGCTCGCGGGCTGCGGGATCCAGGCCGGCGCACGGCTCGTCGAGAATCAACAAGCGCGGTTTCGCCATCAGGGCGCGCCCGATCAAAACGCGCTGCCGTTCACCTTGGGACAGGACGCGCCAGGGACGGTCAGCAAGATGCGCGCATTCGACGCGTCGGAGCCACTCGCTTGCCCGTTGCCGGTCTTGGCGCGTCACGCGGCCCCACAAGTCGATCATTGCAAACTTGCCGCTCACGACCGTTTCGAGCGCCGGCTCTTCTTCCGCCATCATTTGACGCACGCTGGAACTCACCAGTCCGATCTGCGTTCGCAAGGCCCGCCAGTCCGCGAAGCCGAAGCTGCGGCCCAGCAAAAAGATCCGGCCGTCCGTGGGCGTGAGGTAACCCAGGAGCGCGCTGAGCAGCGAGGTTTTGCCGGAGCCGTTCGCGCCGAGGATCACCCAATGTTGACCCCGCTCCACCCGCCAGGAGATGTCGTCGAGAATCACCGTGTCGCCCCGGCGAAGGTGCAGCTTTTCCACCTGCAGCACCGGCCGGTGGGCGGGCCGCAGCGGTTTGGATGGGGGCCGCGTTTTCAAACCGGGGGAATCGGCTCGGGCGCCGTCAATGCCCGGTCTTCAGCTCCACGACGTCATGGGGCGCGGCTTCTTTCTGGCCGGCGGAGCTGACACCGATGTAGCGGGCTTTCGTCCGGAGTTGTTCGAGGTTGGCCGCGCCGAGATAGCCCATGCCGGATTGAATTCCGCCGACGAGTTGTCCCAGCACCCGGTCCACGGAGCCGACCACTTCCTTCAACGCTTCGATGCCTTCGGCGGCAATCTTCTGGGTGGGGTTCGGTGCGTGGCCGTAGCGGGCGGCGGAGCCGGACTTCATCGCCGCCAGACTGCCCATGCCGCGATATTGTTTGTAGATTTTGCCGGCGATCTCCATCACGTCGCCCGGCGCTTCGTGGCAACCGGCAAAAATGCCACCGCAAATCACTGCGTGCGCCAGCGTCAAGGCCTTCACAATATCGCCGGACTTGGTGATGCCGCCGTCGGCCAGGATGGTCACCCCTTTTTTGGCCGCCATGCGGCCGCAGACGTAGAGCGCCGTCATTTGCGGAATGCCCACCCCGGCCACAATGCGGGTGGTGCAAATCGAGCCCGGGCCCTGCCCGATCTTGATCGCATTCGCCCCGCAGTCCGCCAGAAATTCCACGCCGGCCGCGCTCGTCACGTTGCCGGCGATGATGGGCAGTTTGGGGAAGGCATCGCGCAGCATTTTCACCGTGTCGCCCACGCCTTTGCTGTGACCGTGCGCGGTGGAGACGGCGACCGCGTCCACGCCGCGTTCCACCAGGCCGCCGACATGGGTCAGGATGCGTTCGCGATCCAGTTCGCCGAAGGCATTGCGCGTGGCGCTCACGGCCGCGCCGCAGACCAGGCGGAACTGGGCGTCGCGCGCCGGTTTGAACTGGGCCTTGCGTTCCTGCTGGATGCGCTCGACGTCATTCATGGTGAACAGCCCGCGGAGTTGGTCCTCTTCATCCACCACGAGCAGCTTGTGGATGCCGGGGCGCTCGGTAAAAAACTTGTCGGCCCGGGCAATGGGATCCTTGCCGAGTTCCTTCTGCTGGATCGTATGCACCTGGGCGCGCGGGGTCATGGCCTCGGCAATCTTGCGCTGGGCATAGCGCGGCTTGACGATGTGGCCGGAGAGCAGGCCAACCAGTTTGCCTTTGGCATCCACCACCGGAAACGTGCTGAAGCCAAACTTCCGCTCATCCACGAGCTTGACCACGTCCCCGACCAGCTGGTCGGGCGCGACCTTGATGGGATCGGGCAGCATGCCGGGCACGTGATACTTCACCCGGCTGACTTCGGATAATTGCTGCCGTTCGGGCATGTTGTAGTGAATGAGCCCCAGGCCGCCGTTGAGCGCCATTGCGGTGGCCATGCGGGATTCCGTCACGGTGTCCATATCCGCCGAAATGACCGGGATATTCAGTTGCAGACCATCGGCCAGCACGGTATCCAATTGGGTGTCTCGCGGCAGGATTTCGGAATAAAGCGTGGCCAGCGTCAGGTCGTCGAAGGTCAGGCCGATGCCCGGCTGGTCGGGGAAAAATGCGTCAGCCGCCCGGTAAAAGTGTGAATCCAATTGCCTAGTTGAAGCTGCCATGACGGAGCATGAAGAATTGGCCGGGGTCATGGCAAGTCGAAAGGCGGCTGCGAAATAACTTGTGTTGACGATTGGAGCGGTTTTGAATCTAATCTGCTTATGCAAATTGAAAGTTTAAAAGTTTTCTGTGACCTGGCAGAAACCGAGAGTTTCACCAAGGCCGCCCAAATCAATGGCGTCACCCAATCGGCCGTGAGCCAGCAGATCAGCTCGCTGGAACGCCAGTTCAAATCCCTGCTGATCGAGCGCAGCAAGAAGAAATTTCGTCTGACGCGGGAAGGGCAGGTGCTGTACGATTTCAGCAAGCAGATCATCCAGACCTACGACGGATTGCACAACAAGCTCCAGGAGATCAAGGATATCATCTCGGGCACGATCCGCGTGGCGACGATTTACAGTATCGGATTGCATGATCTGCCCCCGTACATCAAACGGTTTCTCAAGGATTACCCGACGGTCCACGTGCATGTGGAATATCGCCGGTCCAACCAGGTGTATGAGGACGTATTCAGCAACATAGTTGATCTCGGCCTGGTCGCGTATCCGAACAAGGATGCAAAACTGGAGATTGTGCCGCTGCGCAAGGATCCGCTGGTGCTGATCTGCCATCCGCAACATCCGTTTGCGAAACAGAAAGGGGTCAAACTCAAGGCGGTCGCCGGCCAGAAGTTCATCGGGTTCGAACCCGACATTCCGACGCGCAAGGCGCTCGACAAGATTCTCAAGGACTACGGCGTCGAAGTGAAGACGGTGATGGAGTTCGACAACATCGAAACCGTGAAGCGCGCGGTGGAAATTGACGCGGGCATCTCCATCGTGCCGCAGGGCACCATCACGCAGGAAGTCGCCAAGCAGACCCTGGTGGCCATCCCAATCGACGATGCGGATTGTTTCCGCACGCTGGCGGCGATTTACAAAAAAGGCAAGGTGCTGTCGCCGGCAATGAAACAGTTCATCAACATCATCAAGGACGCCGGCGGCAAGACCGCGGCGACTTGAACGGTCGCCCCGCCTGAAGCCATGAGTTTGCACCCGGCGGCGCCGTTTCCGATTGCCCGACCGCGCCGTTTACGGCAGTCCGCGCCGCTACGGCGGCTGGTCTGCGAAACCCATTTGCACCCCTCGCAGCTGGTTCTCCCCTTGTTTGTCCGCCCGGGACGTAAGTTGCGACACCCGGTCGGGTCGATGCCGGGGGTGTACCAGCTTTCGCCCGATGAACTGCTTCGTGAGGCGACGCAGGCGTTTTCCGCCGGGGTGCCGGCTGTCTTGCTGTTTGGAATTCCCGACCGCAAGGACGCCCGGGCGAGCGGGGCGTACGCCCGCAACGGAATTGTGCAACAAGCGGTGCGCCTGCTCAAGCGGGAGCTGCCCGAGTTGCTGGTGATCACCGATGTCTGCCTGTGTGAATACATGGCCCACGGACATTGCGGCATCGTTCAGCCGGACCGGCAGGGCGCGAAGATTCTCAATGATCCGACGCTCACCCTCCTGGCCCGGGCCGCCCGAAGTCATGCCGAGGCGGGGGCCGACATCGTTGCCCCCAGCGACATGATGGATGGGCGCGTGGGTGCGATCCGTGCCGAGTTGGATCGCGCCAGACTGGAGGATACGCCGATCATGTCCTACGCGGCGAAGTTTGCCTCGGCCTTTTATGGGCCGTTTCGCGAAGCCGCCGAATCCGCGCCCAAGTTCGGTGACCGACGCAGTTATCAGATGGACGCGGCGAATGCCAGCGAAGCGCTGCGGGAAGTGGCGCTCGACGTCGCCGAGGGGGCGGACATTGTCATGGTGAAACCTGCGCTTGCCTATCTCGACATCCTGCACCGGGTGAAGCGGGAGTTTGGTCTTCCGACGGCGGCGTACGCCGTGAGCGGCGAATACTCGATGGTGAAAGCGGCAGCCGCCAAGGGCTGGATTGACGAGCGCGCTGTGACGCTGGAGAGTCTGCTCGCCATGCGCCGGGCGGGAGCGGACATTCTGATCACCTACGCCGCAACGGATGTGGCGCAGTGGCTGGCTGAAAAATAAACCGGAATCCGGCCACGGCATCCGGCTGCCACCAAGCCGGGTACGCCCGTGCTCCCTTACTTCATCGTGGCAAAGGCGAAGATCAGGAGGCCGATGATCACTACGCCAACGATCAGGGCCACGAAGAAGAAGATCTTGTTGCCCTTGTTGTCCTTCTTGGAAAAACCCTTGCCCGCGGTGTCGAACCCTTTTTGCGCCCCCGCTTCCAGATCGGTCAGGCTCACCCCCCGTTGCATGATGGCGGTGTTGTCGGGGGTCTTCTTGACGGGCGCCGGGGGCGGCCCGGCCGCTTCATCGGTTTCGAGGCGCATCTCAATCTGACCCAGGCGCAGGACTTGGCCTGGTTTCAGAACCGATTCGGTAACCTTTTCCCCGTTGATGAAGGTGCCGTTGGTGGAATTCAAATCGCGAACGACCACTTCGGGGCCTTTGCGCAGAATTTCGCAATGATGGCTCGAAACGGAAGGCTCAGTAATCGGAAAGGTGTTGTCGTCCACACGGCCAATGGTGGTCGTGTCCGCCTTCAATTCATGTGTCCGACCGAGCAACCCTTGACTGAGAAGTACGAGTTTGGCCATATTGCTTTACGCGGGGGAAAGTATCTTGGCCGGCAAATTCAAGTCAAACGCAAATGCGGATTTGTTTTTGCCGGTTCGCTCGCCGCTTACGGCCGCCGGCGGATCAAATCCCGAAACTCGGCAAACAAAGGCGTCGAATCGTGCGGCCCGGGCGAGGCTTCCGGATGATACTGCACGCAAAAGATCGGCTTGGTTTTGTGGCGCAGACCTTCCACGGTTTGGTCGTTGAGGTTGATGCGATTGACCGCCACGTCGGCGGGCAGGGACGCGGCGTCCACGGCATAGCCATGGTTCTGGGAAGTGATCTCCACCTTGCCGCTTTCCAGATCCTTTACCGGCTGATTGCCGCCGCGGTGGCCAAATTTCAGCTTGAACGTCTTTCCGCCCAGCGCCTGGCCAAGGATCTGATGGCCGAGGCAAATGCCAAAAATCGGGATGCCGGACTTGATCAACTCGCGCACCGCCTGGACGGCGTAATCCAGCGCGGCCGGATCGCCGGGGCCGTTCGAGAGGAAAATGCCGGCGGGCCGTTGCCGCAGCACTTCCGCGGCCGGGGTGTGCGCCGGCACGACCTGGGTCTGAAACCCATGCTGCCGCAACCGGCGCAAAATGTTGTATTTCATGCCGAAGTCGTACGCAACAATCGGAATTTCCGCGGGCGGCAGCGGCTTGTGATGATGGCGCGCGTCCGCCATTGCGTTACCGCGCACCAGGTCGAAGTCGCTGCTCTGTTCGTCCTTTTCGTCCCAGCGGAACGCCTGCGGATGGGTGACTTCCTTGACGTAATCCACCCCGGCGAGCCCAGGCCATTCCCGGGCCCGTCGGAGGGCTTCCGCGGCGGAAATATTTTCGGTGGTAATAAACCCGTTCAGCGCTCCCCGGACGCGTAGCTTTTTGGTGAGCGCG
>CAZIJO010000150.1:0-14989 GCA_964539515.1 uncultured Bifidobacterium sp. | reverse complement strand
TCGTTGGCCTTGCGGAGTGGCAGCCGGTTTTCCATGAGTGTGGATTTTTCCGACATCAACCGGGATGGGTTGGATGACTTCCTGGTTGCGGACATGCTCAGCCGGACTCATCTCTTGAAAACCACGCAAATGGGCGTGCTGGAACCCGAATTGCGGCGCCCCGGACAGTATGACGACTGGCCGCAGATTCGCCGGAACACTTTGTTCCTGAACCGCGGCGACGGCGGCTTCACCGAAATCGCCAACCACGCCGGACTGGCGGCGTCGGATTGGACCTGGTGTGTGGCCTTCCTGGATGTGGATCTCGATGGGTATGAGGATTTGCTGGTCGCGAATGGGCACGCCTTCGACATTCAGGATTTTGATGCAACGGAACGCATTCAGCGCATGGGCCGTCCACGGTCAGCGGAGGCGGCACGCGAGCACTTGCTGCAATTCCCGCCGCTGCGGACCCCCAACTATGCTTTTCGCAACCTGGGCGACCTCACCTTTGTGGAAACCGGAGCCGATTGGGGATTCGATTCCCCACAGGTATCGCATGGCATGGTGCTGGCGGATCTGGACAACGACGGCGACCTGGACGTGATCGCGAATTGCCTCAATGCGCCTCCGCTGCTCTATCGTAACAATTCAGACCGTCCCCGCATTGCCGTTCGTCTAAAAGGAAATCCGGCGAATGCGAAAGGCATCGGAGCGAAAATCAAGGTCACCGGTTTTGGCAGTTCCCAAGCCCAGCAAATCCTGGCGGGCGGCCGTTACCTCTCAAGCGACGAACCGATGCGCGTATTTGCTGCCGGTGCACTCACTAATGATCTCACTGTGACCGTCACCTGGCGGTCCGGGCGGCAAACGGTGATCCCAAAAGTGACCCCCAACAGTTATCTGGAGGTGGGAGAAACGGCGGCCGTGCCGATCAAGGTGACACCCCCGTTCAAAGCGATTCCGCTGTTTGCCGATGTCAGTTCCTTGCTCCAACACCGTCATCACGAGAATGATTTCGCGGAATTCCAGCGCCAGCCTTTGCTACCTAAAATGCTGTCCCAGCTCGGACCTGGCCTGGCTTGGTACGACCTCGAAGCTGACGGCCATGAGGATTTGATCATTGCCAGCGGACAGGGCGGAAGCCTGGCCATCTACCACAATCAGGGAAATCGCACTTTCACTTTGATGGCCGAGTCGGGGGCCGCGGCAAACTCTGCCGGGGATCAAACTTCAGTAGTGGGCTGGACGCCCGCTCCCAATCACCGCGGCCTGCTGGTCGGGCTTTCCAACTACGAATCCGGGCAGTCCAATGCGCCAGCGGTTTTGAATTTGCAACATGATCCAGCGAAACCATTCACCAGCACGACAATTACCGGAACGGCTTCTACCACGGGCCCGCTTGCGGTGGCTGATGTGGATGGCGATGGCGACCTGGACCTCTTCGTCGGTGGGCGCGTTGTGCCGGGTCGATATCCGGAAGCTGCTTCGTCCCGCCTTTTCCGCAATCAGAATGGTGAACTACTCGAGGATTCGGCTGCCCGCCAGCAATTGACCGACGTTGGCCTGGTCAGCGGCGCTATGTTCAGTGATCTCGATGCGGATGGTTTTGCAGAGTTGATTCTTGCGTGCGAGTGGGGATCAATTCGTGTCTTCAAAAATGACCACGGCCGTTTTCATGAAATCAGCAAGGAGCTTGGTTTGGAGCCATACGTGGGCTGGTGGAACGGCGTGGCCACGGGCGACTTTGACGGTGATGGCAGAATGGACATTGTTGCAGCCAATTGGGGGTTGAACAGCTCTTACAAAGCGTCCCCGAAAGAGCCATTGCAGCTGTTTTATGGGGACTTTGATCAGGACGGCGCCTTGGACTTATTGGAGGCGGAATACGACGGAAGCGGGATCGTTCCGCGCCGGGACTTGTTTGTTCTGGGGGCCGTGTTCCCTGCTCTCCGCAACCACTTCCCGACGCACCATGCCTTCGGGGCCGCAACGCTTTCCCAAATCCTGAAACCGATGCAATGGCAAACCAAAACCGTTCAAGCCACGACACTGAGTTCCATGATCTTTTTAAATCGTGGCAACAAATTTGAAGCGTCGCCCCTGCCGGCGGAGGCCCAGTTCGCACCGGCTTTCTCCCCCTGTATCGCCGACTTCGACGGTGACGGGCGGCAGGACGTCTTTCTGAGCCAGAATTTTTTTGCCATGGCCCCCGACATCCCGCGCCTCGATGGCGGCCAGGGCTTGCTCCTGAAAGGCAATGGCCACGGGGGATTTGAAGGGATGGCTGGCGTGGAATCCGGCCTGAAGATTCATGGAGAACAGCGCAGTGCGGCCTGCGCTGATTTTGATGAGGACGGACGAATGGACCTCGCGGTCACTCAAAACGGCGCTGAAACCCGGCTATTTCGCAACCAGCGCGCAGAACCCGGACTTCGAGTTCGCCTCAAAGGTCCGCCGAGCAATCCAAATGGCATCGGGGTGCAGCTTCGGCTGAAGACCGCCACCGCCCTTGGTCCGGCCATCGAGCTTCAGGGGGGCGCCGGCTATTGGTCGCAAAACAGTTCCGTCGCCATCCTGCCGGCGGTAGAGTCGGCTGCGACCATCGATGCAACCTGGCCGGGTGGAAAAATCACTCGCACCCCAGTTTCGGCTCGGATACGCGAGGTGGAGATTTCATTTCAAGGGGAGGATTGACTCTGCTTCAACAACCTGATGTGCCCGATTGTTTTGAGGGTGAAAGTATCCCGATACTTGCGTTGGATTGGAAGTCAGTGCCACCCTGCCGGCGCAAAAAAGAGACCGGGCATGATGCCCGGTCTCTCTGAACTGATGATCGCTTCTGGCTGCCGGATTACGGTCCGGTCACCAGTTTGTAGAACGTGGTGCCGCCAATTGCGCCTGTGAACGGGGTCACGGTCGTCACGTCCGTCCAAGGTCCGCTCAAGGATCCAGACTTTTGAAGCTTGGGTGTGTTGAACGCATCGGAGTCCCAAGCCACCATGATCTGGCCATTGTACACCCCGATATCCATTGTCGGACGGAATACGTCGAAGACCTGAACTTCGGCAATATTCAGGATTGCATCACTGGGAATGAGGGTTGTCGGGTCCGGTATGCCCACCGGAGTTCTTTCAATTCGGACATAGCGGCCGAAGACCGTGGGACTGTAATCCTGCGACCAAGCATCCGGCCAGGCGAAGCCGACCGAGTTGATGTCCGTGCGACTAAGCTCGTTGCGCGCCGCCCCGAGAATCACCACGTTTACGGCATCCTGCCGGTCCGGGCAACAGTCGCTCCGCGGGAAATACACCACGCGCTTGATTTCCTTTGTGGATTGCAAATCCACCTCCCACCAGATGACAGCGTTGGTATCCCCAGCGGTATGGGCAACGGAACCGCCACCCCAAGTCTGGTTGGTGTTTCCGTCAATGGCCCGGGAGGCAGCAGCGGTGCTGTAAGTGCTGATCTGGCTGGCCACGCCAAAAAAGGCTGCGTTCTGCTGCTGGCGAACGTAAGCGCCAACGACGGTCACCCTGGCCGTCCGTGTGGTGGTCGTGCCGGACAGTGGATTCGTGATCTCCAACTGGTACCCGCCCGCATCACCTTTCACCACATCGCGAAGCGTGAGCGTGGCCTTTTTACTGCCACTCAGAAACGCTCCATCATTGAGCGGCACCCCATCTTTCTTCCAGCGATAAGTGTTCGGGCTGCCCGAGATTACTGCGGAAAGTGTGTTGGTTGTGCCAGCGAGCACGGTGATGTCCAACGGTTCGGTCGTGACAGCTGCCGCTACATTTTGAACGGAGAAGATGCCAAAACCGCCCATCTGGAAAGCAGCAAACACAAGGGACTTTCCAAGATTCGCAGGTGCATTCGGGTCAGGCACGAGTTCAACCCAGGAGTCAGTAGTATCCATGTCTGGATCCAGGGATGTGGCGCCACCGGAGAGGTTTGCAAAGTCCATGACAACGTCGTCCTCTTTGACGGGGATCTTGTAGGAGGAATTGCCGCTCGAAATGCTGCCATCCAGCCGATGAATACCAAGCCAGGCGTACGAAATGAAACTGACATCATACGAGGCCGCAGAGAGGCCGACGATATAGTCCAAGGTCGGAGCGGCAGCAAGGGACATATTCCAATTGCCATCGTAGCGGGTGACGCCATCAATCGCGTGGTCGATGGGCAGTCCGTCCTTCCCGGCGGCTTGCCACACGAACGCAGGCAACCCGTTTGTCTCGGCTTCATTCTCCTTGAACATCCGCACGTTCGGCTGATTGTTGTAAACCGGACTTGGGATGGGGCTGTCAGGGTCCGAGATATAGCGGTTCGGCCGCCGTTCCCAGCCCGTCCCCGGGTAATGACCCTGGTAAACAACCTCGACTTTGGGATGGGCAGGGTCCTTTCCATAGGCTACAGCCGTACTGGACATGCCGCCTTGAGCGAAAGCGTTCCTGCGGCCTTCACCATCCTGCCGGTCATCAACCCTGGCAATTGGGGCAAAATTGAGGCCATCCGCCGTTGAAAAAACTTGGGGATGCGCACCAATACGCCACGTGCCGCCACCGGCGAGAATGACCGTGTTGGTTCCGTAGCCGGTAACCCGGATGTTCCGCCAGCGGATAGACCTCCAACTGCCTCCCTCACCGCTCGTGGAAGTGGTGCCGGTCAAGCCATCACCAATACCTGCCGCGGGACTGATCGTGACGCCATCATCCTCAAGACCCGGCACCGGCTCCTGCCAGGCAATCGTCGGCGTCCCTTCCCAGCCTGTGCCATCCGCCTTCGGAGCGTAGCGGAGAATCAGGTGCTTGTATCCGCTGTAGATTGCCCGCTTTGTCGGATCCGGGTTTTGGTCCAGCGCCGGGCGCCATAGCTGGTTAAGTTTACTCGCTTGGTACCCGGTGTGCGCACCAGTAACATCATAGCCAATGAGGTCTGCCGCGCGGAGATTTTCCTTCCAGGCCAAACCCAACGGCCTGCCCGTGGCGGTCTCCAAGAATACCAGCGATCGGTCGGGATACGCATTGGCAAGGTTCGTGTCATACGCCCCGAGTTCCCCCGTTTCGTCGATGCCGTTTTCCCGGATCGCCAGCAGGCATCGCGTCGCATCAAAGGGCATGAGCCGGACAAAGTGCGAGACGACTTCCCGGCCATCATAGTAGGTTCCGTCCGCACTACCGAAGAGTGGGTTGCCTGTCGGTTTTACGAATATGGGAATTTTATTTGTGTCCGCGACGTTCACAACGCCGTTGAGGTGTTGCACCCAGACCGGCGTGATTTCTTGGGCCATGGCCGCAGTGGCGATGGTTGACAGCGCTAAGACTGTCTTGATCAGGGATTTCATTTTTTGTCCTTTGTGATGTTCGTATGGTGATGAGGAGTTTCCTCGCTTGTAACGCGACTCTACCAATCGGTATCGCGCCGACCTCTCGCTTTTTGCCAGATCCGCACCCGTTCTTGTTCAAAAAAAATCCCTAAGAAACAATTCTCTCCCTACAAATCAGCGGGTTGATTCGGCGTTCGTCACGAGAAAAGCGCAAAATCGCTCCTTTAGTTGTTGCGATTTCGAAAGCGATATCTTTAGGTAAAGGAGTTTTGTGACCCTACCATGCGATGAAGGAGGCGATTGTGGCAATCACTGTGTCCGCTTTCCAAAACAAATTCTCCGTGACCTCCCGGATCGATGTCCAAGAAGCTGCATTTCTCGAAGATTCACATCTTGATCCGCAAAAAAACAAGACCGGGGTTGCCCCCGGTCTTGCGTGAAACGGCTATCAAGGCTGTGGCTTAAGGCCCGACGCGATAGAACTTGATCGGACCCGAGCTTACATTAATCACGAATGGGCTGGAAGGATTTCCCGGCACTAATGTCCAGATCACCAAGTCGGTGGATTCGTACAGTCTCCCGGTTCCGGTCCAGCTGAATGTCAACTGTCCAGTGCTCGGATTATACGCCACCGGATTGAAGTTGGGCGCCGGCGGTGGTGCGTAGGCGGAAAGGAAGCTTCCGGGAATCGGCACCAGGCTTGCCGCAGGAGTGGCATCCCCTTCAAGCCGCCATGCGACTTTCACGTAATCACCGCCACCCCCTTCGATGTGGAGAGTCTGGATGAAGTAGGGAACACCCTGCGTCAACGTCTGTGGCTCCGAAGTGCTAGAATCAACACCCGGCTCGACGAACGTGCTCCGGGCCCCATCGAGATTGGCAATCTGGACGGCGTTCGCCACGTTCGCATCACTGCTGAGATACAACCGGGAATGATCATCGCTGGCCAGGAAGAATCGATAGGCGCCCGAAACGGTCGGCGTAATCCAGCCCGAAAGGCTGTCCCCGTAGTTCGCACCCAAGCTCCCGAACGCCGCATTCCCTTCCAGATTACCACCGGTGAGCGGGGAAGTATCAAAGGAGGTAAACGACCGGTTGGTCATTGGCGCGCTGGGATAATTCGGATCGCCGAGCAGCGAATCCACAAAATTGGGTACGGAACCCAGGTAGTAATAATCCCAGTTAACCACCCCTTGCGTCAGCACCGCCGCTTTGAACGGAACGGCTACCGGCGTGATGACGTTTCCGACAACGGTCTGGTCTTTGACCCCGGTAACCGTCAGATAGTAGGTGGCTCCGGGCGTCAACCCGGTAAGGGACAAGATGGCTTCGCGCCAATCCGCGCCTAAGGACGTTGCCCGGACGTCCCCGAGCAAAGTCACGCCGCTGACCACCGCCCCGGGGACGGAGTAATTTGCCGCGCTTCCACCCGTGGTCGGGTCAATTCGCTTGCTGAACACCACTTTCACCAAATAGGGCGTCGCCCCACCTGCATTGGGTGTCCCCAGCCCGAGCACGCCGACAACCGTCGGTTTGGAGGTATCATTCGTAATGGACACGGTCGCATTTGCGGATTGACTGCCGCCCAGAGTGTTGATGACGACAGCGTAGTATTCACCGGAATCCGCCGGCTTGGCTTGGGCAATGGTCAACGTCGTGTTGGTGACGCCGTTGGGGAAATGGCGGCTGCCATCGAAGTTATTCGCATCCACCAAGGCCCCCGTACCGACCTTGTACCATTGATAGGTGTTGGGGTAACCTGAAGCGCCCACCGTCAGGGAAACGGTGCTGCCCTCAACGTTGGTCACTCCAGCCGGCTGCTGGGTTATGGCTGAGGCCACCCAGCTGGCACTCCAATGGTTGGTGACTCGCTCAGCGCTCAACGCATAATCGTAGAACGCCACTTCATCCACGGCCCCGTTCCATGGCAGCGCATTGTCGTATCGAATGCCTATGGTCAACGGCTGAACAGTATTGTTTACGAAGCTGCTCATATTAGCACTGAAGCCGGGTTGCGGGGTATTGATCGGCTCGCCGTTGACGTAGAGCGTCCCTTGGGGGCTGACGCCGTCCCACGCAAACACGAGATGCACCGGGACGCCGTCTTGCGGCGCCAGGTTGCTGTAGTAGCGCGTCACACTGGAATTCGGGGCGCCCAAGTCGATCCCGTATGTACCGTAGAAGAAGGTGTTAAAAACGTAGCCGCCCCGGGAATTGGATCGATTCTGCGAGCCAAGGATGACTCCTTGCGAGCCTCCATGCGGTCGGGCCCAGAGTTCCACCGAAAATGCCCCACTGGGATTGAGTTCCGGATAGTTGCTCAAAGTAGTTCTCCCTGCACCGGCAAAATCCACCGCCTTGTTGTTCTCGGTAGCGATTATCGACGCAGCACCGTACACCGGCGACCCAGAATAGGTGGCATCGTGGTAGCCGCCCGAGTCTATGGAAGTAGGGCCGCTAGCTTCATCCAGCCGCCAGTATGCTATTGGGTGATCGGAGGCCACTGAGGTCGAGTACGCACTCGGCGGAGGAGTAAACGTGATCGCAATGGGCTCAGAATTGGTCCAGCCGATTGCATTGGTTGCATAGAGCACGTAATTGGCTGCGGTACTGGTGGGGCTACTGGCCACCTTGAAATTAGCCGCATTCGCACCGGGAATAGCGATTCCGTTGGATGTCCATTGATAAGCTATGGGCAAAGTGCCGGCAACTTGCGCTTTGAGAATAGGCGCCGTGCCAGCGATAACGGTCCGCGGGCCGGACTGGCTGACAATACTCGGCGCGGATACGTTGGTGCCGTAGACGAATCGCGAATAGTGCACTTGGATCGTATTCAAGGAGAGGGCACTGCCGTAAACCGAAACCTCGTCGATAGTGCCGCTGAAAGGTTTCACCAAACTGGTCCCAAGCGCACCGATCCAAGCCGGCGACCCGGTGGCTGCTCCAAATCCAGGCTGGGTTTTCGTGCCCAGCGATTGGCCGTCCAATATAACAGTGACATTGGTCGTGTTATCAATGACGAGGGCCACATGCGCCAGCCGGCCGATCAAATTCACCGGCACCGACCAACTTAGGGTTACTGGTGAATCGTTGGAGTAGATTAGCGTTGAACCATCCCTGTTTGCCAGGAGGGCATAGCCCACGGTACTGAAATCAGCGGCCCAGGCGAAAATAGTGCCATCCTGCTGGGCGCCCCGTTCCAAATATACCAAAGCTTCGATGGTCCCGTTGCCACCTGTGAACTCGAAGGCTGGATTGTTGGGAATTTGCACAGCGCCGGTCGCATTGAAGGTTACCGCGCGCTGACCGAAGGCCCGATTGGTTCGCCCATCATACGTTACCGCGCCTTCCAATGTCCCGTTGCGGGCGACATCCACCACATTTGAGAGCGTGGTGCTGAGACAATTATCCACCGGGAAATAGGCCGCGAGCCCGGGCTGACTGGTGATGGCCGAGCGGTAGTAGTTCACGTCCGCTGTCCGGACAGGCAAAACCGTAAGCGTGGCAACGGAACTCGTGACTGAAATGCTGTTGGCAGTAAGAATGCAGCGGAATTCGGAACCGCTGTCGGCGGGGGAAACCTGGGGCAGGATGAGCGTGGGCCCGGTTTCGCCGTTAAGATTCAGTCCCCCACGCTGCCATTGGTAAGTGAGCGAGGCATCAATGGCCGCCACGACGGTGAAAGGCGCAGCCCCGCCTTCCCACACGGACGCGGACTGCGGTTGCACGTTGATGCTTGGGCCAGGCGGGCGGGTTAACAGATCAGCAGTCGAAAACTGCCCTGGGGCAAATGTGCTGATCCGCAACTCGTCCAGCCACCCGCGGAACGTCGGCGTCGTTCCCGGGCTGCCACCGGCAAAAATGTTGCCGTTGGGAATGGTGTTGGCATTGGTGGAAGCCCCTTGTTGGACGCCGTTGACGTAGAATGCATTGGTGCCGTCCGTATTTACGACGGCGACATGCATCCACTTGGTATAGTCTCCGCTGACATAATTCCCGATTTGAACTTCCGCAGGCACGCCCTGGCTGGCATTCGGGATGACGAAGGCGCCGACCCGGGCATCGCCGCCGTTATAGTCCCACCGGAAATAGACCCCACCGGCACCCGTGCGGGCCGGCCGGTCTGGCTGGCTGAAGTCCCCGGAGCCGCTGGCAAAAAACCAAGTGCTATTGTTAGCCCGGTCTGGATCCGGGAGGAGCCAGCACTCGATAACGTAGTTGGTCGGCGGTGGATTCCATTCCGCGGAGGCGTTGGCTGATCCCCATGGATTCCACATCGCCGCCGCACCGCATTGGAGCGGGGTCCAGTAAGTCGCGTTCGTGCTAATGAAGCCGGTAGTACCCAACGGCCCGCCAACGCCGAAGGGAACAACCCCAGCGCCAGGGTTTCCAGAGCCGGCACAGGAGAAGCCCAAGGCAAAATTGCGCCCGTTGCCGCTGGAGTCGGTCTGGATTGTGGGGGCTTCGCCGTAGTGCCACCAACCCTGCGTGGTGACCGCAGCCAAAGCGGATTGTGCGAGCAACAACGTCCCGACCGCCAACCCTACGAGAGAGCCGGTGATTCTGGGCGAAAACGAGTTAGCCGATTGGTTTGGTGGCAGATAGAAAGCCTTGTTTGCGGTTTTCATGATGTGGTTGGATGTTTTTCGAAAGGACCTACTATTTGAAACAAAAGCTATGAATTGTGTCAACTGAATTATCCGGAATTATCCACTCTGACAACCTCGTGCGAATGTCGAGGCTGCTGCGCCTCAAAACCGCTTCGCGAATTATCGGCCGGCAGCGACGCGCCGGCGATTGCCTTCAATACGGAAGTAAGCATAATCAGATACATCCGGGGCGGGACCAGATCGCTCGCACCTGCGAATCCCAGAAGGGAACGAAACCAGAATGAAAACCATCCTCACCCTCGCCTTGGCCTGGTGCGCACCCCTGTTTATGTCGGCCCAATCTAGCGGCTGGAAGTTCCCCTGCCCCACCAACGAAATCGCGCGCTACACGGCGCAACGGGCCGCTGGACCGATTGTTGTGGATGGCAAGCTTGATGAGCCCAGTTGGAAAGCGGCGACCACCTCGCCCCGTTTCGTGGACATTCTGTCCGGGAAACCCGTGATTCACGACACGCGGGCCGCAGTGCTGTGGGACGAGGATTACCTCCATGTTTCGTTTCGGGTGGAGGAGCCGTTCGTCCACGCCCGGTTCACGAACCACAATGATCTCATTTACCAGGATAACGACGTGGAATTGTTCATCGCCGGGCCGGACGCTTACTACGAATTCGAGATCAACGCCTTCAACACCTGCTACGAAGTGTTTTTTGCCTGGAAAGATACGCTGGCCAAGTCCGGTTTGAAAGAGGAGCCGGAGTTTCGCGGCGCCCAGCTTGTTCCCTTCAACGGCGTCGGCTTCACCACCCATCCGCGCGGCGGACGCGTCGGGAATTTTAACCACACGTTCCCGGGCATGAAAACGGCCGTGCAAGTGGATGGTACGATCAACAATGATGGCGACCGGGACCGTGGTTGGACGGTGGAACTTGCCCTTCCTTGGCGGAACATGAAATGGCTTGCGACCGATGGGCGAGCCCTGCCACCGAAAGACGGCGACGTGTGGCGCCTGGATTTCTCGCGATTCAACACGTACAAGGAAGCCCCGCCAGCGCAAGACTCAGGTGGATGGTTCTGGACCCGCCACGGAGTCTGGGACTCGCACATCCCCGAGTGCTTCGTTTTCGTCACCTTCACCACAAATCGGGTTCAATGCGGTCCGGAGTCTTCCGGTAAACCCTGAAAACCTGTGCAACGCACCGGCGAGGTGCAGCTGGAGCGAGCCTTATTCCCCGGAGCTTACCAAAGGAAGCGATTTCGCACGAATCCGTTCGTGTGTGTGCGTCAACTAACCGTTCACTTCATGGGACGGTTGTCTTCATTCAACAGTGGTTGAGGGTGCCCGCTTCAGTCTTAAGCTCTCCGTCGCGGGTTTCGCGCCCACCCAGGCTTGATCGAACGCCTTCCGCAACAAATTGATGCTCTTGGGTACGGCGGTGTCCGGGTTTTCCTTCCCTTCAAACTCCAAGGCCACGAATCCTGTATAACCGGCATTGCGCAGAATTCTGGCAATCCGATGGTAGTCCAAATCCAGGGTATACCATTCACCGCCCCCAAAGTAAGTCTTGGCCTGCACGTAAACCGTCTTGGGCGCAATGGCCTCCAGCTTGGGATACGGCTCTTCCAAAAAATTACCGGTGTCCATGAGACCGCCGAGCCAGGGTGAGGTGATGGCGTTGAGGAGCCGCAGCAGGCCCTCCGGGGTGCGCGCCAGCCCCCAATGGTTTTCCAATGCGAGCAACACGCCACACTCCTCCGCCTTGGGCAGACACCGCTCGATGCCGTCCTGACACCATTTGAATCCCTCGTCCTCCGTGTAACCCGGGAGCACGGGCTCAATCCCCCGGTTCTTCATCAGCTCATCGAAGTCTTTGGTGGTGCCCCACCGACCGGTATTAATGCGAATGCAGGGGCAGCCGAGTTCGTAGGCGATCTCCACACACTTCCGGGTGTGCTCGACATTTTCCGTCAATTCCTCCGGTCTGGCTTTAACAAAACTTTGGTGCGTGGAGACACAACAAATTTCAAGGCCGTTGCGGAACGCGTGCCGCTTGAGCTTGCGCAGATGCGCCCGGTGCGCGGCCGTCAGGGGCTCTTTTTCGGGTATGTCCATCTGCCGGTGCAGGATGTCCACGCCTTCAACGCCGAGTTCCGCCGCCTTGTCCATGACGCTTTCGATGGACACCTTCGGGTCCCGGAAGTGCCAATAGGAGTAGGAAGCGACGGCCAGCTTGATCCGCTTTTTGGCAGCCGCTGCTTTCGAATCAGAAAGTTCCCCCATGACGGCGGGTGCGTAAGTTAAGGCGGCGCCGGCCACAGCGGCGGCTTTGAGAAAATCACGGCGGTGTAGATTCATGTTCTTGCTAGGGTTGAAGCCATGTGATGAAGTTCGGTTTAACCAGCGTCCACTTCCGCGGATCATCGATCATCCCGGGGACGATGCCCAGCCCAAAAGCCCGGCCCGTCGCGCCGCCGGGCACAAGGCGCGCACGCTGTGGGCGGATAACCGCAGCGATGCCAACGACTATTTCTTCACGGTGGTCCGCTCGGACAACCAGATCATGTCTTTGTTGTTGGGCGAGGCCACGTTGAGCTGCAGGTTATTATTGTAGCGCGGAATGGGTCGGGTGCGTGGATCCTGCCACTTTTTGATTTCGCAATGGCCATCCATGAACGAAATGCCGGCCGCGCCATTGTGATAGCTGGCGGGATAGTCAATGATGTACGCCGACGCCGGACTCTCGACCATTTGATTCGCAAAACCGCCGGCGTTGATGCTGTCCGGATGTTCATCCAGCAGCACATACGTCATCACCGGGGAAACCACATCGCTGATTTTTTTGAAAACCCGATACCTCGGATACGGCAGCCAGTAACCCTGGCAATTGATTGCCTGACTCATGCCCATGCTCCGGATCCGGGGTGTTTGCTTGCCATTAACCAAAGTGGTGCTTTGGTCCGCGGGGCATTTATAAACGCCCGCATTTTTGATGTAGTTTGCAAACATGGCGTATTTGGGATCTGTCAGCAGCTTGAGATCGTAGTTGGCCGGATTGTTGGCGGCAAAATCAAGCCAGCCCATCACCCAGGCGATTTGGTCGTTATCTCCCGCCGGCGCCAGGATGCCGTTGTTGTCGTCCGGATACATCAAGCAGGCCAGCTGCAACTGCTTCAAATTGCTCATGCATTGAATGCCTTGCGCCTTGATCTTGGACTTGGCCAGCGCGGGCAAAAGCATGGCCGCAAGAATTGCAATGATCGCGATCACCACCAAGAGTTCGATCAAGGTAAATCCGTCTCGCCGCGGGGGAGCCACTGATTCCAGAGGACCCGCTGGCCGCGGAACCGAAGCTGGAGGAGGGACTGCGGGTAACGGTTGCTTGTGCATGGTGAATTACAATAGTTAGGGCGAAACCAATGTCAATTACTGAAAGCTGTTTGGGCCGGGCGCGGCCGTTGCTTAGGGCTGCCAGCCTGCCCTTTGCCGGAAGCCGAACCGGGTTGCAATCTTTGGGAAAACAATTGGCGACGACCGGAGAACTGGAATAAGATCCAGTCAATGGAAACTTGCCTGTGGCCAGGAATGCAACGACGTTTTGACGCGCAATGGGGCCAACAATTGTCACAGGTCGAGCCCAGCCGGTTATTCCGTCCGGTGCCACCAGCCGACGGGATGAATTCGCGTGCAAGGCAGCGCGTCACGCATCGCCGCCGACCCGCTGCTTGGATAGGTGCGTTTACCCTGATCGAATTGCTCGTGGTTATCGCCATCATCGCAATTCTTGCGGCCATGCTGCTGCCGGCCCTCAGCCGGGCCAAGGAGAAAGCCAAAGCCATCAGCTGCCTGAGCAACATGCGCCAGATCGGACTTGCGTTTAGAATTTACACCGACGAGCACAATGACGTTTTCGTGCAACTGGCCCGGGCGACCCCGGCACCGACAAACGCGATCGTGCCCAGCAGCGTGACTTGGTGGCCGGACTTGCTGTCGGCTTCGATGGGGGGCAAGAATATCAAGATTCACAATTGCCCCAGTGTGATCGCCACCAACGGTTTTGGCATCGGAATGAATCACCCTGAACTGGGCCAGTTTCTGACCACCCTGCCCAGCGTCAAGGAGAGCCAGGTCAAAAAGCCGACGGCCACCGTAGTATTCGGTGATGCCCAGGTGATTCGCAATCCCACCGAGCGGGATCCCGACAAGTGGGTACCCCGGGACAGCGTGGTGAATATTCTTTTTCGCACTCCGAACAACGAGCCCTACTACACCACAGAAGATCCGATCCGCGTTTATAACCGGCACGCCGGCCGGGCAAACGTGGCCCACGTCGATGGCCACGCCGAGGCGGTGCGCACCAGCAGCATTGGATTTCAATACCCGGAAGGCCACGCCATGGCTTTGTGGGACAAGAAATAGAACGAGCCGGCGTCGGCGAAAAAGCGACCCAGCAACTCCGGCCATTGACGCCGGGACCTGATCTGAGCACCAAAAACTACCGGCCGGAGGACGCGAGTCCCCCGGCCGGATTCTCAAGCACCCGGAACTACGAGCACCCCAAACTTTCGCCGCAGTTCAGGCATTTGTAGCACGCGCCGTTGCGTACCGCCATGTGGCCGCAATTCGGACAGGTGGGGGCATCCTGCTGAAAGTGAGCCACCGAATCACTCAATGACTTCACTGGCCCGCGCGGCGCCGGGTGGCCATTCCCGCCGGCCGCCGCTTCCTCGAGCTCGAAAACGTCAGTGTCTTCGGAAATCGGGAGTTCGGGCACCGGCCGGTTTATCTTTTTTTTTAGCTCCTCAAGCAGGCCGGGCATCGCGAGTTCGGGCTGGTTGCGGGGCGCGGTGTTCGCCTCCCGATAGCCGGGGACAAACTGCATGGCCAGCCAGCGGAACACGTAGTCCGTGATGGAAGATGCGTTGCGGATCTCCGGATTCTTGGTAAACCCGCTCGGCTCGAATCGCTGGTGCGCAAACTTCCGAACGAGGGCCTCCAGCGGCACGCCATACTGCAGCGCCATGCTGGTCAAGGTGCCGATGCCGTCCATCAGGCCGCCGATGGTCGATCCTTCCT
>CAZIJO010000149.1:0-14995 GCA_964539515.1 uncultured Bifidobacterium sp. | reverse complement strand
CGCTCACGTCGTCGGCGTGGCCGCCGGTTTCCTTCATCACCTTCAGTGAGTAGAAGCCGTCGGCGGGCGTGCCGATGGCGAGCGACTTGGCAATGGTGTCGGGCTTGACCGGCTTGAAGAAGTCGAGGCCGGCCTTCTGCGCGGCGCTGATCGGGCTGCAACCCGTCGCCTGCGCGCCGTGAATGCTCCAGCGGCTCTCCTCGATGAGGCCGAGCTTGGCAAACTCCTGATAGGCCTTGTGAATCTTGGTGAGCAGCGAGCCGGAGGCCATCGGGATGACGGTGTGTCGCGGCGCGCGGAAGCCAAGTTGCTCGGCGATCTCAAAGCCCATGCTCTTGCTGCCCTCGGCGTAGTAGGGGCGCATGTTGACGTTGACGAAGGCCCAGCCGTACTTGCCGGCGATCTCGGCGCACAGACGATTTACTTCATCGTAGTGGCCGCGGATGCCGATGACGTTCGCGCCATAGACGAGCGAGTTGACGACCTTGCCTTGCTCCAGATCGGACGGAATGAAGACATAGGATTTCAGCCCAGCGCTCGCGGCGTTGGCGGCGACGGAGTTAGCGAGGTTGCCGGTGGACGCACACGCGACGGTTTCAAATCCGAGTTCCTTGGAACGACTCAAGGCGACGCTGACCACACGGTCTTTGAAGGACAGGGTAGGGTAGTTAACCGCGTCGTTCTTGATCCAGAGTTCGCGAATCCCGAGCGCTTTCGCGAGCCGATCAGCTTTGACGAGCGGCGTGAAGCCGACCTGCAAACCGACGGAGGGATGGTGCGCGACGGGCAGCAATTCCCGATACCGCCACATGGACTGGGCGCGGGCGTGGATCGTCGCCTTGGTGAGCGATTTCTTGATGCGCTCGTAATCGTAAGCGACTTCGAGCGGGCCGAAGTCGAATTCGCACACATGGGTGGCGGCGAGCGGATACTCGCGACCGCACTCGCGGCACTTGAGGGCCTTCATGAATCCTTCGTGTTTTTCACTCATAAATCTGTTCTCGTAGGGCCGCGTGGCGGCGCCGCCCAAATTGTTTGGCAACGGCTACCCAGCCGTTCAGACCGACCGGGGCAAACAAAAAGCCCCGACTCATGATTGAGAAGGGGCTGACAAAATCGGCGCACGCCTCTCATTTTTCCCGGACGAACCGCGTCCAGGCTGGAATTGGCACCTGCATTGAAACACGCGTTTCGACCGGTTGCCGTGGCGTCAGCGGGCCAGTCCCTCAGCCACTCTGCATGAGACCGTTGGTATCAACGGATGCGGATAGATTGATATATCATGCTTGACCTGTCAAAGCTTTATTTTTTTGGCAAGCGATCTGGACCGCTTCGGTAGATATGTGTGTCAGACAAGGCCGGCCGGTAGGGCCAATCCAATCAAGCCCTGATCGAACCGGGCCGTGCCGTCGATGGTGCGTGAAAAGAATCGTCTGCTCGGATAGTAATTCGGAAAGAGTGAGGCTGGCGCTGAATCATCAGGTCCGGCGGGCAAGTAGCCGGCGCAGGCGCAGACGATTGTAGCGTTGGACCAGAATGCATGGCAGGTTCGCCGCCAAGGCGTAGGCTACGATGATCCAGTCGCCCCACCAGGGATTCCACAGAAAAAACACTGGCGCGCAGGCGATGGCTGCCCAATGGCAGAGTTCACCGCGCCAGGTTTCCCGGACGAAGCGCGCGAGATAGTCGCTTTGCTTTCCCGCCAGCGTGCCTTTGGCAAAGCCGCCGCCGAACCAGCGTGCTGCGTCAGGCAGGCGATCCTTCCAATTCTTGATGTGGAAGACGATTTCGTAGAAGCGCCCGCCGCGCTCCCAGTCAAAAGAGTTTCCCGGTTTGAACCAATCCACCGGCAGCTTCGTGAACGCCCAGGCTAAACCCAATTGCACCGTCAGCCAGCCGGCCACGTTCAGCACAATGATCCAGGTGATGGAGGGTTCAATCAGCACGAATTTCGCGCCCTTTCCAAGTGACCTCCTTGCCGGAGCGCATTACGGAGCGGGCGAACACGGCGAAGAAGAAAATCAAAGGCACGGGATAGAGCAGCGCCGAAATCCACCGAAACGCGCCAATCTGCCGGCTGAACCAGCCCACCTGGCTTGCGCACAACAAATACATCACGCCCCAGCGCAACCCATCGCCGGTGGCCAGCCAGCCCAAGGGCGCCAGCATCAATCCGATCATCCATGCGACAACCAGCAACAATACGCCGCGCGATGTCTGCCCGGCCCCCGAGGCGAAGCCTTTGGTCCAGCCGGCGACCAACTCGCGCAGTCCGTTCGGATACATGCGAAATGAAAGCACGCCCCGGCCCGTTGCACTTTGCACGGGCATACCGCGGTTATGAAACTCTCCCGCCAGGAAGAAATTCTCCAGAATCCGGCCCTTGACGATCTCATGGCCACCGACGCGCCAATAGCTTGCGCGGTCCACGAGCAGCATCTGCCCAAACAACCCGGAAGGCACGGTGCCGACGGTCATGTTGAAGTTGAAGAACAAGGAGAGATCTTCGTGCAGCTGCCGAACGGCGTGGAATGGCCCGACCGAAAACGCGCCGCCGGTGTAACGGGAGAGCACACGCCCCAAGCCGTCCGGTTCGAACCAGGTATCGGCATCCAGGAACAGCAACAGTTCACCAGTCGCGGCTTGCGCGCCTTGATGACACGCCCACGACTTGCCGCGCCAACCCCCAGGCAGCCCTTGCGAGGCGATCGCGGTGGCGCCTGCCTCCCGCGCCAGTTCCGCGGTACGGTCGGTTGAGCCATCGTCAATCACGATGATTTCGTGCGGTTTCACCGACTGCGAAGCCAGCGAGCGCAGCAACGCAGGCAGATTGTGCGCTTCATTGCGGGCCGGGATAATGACGCTCACTTTTGGCTGGGAGGCCGGCGGATGGATCGCCGAGCAGGGGCGAAGCCGGCGCCACAGGAGGAAGCCTGCCGCCCACAGGGCCAGTGTCACTGCCAGGATGATTGTCTCGATTCCCATCGGCCACTCCTTTGTACACTTGGCGGCCCAAGGTAACAACCGCCAACGGAATTCCTTCCGCCGCGGAAACCTCGCCAATCCGTGGTAACAACGGCAACCGTTTGACATAAGCTGGCGCAGAAGACACCCCGGCAGATGGATTCATGCCCTGGAAGGTCGCCTCCAGCCGAGGCAACGTCACCGCAACGCGCACGAGCCCGAAAGCGAAAATCACAAAGCTTGACCACGGGAGTTCTTTTGAAACCGAATTCCATTGGTGATTTGTCGAAGCCGGAAGGGCGAGGCCGTGCGGACTCCGGGTGGTTCAGCGGGCTGGCAGTTGGTTGCGCGCTGCAAGGTCGGTGGCGGTGGCGGCGCGGTAATCTGCCAGCGCCCGAAGATATTCGGTCTGCGCTTCCACGGCCAGCAGCTGAGCATCGAAAGCGGCCTGTTCGCGCAGTTGCAAAGGGAGGAGGTCAGAGCCGCCCCGGCGGAACTTTTCTTCCTCGGCCGAACGGAGTTCCTCGGCGAGTTCCACGTTGCGCTGCGCCTGCTGGATCTGCTGATGGGCCGCGCGCAACGCCGAGAACGTGTCGCGCACCTCGGTGTTGATGCGGTTGCGAGCGAACCGTTCCTGATTGGTCACCTGCTGGATCTGGCCCTCCAGCTCCGCCAGGCGGCCACGGGCTTCGCGGCGTTGCAGCGGCAGTCGAAATTCCACGCCCAGTTCGAGCTCAAACTGATTGAGATCGGGGTAGCGGTCTTCGCCGAAGTTCTGGCTGGCAAACGCACCAACATCGAAATTCGGGAGCATTTGATTCTGCGCGAGCCGCCGGTCCACCTCGAGCTTGTCGAGCGCAAGGCGAATCTGCCGCAGTTCGGGACGTCGGGCGGCGGCCAGTTGCAGGTCATCGTCCAGCTGAATGCCGTCGGGTGCGGTTATTGTCGGAAAGGTGTCGGGCAGGCGCTCGCGGGCGGCGATCACCGGCTCATCGCCCGCGTTGCGATAGAAGAGCGACAACGCGAGCGCCGCCGCCTCGAAGCGCCGCTGTGCCTGCACGAGGAAGATTTCCCGCGAGACGACGAGACGCTGGTTGTCCGTGAGGACGATGCGGCCGACGAGCCCGGCCTGAACCTGGTTGCTGATCGCGTTGTTACGTTCGTTAGCGATGCTGAGCAACCGCTCCGCGAGCCGCCAACGCTCCCCGGCGGCGAGCCAGTTCACGTACCCAACCGTGCCGGCCCGGATGAAGTCAAGCTGTTGGCGCGCGATCACCGGATCGGCCAACTCCTTATCCAGCCCGGCCTTCAACACCGCAGCGCGCCGGCGGTCGATCGAGCCGTCGCGCAACAGCGGCACCTTGAGACCGAAACGGAGCTCGCCCCCCCCCTGGGTGCGCGTTTTATCGTAGTCCGGCAGCAGATCGCCCCCCGTGATCCGGTAACCGCCAAATACCGTGCTGCCCCAGATGCCGAGAAATTGTTCGAAGCCGGTATCCATCGTCGTCGATTCGTAATAACCCGCTGGCACGCCAAACAGGCGGGCAAACGTGTTGAAGTCAAACGAGCCTTGCGCGCTTTTGAGCCGCCCAGCGGTAATGTCGCGCTCGATTAACGCGGCGAGCAAAGGCGGATACTGGTTAGTGATCGAACCCAGCACTTCCTCCAGCCGTAGAGGATTTTGGGGACTGGCATTCGTCTGGGCCACTGAAGAAAATGCCAAGCCGATGAAGGCCAGGAGCACCACAAGCACGGCGGCCTTGAGCTGATGACAGTGACTCATTGCGGGATTATTTTTTTTCGCCGAGCGTCTCGCTGATCATCCCTTCGCTGAGCGTGGGCGGGAAGCCGTTGACCTGCCGCCAGATTTCGTACCACAGCGGCACCCGTTGCAGGAGCACCCAGCCGTTCGCGCGGACGCCCTGCCGTAGCCAGCGCGCGCCGGGCCAATCGTGGCGCCGTTCTTTGCGCGTACCTGCATGGCGGAAATCGGGCCGCTCCGCAACGAGGACGCGAAACTGCCCCTTGCCATTATCGGTCGGATCCACGAGCACGACCTCGCCGCCGAACGTGCCCACCGCGGCACTGGGCCAGCCGATGAGTTGAATGGCGGGCCAGCCTTCGAATTGGATGCGCACGGGGCTGCCGGGCTTGGTGATTTTGCCTTGCGCGTCCACTTCTCGCGCCTGGACAAGGGGCATGTCATTGCCGCTGAGCCACAGCTCGACCATGTGGGTCTGGGTTTCACCGACTATGGTACAGAGTGGCGAGCCAGCCTTGAGAAACGTACCTTCCGTGACCTGCACGCGGAACACAATGCCATCGCGCGGCGCCACGACGCGTTGCGTCTGGGTCTGGTTAATGGCGATGTCGGCCGAGACGATGGCCTGCTCCGCGGACGCGAGATCGGCCTTGGCGGATTCGCGCGAGGCGATGGTGCTGCTGATGGTGGCGCGGAGATCGACTTCGGCCCGTTTAAGCTCGGCTTCCGCACGGAGGAGTTCCGCGCCGTTGCGATCACGTTCGAGCTTGGCGAGCTCGTAATCGCGCTGGGAGGCGATGCCGCGCTTGTCCTCAAAGAGCGCCTTGATACGATCATAATGAAGGTCCGCGGTGCTGGCGGCATATTTCGCGGCATCGAGCCGGGTTTGCGCGGCCTTGACCGCCAAAGGCAGGGCCCGATCAAGCTCGCGGAGCTGGGCCTCGATGGATTCGATGCGCTGTTTCACGGAGTCGCGGCGGGCAATCGCCGCTTCGCGCTGTTGCCGCAGGTTGGCGAGCAGGTTGGGATCGTTGTCCACGATTTCGAACATTGGATCACCCGATTTCACGGGCTGGCCTTCGACGACATAGCTTCGGTTTATGCGGCCCGCGAGCGGTGCTTCCACCATGACCTGGCGTTCGAGCGGGTTGAACGCAACCACTTTTCCCGCGCCGTGGATGAACTGTTGCCAGGGCAGGAAAATCGCGCCGATCAGCGTCAGGAAGAACGCGACAAAGAGCAGCTGGCTGAAGCTCCTCAACCGCCGCGACGAACGGCTCTCGCCCAGCACCGGCAAGCCGGAGCGTTGGTCCAGCATGGGCATGGGATCGTGGTGGGCGCCGCTTTCGACCGATGGGGAGGAAGTCTGGTTCATGGCGTGTTCGGTGGGCGCGCCGGACCCAGGCGGTATTCACCAAGTTTGATGGTCTGGTCGCAGCGCTTTACGAGATCGGGGTCCCGGGTCACCAGCAGCAGCGTCCAGGGATGGCGCTGGTTGAAGAGGTACTCCTCGATCTGCTTGAAGGTCACAGGGTCGAGACCCTCGAGGCTCTCATCGAGCAGGAGCAAGCGCCGTTCGCCCACAATGGCGCGGGCGAGGACAAGTCGCATCCGCTGCGAACTGGAGAGCGGACGTCCGCCGACGCTGAGTCGCGTGTTCAGCCCGTCGGGAAACTTCAGCACCGCTTCCATCAGGCCCACGCTCTCGAGCGCGCGCCGGATGGCATCGAGGTCGATCTCCAAGCGGCCCAAACGGACGTTTTCCGCGATCGTGCCGGCGACGATTTCCTGACCCCGGACAATCGCCACCTGGTTTCGCCACGTGGCCAGATCCCAATGGCGAAGATCCACCCCGTCGATGAGCACCATTCCCTGGTCGGGTTGACGCAGGCCGAAAATGAGATCCAGCATAGTGCTGGCGCCGAAACCGGTGGCGCTGACGATGGCCGCACGGGTGCCCGGCGCCAGTGTCAGAGAGAGGTCCTCGAGGATCGGGCGCGCCGGGTCGTAGGCGAAACATACCTTGCGCAATTCCACCCGCGCCCCGGGCAATGACTGTTTCGGCGTCTCGCCGCCTTCGCGTTCCACCGGCAGATCCACGAGGTAGCCCAGCTTGTCCACGGCCGCCATTGCGTCATACCATGCTTCGAGATGTTTGCCGAACTTGGCTACCGAGGCGACGATGGCGCCAACGATGAGCTCGCTGGCGACGAGCTGGCCAAGGGTGAGTTCACCCCTTAGTACCAGCGCCCCCCCAATCACCAAGAGTGCCGCGCTGGCGATCGCTTGCAGCGCGAGCAACCCAACCACCTGGCGCAGCAGGATCCGGAAGTGGGTGCGCCGCGCGTTCAAATAATCGCGGGCGAGCGTGTCCGCGCGCTGCCCCGCGAACTCCGAGGCGCCCCGGCTCTTGAAAAGGAGCGGAAACATCGCCACCTGTTCGAGCCAGCCGGCCACCGCGTGTTTGGCATAGGATTCGGTGATGCTGGTGCGCACCGATCCGCGACCCATGATGAATATGATTGTGGCAAGCGCGGCCACGAGGACGAGGTCGAATGCGAGCAGAAACGGATGGTAAAACCCAAGCACGGCCAGGCTGATGCCCGTGGCGAGCGTGAGGTTCACGCTTTCGAGCAGCAGGATTGAGCTGCTTTTCTGAACCGTGACGACGTCAAAGAAACGATTCACCAGTTCCGGACCCAGCGTCTGATCGAGCGCCGGCATTTCCGTGCGCGGCAGCCGGTAGGCGAGATCCGCGGTCACGCGCACGAACAGCCGGCGCTGGATGATTTCCATGGTGTAGAATTGCGCCGCCCGGATCACGGCCAGGAGCGCAAGGAAGGCGAAGAGCGCTACCGACAAGATCACCAGCGCCTGAAAATAAACCCGTTGTTGGCCACCGAAGGCGATGGTGTTTACCACCGCGTCCACGGCCAGCGGAGTCGCCAGCATCAGGATGCCGCTCACCACCGAAAAGCTGAGAATGATCCAGATATCGGTCCGCTCGGGCCGGAGCAGGGCGAAGAAACGCCGGTGGGGCGGCGGATGCCCAGGCGGCGGCAGCGCTGAATGACTCCCGTTTTGACCTTGCGCCCAAGGTTCTCCGTTTGTTGGCATCGTCGGGTGGGTTTAAAGGTTTTCCTTCGCTTCGCAGATTGCCGGTAATCAGAGCGGGCGGCGATCTTTGGTTTCGGATTGCAGCTTGCGATTCCTCGATCGCGATTCTAGCGCAAGGCGCGATTGGAATGCTACCATCTCTTTTCTCAGCCGGGCATCGCCTGCTCCGAGGATTCTCACCGCCAGCAGACCCGCGTTCCTGCCGCCGCCGATGGCGACCGTTGCAACCGGAACGCCCCCGGGCATCTGGACGATGGACAGCAATGAATCAATTCCTTTGAGCGCTTTGCTTTCCACCGGCACCCCGATGACGGGGAGCGGCGTGAGGCTCGCGACCATGCCGGGCAAATGCGCCGCGCCACCCGCGCCGGCGATGATGACCTGCAGGCCGCGTCCGTGCGCCGTGCGCGCGAAGCGCACCATGTCGAGCGGCGTGCGATGGGCCGAGACCACGCGAACTTCGCAGGGCACGCCAAATTCGGCGCAGACCTCGGCGGCGGGTTTGAGCGTGGGCCAGTCGGAGTCGCTACCCATGATGATGGCGATCTTTGGATCGGGTTGTTGCTTTTTCATGATCGGGAACCGAAATGAATTTCCGCGGCGCACCGCGTCGCGGCCTGTTCGGCGGCTACAAGGGCTTCGCCGAGCGCGGTCACGTGGCCCATCTTGCGGCCCGCTCCACTCATGGCTTTGCCGTAGAGATGCACGCGTGCTCCCGGGACGGCGAGCGCCCGGTCCAAGCCGACCGGCCGGCCGGGTGCGCGCATCGTCCCGAGCAGGTTCACCATCACGGCGGCGGGCACGAGCATGCGGGTCGAGCCCAGTGGCAGGCCAAGGACGGCGCGGACATGGTTTTCGAATTGCGAGCACGCGCAAGCCTCGATGGTGTAATGCCCGGAGTTGTGCACGCGCGGCGCGAGTTCATTTACAAGAATCTCCCCACCGCGCGTGAGGAACATTTCCACGCCAAAGCTGCCCACCGCGCCCACGACCTCAACGGCGCGCCGCGCCACATCCGCCGCGCGGTCAGTGATTTCGCGGGGGAGCGGCGCGGGTGCCCGCACCAGATGGCACACGTGGTGGCGTTGAACCGTTTCGACGACAGGATAGGTCGCGGTTTCCCCCACGCGGCTGCGTGTGACGATCACGGCCAGCTCGGCGGTGAAGTCGCAGAATTCCTCGGCGAAAAGTGAATTGCCGTCGTTTCCGCCCAGTCGTTCCCAAGCCGGTGCGAGGTCGGCACGAGTGCGAACGGTTGCATTGCCCTTGCCGTCATAGGCATTCCGGCGCGCCTTGAGAAGAAGTGGCAGCCCCAAGTCTCCTGCAGCCGCAGCCAATTCCGTCATGTCCGCCACCGCGCGCATCTGCGGCACCGGCAGGCCGGCGGCCTGCAACGTCTGCTTCTGGATGAATTTATCCTGCACCAGGCCGACGGTGTGCGCCGTCGGCAAGACCAGGTGACCACGAGCCTCCAGGGCGCGCAGATGGCCGGCATCCACAAACTCGTTTTCGAGCGAGACGATGTCCACGCGCGCAGCAAGTTCGAGCAGCCCTTCGACGGTGTTCCAATCTCCCACCAGCGAATGCGTGGCGAGGGTGGCAGCGGGGCTGAAGGGGTTGCGCTCCAGCACGACCACATCGCAGCCGAGTTGCAGCGCGGCCATGGCCGTCATGCGGGCCAGTTGGCCGCCGCCCACAATGCCGAGCCGCGGGCCAATCGCCGGCGGAGTGACTGCCGGGGCGGGCTGCCTCAGAATTTCTGCGTCGTAAGTTTCGTGCATTTCAGGTTGCCTTCGGTGCGGCCAGTTGGGTGAGCAGATTTGTTTTCGTCATGGAGAGACTCTTCAGTTCGAGAACCGCTGCCATACTTCGGATCCGCCCACTCCCAGCAAGGCAAAAAAGCCAAGACAGAGCGCGAACTGGACGCAACCGGCGAGGAACACCGCCCCGTCGCGCTCCAGGCCAGCGGCGGCGAGCAGAATGATGGTGAGGGCTGGCAAGGCGTTGCTGAAGGGCACGGGCAGGGGCAGCAAGAGCAGCAATCCGCAGACGAGGATGATGACGCCGCTCAGGCACTGAAATGCAGCCGGATACTCGGGATAGAACAGGCGGGGCTTCAGCAGCTTTTCCAAGCCGCCGAACATCCGGCTGGTGACGAGGAGGAGTTTTGGCAGCAAGCGCGCGGGGAGGACGTGGGCCTTGATGCGCTCCGGCACCCAAGGCCGCTGGGCCAGCGCCATGCGCAATCCCAGCAAGGCGATGACGGTGCCGAACAAGGTTGAGAAGCCCGGCAGTGGCACTGGCGTGATAAACGGGAACGCCAGGAAGATCAACACCGCGTCGTAGCCGCGGAGTTGCAGCACATCAATCAGTTCCCCCAGCCGAACCGGGCGCTCCGCCAACCCGGCGGCCAGCCAGGCAAGTTGGCTCGAGAGGGTGCGCTTGAGCGCCCGCGGGCGGAGGCTAACGAGGCCGGTGACGAGGTTGGGTGCGATGCCAGGTTCTAGCGGCATGTTGGTTTGGTTTCGGGCACTGAGGGGCGACGATCGGTTTCAAGTTGGTGACGCAAGCCGGCCAGCGCGGACTGGAGTTCGGCCAGATTCTTGGAGACCTGCTCGAGGCGGGCCAAGGCGTCCAGGCCCGCTGCGCTTTTCGCGGCAGCCTCGCTGGCCTGCTCGGCGTGCGCCTCGGCCATGCTGTTCATAATAATGCCGATGAACAGGTTCAGGATGATCATCGTGCCGAATACGATGAAGGTGACAAAATAAATCGCGACCTTGATCGCCGGGGCATGCGCGAGTTGCGTGTTAAAAATGTCCGCCCAGTTGTCGAGGGTCACCAGCCGGAACAACGTGAGAAACGCGCTGCCGAACGAGCCAAAATGGGCCGGATCGGTCTTTCCAAAAAACTGAATGCCCGCCACCGCGTAAATGTAGAACAACAGCGCGAGCAGCAGGCTCACGTAACCCATCGCCGCCAGACTCTTGAGCAACGCGCCGACCAGGAGCTGCAATTTGGGCAACGCGCTCACGAGCCGCAGCAAGCGCAGCGCCCGGGCGAGCCGCAACACCGCCGCGAACGGTCCGCCCACGGGCAACAGGCACACCAAGATGATCAGGAAGTCGAAAACGTTCCAGCCGTCGGCAAAGTAGCGCCAGGGCTCGCGCCCGTGCGCGACCATCTTGAGCAGCGCCTCGATGATGAACACGCCAAGGATGAACCTGTCCAGCCCGAGCAGGAGAGGGCCGTGCCGCTCAAGCATGGCCGGGCTGGTCTCCAAGCCCGCCACCACCCCGGCCAGGAGAATTACCGCCACGACAAGGTGGTGGAACGATTTTGCCCCCACGAGTTGTTTGATGGACGCGATCATTTTCAACTCGCGGCCTTGGGCGCCACCACCGGAATTACGATCTTCTTGGGGCGCAGTAGCGACATCACCACGGACGTCGCCAGGATCAGCACGATCACGCCGAGCGAGACCAGGGTGTCAATCTTCCATGCTGTGTGGGCGAGGATCATCTTGACGCCTACGAACGCCAGCACCGCGCCCAGGCCGATCTTGAGGTAATGGAACTTGTCCATCACGCCGGCCAGCGCGAAGTAGAGCGACCGCAGTCCGAGGATGGCGAACACGTTCGAAGTATAGACGATGAACGGGTCTTTCGTGACCGCGAAGATCGCCGGGATGGAATCCACCGCGAAGATCAGGTCGGAGACTTCCACCAGCAACAGCAGCACGAACAGCGGCGTGGCCATGCGGATGCCTTTCTCGCGCACGAAGAATTTGTCCCCGCGATAATCCGGCGTCACCGGCATGAGCCGCTTGAACCATTTCACCACCGGGTTGCGCTCGGGATGAATCTCCTCCGCACGTTTCACGATCATCTTGATGCCGGTGAGGATCAGGAAGCCACCGAACACGTATATGATCCAGGCGAACTTGGCGATGAGCGCTGCGCCGAGGACGATCATGAGGGCGCGCATGATGAGTGCGCCGAGGATACCCCAGAACAGGACCTTGTGCTGATACTTTGGCGGCACAGCGAAATACGAGAACAGCAGGGCAAAGACAAAGACGTTGTCGACGCTGAGCGATTTCTCGATGAGATAGCCGGTGAAGAACTCGAGCGCCTTTGTCGCGCCAGCGTAGTGCCACACGCCGGCGTTGAACACCAACGCCAGTCCGATCCAGACGAAGGTCCAGGTGAACGATTCCTTGAGCGACACGACGTGGGCCTTGCGGTGAAACACGCCGAGGTCCAGCGCGAGCATCGCGAGGACGAACACATTGAAACCGATCCAGAGCCACATTGATTCAGTCATAGGCTTGTTAACCGCGCTCAAATTAGCAGCCGGGCGTCGGGTGACTAATCGGTAGTTTAGAAGCGTCGGTTAGTTTAATCCGAAGGGTTTTTGAGAGGGCCAGTTCGCCGGCGAGTCTTTGGCCGGGAAATGCAGATGCGGGCGACCTGGTCCGGTGAGCCCTTGCTAAAAGCCTTGCCGTGCTGGATTGCCCGCAGATGCTGATCGCGAATGCGACTGTCGGAGAACGCTTGAAAGACTTCCGGGCCAGGGCGGCAGGCCGGCAGAACGCAGGTTTTGTTCGAAGTACAGCTGGGGATCAAACAAACCAAAGTACGAAAATGAAAAAAATCATCTGGATGGAAATGTTGCTGATCGGCGCCTCGATTCTGATCTTCAGGAGTGTCTGGACTTTCCTGGATTCCATCGCCTGGGCTTCTGGCGGCGTTGGACTCGCGGTACTCCTGATCGTCGGTATGGTGGCCGCGGTTCTTGCTTTGCGCTGTATCGACGCACTTGCGGAGAAAAAGGGAAAGAAAGCGAAAGAAGAGTGAGGCTTATCGACCAACAGGGAGCCGAGCGATGGGGACAAGTTCAATGACCAGAAGATACATGGTTTCCTTCCCAATTGGTAAGCCGGCAGTTCATGAAAGCAGTTTCACAAGGGGTGGAGGGTGAGCCGGCGCAGCAAGTCGCGTTTCTTGTATTGATGCTGCTGCATCCGCAGGAGCACGTTATTCAGGAATCGCATGGCGGCGAGGATGTGGGGCCCCTTGTTGAGCATCACGCATTCGGCGCGACCGCTCATCGCGGCATCGGTTACTTCCGCGCGCGACGGCAGGCCTTTCTTGGCAAGTCCTTCGAGGACCTGGGTGGCCCAGATCACCGGGATGTGCGCGGCTTCACAGATCCAGAGAATGTCCTCCTGCAGTTCGGAGAGATGGTCCAAGCCGGCTTCGACAGCCAGGTCGCCGCGGGCCACCATGATGCCAAGTGGGGAGGACTGCATCCCAGCCAGCAGGATGCCGGGCAGATGGCGAAACGCGGCGAGGGTTTCGATTTTCAACACCACCGCCATGCGGGGACGCCTCATTTTGGCCAGATGCTTTCGGAGCAGCAAAACGTCTTCAGGGCGGTTGACGAAGGACAGGCTGGCGATGTCCGCGTGTTTGACCGCGAAGCGGAGGTCTTGCAGATCCTTGGCGCTCAGCGCGGGCACAGCCAGTTCGGTATCGGGCAGGTTGATGCCTTTTTCGGGGCGCAGCTTCGAGCCTTGGGGCGCGGCGCGCGTGATGACCACCCGCAAGCGGTGGGGTTGGACGGCGCGAATCACGCCTTCGATCTTGCCGTCGTCGAAGAGAATCCGGTGGCCGGCCTTTGCGTCGCGGAACACCGCCGTGAGGGTGCAGGGAATGCTCGCCGCTTCGGCCCGCCGGCCATGGGCCCGGGGTCTGGCATTGTGGCCGGTCTGGTCCTCGGTGGTGACCCACAAGGTTTGCCCGAGACGAAGAATCAGCGGTTGCGGCTGGGCGGGCAGTTCGCCAATAGCTGACGAGGCCAAAAGCATGCCCTGCCGGAGCAGTTCGACCGGAGTGCCCGCTTCGACGTAGGTGGTGTCGAGGCATTCGCTCCGCAGCACGCCATCGGCCTCCTGCGCGGTGATGCGAAGCAAGCGCGGCCGCCGGCGGCAGTCGATGAACCGAAGTTCATCATTGACGGCCATGCGCTCGACCAGATCGCCCAAGATGGGAAGAACGGCGTCAATATCAGGGTCCACGGGCACCACCGCGCCCGGGCGGTGCAACCAAATTTCTGCGGGGGCGATCGGCGCGCCGCGAGCATCCCGTTCCGGCTGAAAATGGGCCACGCGCGCCCCAAGTTCAACGGCGCCGGTGCGCAATTTGGGACCGGCGAGATCCATGAGAACCTGGCAGGACGCGCCCAGTTCTTTCTCCGCGCGGCGAAGATGCCGGATGATGTGTTTCCACGTCCGGGGTTCATCATGGGCACAGTTGATGCGGGCCACTTCCATGCCGGTCGCCATCAGGTCACGGACGATCTGGTAGTGGTGTGCCGCCTTGGTGGGCATGGTCACCATGATTCGGACCGCGCGCTTTTTTGGCGGCGGACCAAAGAGCAGGTCGGCATGGCGGCGCAATTTCCCGGCGCCTCCTGCCAGGTCCACGGGAGCAGCGGAGCGCGCGGTAAGCGCCGTGCTAAAGGGGAGCAACCGTCCCAAAACCCCCAACAGAGATTCCAAGGCGTCCATCACATGGGAGTCACATCGGCCCAAGGAGGTCAATCCGCGCAAGGTGAGTTCCGGTTGCAATTCCCGCAGATCCTCCTGGCGCAGCGCCAGGTAGTGCAGCAGATTGCGGGCGCTGGGCCGGAAGGCAGGACTTACCTTTCGAACGTCGTTCTCGAAACGGTTTTCCCAGGCAAGAGCGCGGTTGCGGATCTTCTGGATGCGTTTCGCAAGCAGGCGAATCGATGCACGATCAAAGAGAGGGTCGGTAGCCTGACGGATGGTAAAAGGGGTGACCAGCCGCGGCTGGGCGCGGCTTTCGGGGGAGCGTCTTGGAATCAAGGCGGAGCGTTTCATGCGCGTTGTTTCGTTTCGGAGAAAAGCCATTTGTGCGCTTCAACAGCCACCAATACCACCAAGCCTGCCGCCAGGATCCGCAGCCATTCATCCCAGCCAATCGGGGACGTCTGGAAAATGGCGTTCAAGAAAGGCAGGTAGGTGATGCCGACTTGCAGGAGCAGAACACCCGCAATGCCCACCCACAGCCTGCCGTTGCGATTCAGGTCGATGGTTATAATGGTATTGCGCAGCGAGCGGCAGTTGAC